>QZKV01000131.1 GCA_003599575.1 Desulfobacteraceae bacterium | reverse complement strand
CTTGGCATTGGGAGCGGCCGGCGCGCAGATGGGCACGCGCTTTCTGGCCACCAAAGAGAGCGACTTCGCCGAATTGTGGAAAAAAGGAATTGTCAAAGCCGGCGATCGGGGCACCCTGGTGGCCCGCGGGTTCGTGGGACCGGCGCGCTGGGTCAAGACGCCCGCCAGCGTCAAGCACATGGAAAACACCCTGGTAAAAGCGCCCGGCGTTTTTATCGGTGTTCCGGACGACGGCGCGAGCCAGGCTGCGCGTGAATTGATGGATTTCGAAAGAGAAGGCATCAACGCCACCTTCGCCGGCGATGAGAGCAAGGCCATGTATGCCGGCGGCGAATGCGCCCAGCGCATCGACGATATGCCGACCGTAAAGGAGCTGGTGGACCGCATGGTCGGGGAGGCGGAGCTGATCATCAAAAGTTTGCCCCAACGATACCTATAAGCAGGTTTTTAAACAGGTCTAAGAGTCACGTCACAAAAAGGAGTCATCATGCGGACAAAACAAGATTACATCAAAGGGCTTTCCAAGATGAAGCGCAACGTCTACTTCAACGGGCGGAAGATCGACCGTACGGACGAGCTTCAGATGGACTGCATCAACAACATCGGCATGACCTACGATGAGGCGGCCAAGCCGGAGAACCAGGAGCTGTTGACCGCCATTTCGCATTTGACCGGCCAGCGCATCAACCGCTTCACCCACATCCACCAGAACAAAGACGACTTGCACAAGAAACAGGACATGACACGCATGCTGTGCCAGAAGGTCGGCGGCTGCATCCAGCGCTGCATGGGCATCGATGCCACCAACGCCATTTACAATGTCTCCTATGAAGCCGACAAGATGAACAACGGCGCCACGCAGTACCACGAGAATTTCAAAAAGTGGCTGACGCGTTTCCAGACCGAAGACCTGATCGGCTGCTGCGCCCAGACCGACGTGAAAGGCGACCGGCTGCTGCGCCCGGCCGACCAGCCCAACCCGGGCGCTTATGTCCATATCAAGGAACGGCTCAAGGACGGCATCGTGGTCGAGGGGTGCAAGGTGCACATCTCCGAAGCCTCGGTGGCCGATGAAGTGCTGGTGGTGCCCACGCGCGCCCTGCGCCCCGAAGACAAGGATTATGCCGTGTCCTTTGCCGTACCGGGCGACTGGGACGGTTTGAAACAGGTGGCCACCATCCACCGCTTCAGGGACCGCGAGCATTTCAAGCGCGGCTGGTTCCCGGTTTCGACCGACTCCTATATGATTTTCGAGAATTGCTTCGTGCCCTGGGACCGCGTCTTCCTGGCCGGCGAATATCAGCACGGCGGCCTGCTGGCCTTGTTGTTCGCCCTGTTCCACCGCCACTCCTACTCGGGCTGCAAACCGGCCATCGGAGATGTGGTCATGGGCGCCGCCGCCCTGGCGGCCGAAGTCAACAACGTGCACAAGACCTCCCACGTGCGCGAAAAATTGGCCGAATTGATCATGGTCACCGAGCTGGGCTATGCCGCCGGCTATACCGCCTCCGACCTGGGCGGCCCGCGGGTCTACATGCCCGGCAAAGGCCTGACCGCCTATGGCCCCGGTTCTTACATCCCGCACTCGATTTACTGCAACGTGGGCCGCTGCCTGTCGGGCGAATCGGTCTTCCGCGAAGCCGAGATCCTGTGCGACATCGCCGGCGGTGTCGTGGCGACCTTCCCGCACGAAAAGGATTTTCTCAACCCTGAAACCAAAGACCTGCTGCTCAAGTACACCAAGCGCAACCCCGACATGCCGGTCGAGGATCAGGCCCAGTTCTGGCGCTACCTGGGCGACGTGCTGTGCTCGGCCAAGGGCGGCATCCACAACGTGGGCGGATACCATGGCGGCGGCTCGCCCATCATGGAGCAGATCGCCATCACTTCCCAGTACGATATCGAGTCCCGCAAAAAACTGGTCCGCTACATCTCCGGCATGAGCGGCGGAGACCGCGACGCCCTTTCGCCCAAACCTCAGAAGGAAGTCAAAGAGACCAAAAAGACCGCCAAAAAGAAAGCCGCCTAGTCTCAGCTCCCGGCAAGATTCATAAGCAATGAAGCATCCTGCCTATCGGGATGCTTCATTGCTTCGCGATTAGTTTTGGCTTGGCCCTCGGGGGCGATCCAATTACCCAGTATGGTCGTCCCAACAGCCTTTAATTTAATAGGGGACGCTAAAAAGCGCCCCTATTTCTTTGCGTTTTCTCTTGATTGGTGGAGCCCACGGATTCGGAGATCACTCGTCAGATTTCAAGTGTTCGGGTACGATCACCATCTTCAGCAGCAGCGGCTTGAGAAAGGACCAGCGAATGCCGATGTGAAATATTTCTTCCATATCCCGGATCGCGTCCCAGCAGTTGTGGCAGGGGCTGACCACCAGCTTGGCGCCGGTGGCCAGGATCTGATCGCGCTTGACTTTCAGGCCCACATTGCGCTGCTCGCGGTAGCGCCCGATGCCGTTGAGCCCGCCCCCGCCGCCGCAGCAGAAGTTGTGCTCTCCGCAAGGCTTCATTTCACGGAAGTCTTCGGCGATGTGGCCCATGATTTCGCGCGCGCACTTGCGCAAGCCCGCGTTGCGGATATAGTTGCAGGAGTCCTGGTAGGTGACCGGCTCCTTGATCTTCTTGGCCGGATCGATTTTAAGCTTGCCGGTGCGCAGGGCCTCGGCCACCCATTCCACGTAGTGCAGGCTTTCGATGGGGGTTTGGCCGGTTTTCAGGCCGGCCCAGTAGGGGCCCTCGACCACGGTGGCGCGGTAGGCGTGCCCGCATTCGGTCACCACCATGCGCTTGGGCTTGAGGCGGTCCATGGCCGCGTAGACGTGTTCGACCTGTTTTTTGCAGGCTTCCCAGTCGCCGGCGAACATGGCCAGGCTGGTCTCTTCCCAGCCTTCGCTGGGCACGGTCCAGTTTTCACCGGCCAGATGGAACAAAATGGCGGCCTCGGCCAGGTCTTCGGGGTAATGTTTGACCTCGCGGGCATTGACCGTATAGATGATGTCGGCGTCGGGTTTGTCCACGGGAAATTCCAGCCCCGGCCACTCTTCGGCGTATTCGTCGCACATCCACGCGCAGGTTTCCACCCAGTCCTCGCTGGTCACATCCATCTGGGCGCGGTAGATGCGGTGCATGCCCGATCCGATCTTCAACTCCCAGGGGACGAATCCCTGCGCGAAGAGGAGCCCGCGCAGGTAGCTGAACATCACCCCCATGTCGATGCCGAAGGGGCAGTACATGCCGCAGCGGTTGCAGCAGGTGCAGCGCGACCAGGCCGTATCCATGGCATGGTGCATGAAGGCGTTGTCCACCTTGCCCTTGCGCCGGACCAGTTCGCCCAGCGTGCTCTGGATTTTGTAAGACGGCACCTGGGTCGGATCGCTGTCGTTGGCCAGGTAGAAAAAGCAGCTATCGGCGCACATGCCGCAATGGGCGCAGATTTCGAGCCACGTGCGCAGGCGCGACTTGAGCGATTTTTGCATGCTCGCCCATAGCGCCGTGCTGTCCACATCCAACTGCTTCATCTCTTCGTAATACTGCTTGCCGCTTTTGTCGGCCAGCAGGGCCTGCAGTTGCTCAACCGTGTTCACGGGGGTTTTATTGCAAAGTACTCCTTCGGGCATATGTTTTTCCTTTTTCTCTTCTTACCACGGCAAACCCGGGCTCTTCATGCCGCCGCGCTTGATGCCGTAATCCATGCCCAGCTGGGCCCGCGACAAGAAAAAGAGCAGGGCATGCGACAGCTTCGTCAGGGGCACGGCCATCAACATGATCTCTCCGGCCAGGATATGGGCGATCAACCAGAGGTGATAATCGCCCACCTGATGATGGGCCAAAAAGCCGGTCAAAAACGGCGCCACCACAATGAGCAGCAGCACAACATCGTAGAGGGTCGTCAATATCCGTACTTCCGGCAGGGCGATGCGCCGCAGTAAAATAAAAAGCACCGCTGCCAGGACAGCCACGGTCAGAACATCGCTCGTGGCTTCGGGCAGCGCCGGCAACCGCAAGCCCCACCGCTCGTCCAGGATGATATTGTGGCCCAGCAGAAATATGGGCGTCACGATGAGGCCGATATGGAAAACGAATACCAGAATCGTGAACCCCGAATAGTAGCGCCAACTGTGCGTGCCGTACGGGATCAGCCAGCAGACGATGGAACGCGCGGCGCCTTTGAGGCCGTAGCCGAGATGGCGCGTGTACGCGACCCGGTCCATTTGCCAGTGCAGTCCTTTGATGTACCAGATCAGCCTGAAAATCAGCCCGAAGAAGAAGACGCCGAAAGCAATCCATGCCATCGGGCCGGTGACAAATTCATACATGCGAGACTCCTGATTTTATCGCCAGAACCATATTCATTGCGCACGCAATGAAGCCCACCAACGAGCAGGGCCAAACGATCCGCGGGCAAACGGGCCAACGCCCCTACTCCCTGTCCCTGCCGTTTAGAAAGCGCCAGAACGCCGGCATGGCCAGCAGGCCCAGCACGATGAGCACATAAATGATATTCTTGGTTTGGAGCATGAACTCCTGCAATGTCTGTATGGCTTCCATGAAGCCGCCTCCTTATCCATATCAATGGGCGTCATAATCGGGATGGGCGTACAGTATCGGCATCCGTGTGACGATGAAACGGAAGGCGATTACGCCTAGGGTGACGATGAACAGTGAAATGGCGATTTCCATCCAATGGGGAAAATAGCGCTCTTCGGCCGGCAGATACCAGTTAAATGCGATCAGGCTGATGTTGAAGCGGTTGATCACAATTCCCAGCACGGTCCAGGCCGCCGTCCAGCGGATCACGACCGTGTTTTTTTCGCGAACCCCCACCGCATAGGCAAATGCCGGCAGGGCCACAAACCCGATCAGCTCCACCAGGTACCAGGCACCGTAACCCGTGGCCAGGTAGTGCCAGTTGTCATCGACGGCAATGCCGATCACCTTGATAAAGAAATACCCGGCCAAAACCCAGGCCGCCGCCTTCCCGAATCCCAGCATCACATCGGTTTTGGCGGCCAGGTGGCCTGCATCCATTTTATGCTTGAAAAAACGATGCGACAGACCGCTTTCGAAGATCACCATGGACAGACCGGCGATAATGCTGGTGATGAAAAAGTATATGGGAATGTAACTTGAATACCACAGGGGATGCAGCTTGGCCGGGGCGATCAGAAAAAGTGCGCCCAGGGAGCTTTGGTGCAGGGTGGACAAGATCACGCCTAAAATGGTGAGCACGAGGGTCAGCCGGACCACCAGGTTGCGGGCGCGTTTCATTCCCAGCCACTCCATGGCCGCCGGTGAGTACTCCACAAACAGCACAGTCAGATAGAGCGCCACGCAAGCCGCCACTTCAAACAGCAGGGAGGTGGTGCCGCGGGAGATTAAAAACGGATACGGCAGGCGCCAGGGACGCCCGACATCGTAATGCAGGGCCAGCACCACCAGCGCATATCCGAGAAAACCGGTTAAAATGGCCGGGCGCACGGCCGCCTGGTAGCGCTTCAGACCGAAGATATAAACGGCGGCTGAGGTCACATACCCGCCGGCCGCCAGGGCCACGCCCACCAGCAGGTCGAAAGAGATCCACAGGCCCCAAGGGTAGTTGTCCGACAGGCGGGTGACCGCGCCCAGACCCTGGGTAAAACGCAGCACCGTAAGGATCAGCCCGACGAGCACGATGATTCCGGCTACCACATTAAAAGGCGTCAGGTAGCGCTTGGGGGGACGGGCGGGGGTTGTAGTCATTCTCTAAATCCTCCTCAACGACACCATCGTTGATATTCAAGGCGATTGCCGCCGATAGATTTCAAATTTGAAATTTCAAATTTCAAATTCTACTGCTCCTTGGCCGCTTCCAGCGCTTTTTTGACCTCGCGCTCGACGGCCGCGCTTTTATCCTGCTCCGCCTTGGCCAGGGCCGACTTCAGTTTGGCCTGGGCTTCGGCATTGGCCTGGGCCACGGCGGCCTCCACCGCCGACTGCTTCTCCTGGGCGGCGATTTTCTCCTTGCGCCTGGTCACTGCATAAATGCCGGTCAGCAGCACCGGCCACAAGCCAATGACGATGGGAACCGCGCCCAGCGCTCCGGCCGTGAGCTGTCCGGCCGGTAAAGTGCCCAGGTCCTCGCGCAACCCCACATCCGCAAACGCCGGGCCTGAAAGGTACAGCCAGCTCGTGCCGCCCATTTCATGTTCGCCGTAAATGTGCTCCAGATAACGCCCGGAATGGGCCGCGATGCGGTGGCGGGCCAATTTGATCAGCTCGTTGCGCTTGCCAAACACCAAGGCTTCGGTGGGGCAGGCTTCCACGCACCCGGGCAATTTGCCTTCTACAAGCCGCGGATGGCACAGCGTGCATTTGGTGACCCGCGGGTCCAGGGCTTTGTCGTACTCATAGGCCGGCACATCGAACGGGCAGGCGATCATGCAGTAGCGACATCCCACGCACACATCGGGGTTGTAGACCACGGGGCCTTCGGGCGTCTTGGTGAACGCTTTGACAAAGCAGACCGATGCGCAGGCCGGCTCCAGACAGTGGTTGCACTGCTTTTTAACAAATATCGGCGGCCGGTCCTTGCCATTCGGAAAGAATTGGTTGACCACGGTATACGCCTGGGCGGCGGTGCGGCGTTTTTGCTCGAGCACACTCAAGTCGTCAAAGGGCTTTTGCGGCTGGGGCAGCTGATTGACCGCATTGCAGGCGGCTTCGCATTTGCGGCAGCCGATACACCGGGTGAGATCGTGCAGTACGCCGCGGCTGTCGGCATATCCTTTGAATTGCTTGTTGGAAGCGGCCCGGGCGCGGCGGGGAAGTGCACTCGTCACACCCGCGACGCTCGCCCAGCCTAAAAATCTTCTTCTTGAAATCGGCATGCAAATTTCCTCAACTTCTATTTTCCGGTGACCGCCGGGCGTGGCAGGCCGTACAATCGCGGTTATCCGGTTTTAAAATACCCATCCGGTCGTGACAATCGAAGCATTGCTCGTGGAAGGCCGCCATCAACCCGGGACGCGTCGGATTCAAGGCATCGGAAGTTCGTCCGTGGCAAGAACCGCAGCGGGGTGGCTTGGGTGACGGCGGACTGTTGTGGTGGCACCCCTGGCACAGCGTGGCGGCCTGGGCATGAAAAGCACCGGCCAGTCGGCTGTCGCGGGTCATCTGGGTCAGCCGGAGCGCAATCCGGCGGTGGGGCATCTGAACTGCCTCGAATTGATCCACCAGATGACCAATGGACACTTGATCGGGAATATCTTCTTCCTTAAACATCGGCCGAGCGGACTGAAGCCGGCGTGATTCAAGCAATTGGGCGGCCAGCTCTTCGGCTTGGGCTTTGTCCTGCGGATAATTTTCATCGCCCATCGGAACGTGGCACACCTTGCAGGAGGCTTCCGAGGCCCAGACCCGTTGTTGCGGGATGCTGCCGTGGCAGCCGGCACAGGCCGGCTTCTGCAGCTCGGTCTGATGGCAGCCCACGCAACTCATGGGTGCATCCACCTGGTGCATGGCTTGGGCCAGTTTGACCCCCGCGCCTTCCTTGCGGCTCTGGATGGTGTGGCAGTCTGCGCAGGGCGTGATAGCGGCATGGTGGCACGTGCGGCAGTAACCGGTCACCCCTTCGTGGGATTTGTGGTCGAAGGTCGCGCGCGCCATGCTGGCGGGAAGCGCCGTCTGCGGTTCGTCCTGGGCGTGCGTGCGAACCAAGGTCACATGGGGCTGGTTGCGTTCGATGCGCGGTGGGCTTTCAATCCTTTCATGGAGCGCCTGTCGTTCCGGGCTGTGGCATCCGGCGCATTCCGAGGGTCCGGCCGGTTTTTTTTCGGCAACCCGCGCGCGGTGGCAGGCTATGCACTGATCATGCGCCGCCAGGCGCAGTGAGATGCGATTATCTTCGGTCTTGTCCTTATGGCAGTAGAGGCAGGCCTCCTCCTGGCCCTTGGCATAAAACAGCTTTTGGGTTTGCGGATTGTACTTGTGGTGGCAGCGTTCGCAGCGGTTCTCGGCGGCTTTGACATGCCGCGCGTGCAGGGAACGGTCCATGCCGATCGGCTGAAAGTCGCTTTGAACCGATGGCTCCTCGGAATGGCAGCCCCCGCAGGTGACCGGGCCGGAATCCTTCTGCTGCGATCGGGTCTCCTGATGGCAATTGACGCACTGTTGATGGTAGATTTCCATGACGCGCTGTTTGGCGGCATCTTCGGTGCGCTGGAATTTAAGCGAGAAACGGTCGTTTTCCTGGGGATGACATGCCAGACAATTTTTCCCTTGACGTGCAAGCGCCTCGGTATGCTTGTCATGCAGAAAAACGACCGCCGGTCTTTCAAGCGGCCCGAAGGTCTTGAGTCCATCGATGACGATGATATCCGCCCGGGCCTGTTCGGGCTGCTGGGCGGGTTCGGCCGGCGCCGCCAGCAGAAAAAGGCCGGCCGCGGCGACCAGCGCTGCACCCATAAGAACTGCATGGAATGTTCGATTCATACCCTTGCTCATCTCTTTTAGCGAATAGCCTGTGTGCGCGAAGGCGCCGGCCGGCCTTCCACCCGAGCGTCGGGCAGAAGGCCGGATTCGTTCTCATTCAGCAAATCCCGCAATGTGGTCCCATCGTAGATTTGAAACGCAACCGCTTTCACTCTTTTCCATAGAGGGGAAAAAGCACAATTGCCGACGAAAGGGCAGCTCTGCCGCGAGATGCAGGCCGGGCAATCGGTGGACGCCTGATCCTTGTGGAAAAATCTGAGGATGTCACCTACACTGATCTCCTCCGGAGATTTGGCTATGGCGTAGCCGCCGTAAAAACCCCTTTTGGACACAACCAATCCGCTGCCTTTGAGCTGGTGCAAAATGACTTCCAGGAACCGATGGGGAATCGATTGCGCTTCGGCTATGGCCGAGATCTTGGTTGGCCCCTGCCCTGTGCGCTTGGCCAATTCGTAAACGGCGCGCAAGGCGTACTGGCCTTTTTTAGACGGAAAAAACATAGCTTTAAAAATCCACTCGCGAGGACCGATCGTTTGTTTCTTGACCGGTATAGTCAAGTTATCTTTTGGACGCAAGGTTTTTTTAAAGGAGTGATTCAAATCGGAATAATTATGAACCGCTGAGTTACATCGCCCTTGAAAGGACCGGCAAAGCCCTTGTCATCGGACCGCGGGCATGCTAATGATCGGCGCTGAGTTTTAGACTGCGCCGAAGTCGGAAGCACCGGCCGGCTCCATCGAATTTCAGGAGGTTGACCTCATGGGCCAAGGCAATCGCTTTGCACCGTTTGTCGTTCTGTTCATTTCATTTGTTGTGCTGCAGGCCATATTGGCAGCCGTTGACTCCCGTCAGACACCCGCCAAGGCGGCCAGGGCGTTTATCAAAGAATACTTCTATCTTGATCCGGATATGCAGAAATGGCTCTGCACCGAAAAAAGGAATGCCGGGATGGTCGAAGACTTTCTGCAGGTCAAAGCGGACCAGGCCGCTCAGCAGGGGTATGAGATTTCCTATTTTCGGCACATGTTTACCAAAATGCATGTGAACACGATAGGCCAGGAGGCCGACTCGGCCCGCGTGCAAATCAGCGGCACCACCCGCGTGGCCATCAACCCCGTTTTCATGGTGATCGGCAAGCTGTTCAACCTGGGCCAGAACCACCCCATGGATGTTACCTTGGATCTGGTCAAGCAAAATGGACACTGGCGGGTGTGCGACATTGTTCCCAATTAGGGAATTGGTCATGGAAGCTTGGATAGAACAAGGGCGGCGCCGAATCGGCGCCGCCCTTTGTGCTATGGAAAGCGGGATGAATTCGGAGGGCTCCAAAACTCACGCAAAGTTTACGGCGCCTGCCCGGCGGGTCTTCTGAGAAATTCTTCAGCAGTTCCCGGTCTAACCATTTCAGCTGGAAGAAAACTATGACCATCAGTGAGTACCAGCAACAGGTCGATCGATGGGTGAAACAGTTCGGGGTGCGCTATTTCGATGAAATGACCAACCTGGCCATTTTAGTGGAAGAGGTAGGGGAAGTGGCGCGGCTCATGGCGCGCATGTATGGAGAGCAAAGTTTTAAGGAAAAGCCGCGCACCAAAGAGGACCTGGCCGATGAATTGGCCGATGTCATGTTTGTGCTTACTTGCATCGCCAACCAGACCGGCATCGATCTGACGGCCGCGGCCAAGCACAACCTGGACAAAAAATCTCAGCGCGACCACCAGCGCCATTGGAACAACCCCAAGCTGCAGGGCGCATAACAAATTCCTTCATTTCAATCCTGGGTTTCAGAGGGATCGCGCGGCGCCTTGGGAGCGACCGATCGATGGTTGTTGCCGAGCAGCCTGCGGCCCGCCATCTTCACATACGTAGGCAGGTTGATCAAAATGGGAAAGGTGCCCAAAGGCGCCCAGCAGCGTCCGTTCCAGGCGGCATCGATCGCTCGGAACAGGTCTACGGTCAGGCTGGCGGCGCCGATCAAGCGGGACGTGTTGCCGACCACCCAGGAGGGGATCGCCGCCACGGAATGCAGGTTGCCAACCCACTGGAAGCCTTCGCCCAGCAAGAAGTAGACTGCAGCCGTGGGGAGCCCGAACAGCAGTGAATTGTAAAGGGTCAATCGATAGGCGCGCTTTGCCCCCATTCCGATCAACTGAGCCAGGGCATGTTGGTCCCTGCGGGTCAGCGATCCGCCCACATAGTAGGTGAACAGAAACAGGGCCAGCGCTTCCACACCCCGCATGATACGAAGAAAAGTATGGTTTTTCCCAAAAATTCCCAATGAACCGCCGTCCGGCTGCCGGAGACGAACTTGCAGTGAGTACAAGAGCCTGGCGACCTTCAGAATCTGGCGGCCGAAAAAGCCGCTGCGGTTTATCAGATAATCTAGGCCCTGGCCATTTTCGGCTGCATTGAGCATGCTGGCGTCCCCTTAAAGGCAATCGAATTGCACCCCTCTATGGTGGCCCGAGTTTATGAGCAGGTGCCGGAGGGATTGAATCGGGCCAACATTACTCAGCCGACCGGGTGGTGTCAAATGGATCGCTCCTGCGCCTCCTTGGCATTTTCGGCCGGCAATTCTGGCTGAACAGGACCCAGCCAAGGTCCCGCGGTGCAGGCCGTGGAGACGGAGCTGCCCGGCTTCGGAGAACCGCTGCTCTTCGGCTCAGCGGGCCGAAAGCGAGCCGCAATCAAACGGGGCAGTTCACCGGCCGGATCAAACCTTGCGCCCGATACAACCCTGTTGCCGGCTCACCCATGATGATTATGGTGTTTTTTTGACCTGAGGAGGTTTACCATGAATACATCGGTTGAAAACCAAAGCGACTGTATGAAACACTGTGAAGACAAGTTCGCCCGCTGCGGCAATCGCCTTCCCAGCGGATGCGTGGAGGAACTGAAACAGTGCCGCGAAAACTGCCGCATTCAGCACGATAGCTGAGTCAAACGTATTCCAGAGGCCTGCAAAAGAAACTTGAAGGCCCGGCATCGGGCCGGGCCTTTTGCGTTGCGCGAATACGGTGCGCCTGGAAAGGAAGGGATCCATCCGGATGGGTGCTGATGGCCGGGATCAAGGCAGCATTATTGGAAACTCCCGTTACGGCGGAATAGTCGCCGGCATGGCCAAAACGCGCGAAGCGGCCGATTTCGCATACGGCCGCTCCTGGGAGGGGATCAAGTGATCGACATCAGGAAGGTGCGCAAATTCACTTTTTGATTGTCGAGGCGCAACTTGCGCCGGATGTTGTGCCGCGACGCCTCCACGGTGCGGATGGACAAATTGAGCAGGCCGGCTATTTCCCAGCTTTTCTTGCCTTGGCGGATGAAGTTGGCAATCTTGAGTTCCGCGGCCGAAAGTCCGTAAAACTCCAGCGACAGGCGCCGGGAAAACCCGCAGGTGATATCTCCCAAGTTGGATTCGATGATGCTCAGATAGGCTTTAAGCCCCTCATCCGTGCAGGCTTTTTGCATCTTGTGCAGGTACGGCAGCACCAGCTTCTTCAAATTATACAGGATTTGCTCTTCGAGATCCCTTTTATCAACCTCGCGCCGTTTGAGCAGAACCTTCAAGGCTGTGTTGGTCTCCTGCAAATTGGCCTTTTCGGTTACCAGTTCGGCTTCGCGCTCCCGCAATACCTTTTCCGTGGCACGGCGTTCTTCGACCTCCTTATGCAGTTCCATATTGGCCTGCACCAGCTCGCTGGTCCGATGACGAACCTGCCCCTTCAACTCTGCCTGCGCCCGCACCAATACGGTTTGATTTTGAGCGCTTTCGACCAGCGATCGATACCTCGATTCGAGCTCGCGGAGAGCCGACTGCAGGTTGCGGCGGGCCTCCTTTTCCTTTTGGAGCTGGGCGATACGTTTGTACAGACGTTGCCGTAGTCGGACATGCCGGCTGATGTCAGGTGCAAATGCTTGCAGACGGGAAGCTTTGCCAAGCGCCTTCGGGCCGCCGTTTGGGCGAGGTTTAGCGGATCGGGCCATAATGAAAGCTCCAACATGCGATCGGGCTGGATCTCTATACTTGAAGTAGCCCCTACCGAAAACAGCCGACCCTGTCAAAAGAAAAGGGTTCCGCAGCAGACCGGCCCCTGAAAGTTGTGCCACCCGATCAACTTACGGGAGGACAGAGGCAGCCGGGCAAATCGGAATAATGAGTATTATGTATTGCCTTGGCCTGCGATCGGGGATAGTAGACCTGATTTGCCCAAGCGGCAATTTGAGGGATAAGGGAGCGATTTGATGAAGCTTGGTTTGATTGGAAAGCCGGGCGCCGGCAAGACCGCCCTGTTCGAGGCGTTGACCAACTCCAAGTTGGACGCCGCCCACCGCAAAGAGGTGCGTATCGGCACCGTTCGGGTGCCGGATGTGCGGGTGGAACGGTTATCGACCATGTACCAGCCGCGCAAGACCATTTATGCTCAGGTCGAATATCTGCTGCCGGCGCCGGCCGAGTCTGTCAAGGAATCGACCCGCGAGCAAAGCATCTGGACCCAGGTCCGTGATTGCGATGCCCTCCTGCATGTCGTGCGCAACTTCGTGGGATACGACGGTGAGCCGCCCGCTCCCAAAGCCGATTTTCTATCCTTTGATCAGGAATTGATTTTATCCGATCTGATGGTGGTGGAAAAACGGCTGGAGCGTCTTGAACTGGATCAGAAGCGGGGCAGAAAACCGGATCCCGAGGAGATGTCCCTGGTGAGACAGTGTGCCGAGCACCTGAACAAGGAGCTGCCTTTGCGCCGGTTTCCCCAATTGGCCGCCGCCAAATTGTTGCGGGGCTATGCTTTTTTATCGGCCAAACCCTGCCTGCTCCTTTTCAACAACCGCGACGAGGATGCGGCGCTTCCCGAAGTACAGTCCTGGGCCTCCGATGAAACCTGTCTGGCCATCAGGGGCAAATTGGAGCAGGAGCTGGGGCAGATGCCGGTCGATGAGGCCCGTGAATTCATGGCCGAATTCGACATTCGCGATCTTGCCATGGACCGGGTGATCCACGGCTCCTATGCATTGCTGGGTCTGATCTCTTTTTTTACCGTCGGTGAAGACGAAGTGCGGGCCTGGACCATTCAAAAACATACCGCCGCCGTGGATGCCGCCGAAGTGATCCACTCGGACATCAAAAAGGGATTCATCCGGGCCGAGGTACTGGCGTACAATGATCTGATGGCGGCCGGCAGCTATGCCGAAGCCCGCAAGCAGGGCACGGTGAGGCTGGAAGGCAAGACATACGAGGTGCAGGACGGGGATATCATCAACTTCAGGTTCAATGTATGACGGGCGCCTTATAAGGACCCCTATCTGTGTCGCACTTCATCCCGCGGACGTTGCGGCATGCTACCGCAGGCTGCAGCACCGGACGCGCTCGATCTCGGCATGTTCTACGGCGCGGTCAGAAAATAGTTTTGATTTTCGATGAAAAATTGGTGGGAAAAAAGAGACCCCTCGGGTTGGATTGATCTTGCGGGCGAAAGCATTGTCCGGCCGCAGGATCTGCCCGCCCGCCTGTCGGCCGACACACTGCGACGGGATGCCGTGGCCGCTGTATTTCCCATGAAAGTCAATCCCTATGTGCTTTCGCTGATCCAATCCGCCGAAGATCCCATCGGCCTTCAGTTCATCCCCCATCCGGCCGAGCTCGAGGATACCGGGCGATCTTCTGATCCCTTGGCCGAGGAACGCCAGTCCCCCGCGCCCCAGGTGATTCACCGTTACCCCCATCGGGTGGTTCTTCTGGTGTCCAACCAGTGCGCCGTGCACTGCCGCTTCTGCATGCGCAAGCGCAGGATGGCCGATCCAGGTCAGGTGTCCCATGCCTTGATCGAGCGGGGGATCGCCTACATTCGCGGCAACGCCTCTATCACCGAGGTGATTTTGTCCGGCGGCGATCCGCTGATGCTCGGCGACGATCAGCTGCTATCCATATTGCAGGACCTGCGCGGCATACCACAGGTACGGCTGTTGCGCATGCATACCCGTGTGCCCGCCGTTTGCCCCCGGCGCATCACTGAATCCCTGGCGCGCCGCATGAGCGCTTTCCACCCGCTTTACATCAACATCCATTTCAATCATCCGCTGGAACTCACGCCTGCGGCGATGACGGCTTGCCACCGTCTGGCCGATGCCGGCATTCCCCTCGGCAGCCAAACCGTGCTGCTCAAGGGAATCAATGACGATGCCCGGGTGCTCTGTCAGCTGATGGAAAAGTTGCTCTTCAACCGCATCCGGCCGTATTACATCCACCAGGTGGACCGCGTGCCGGGCACAGCGCACTTCCAGGTGCCGATCCAAAAGAGCCTGCAACTGATGAACGGGTTGCGCGGCAAACTCTCCGGCCTGGCCATGCCGCACCTCATGATCGACCTGCCCGGCGGCGGCGGCAAAGTGGCGCTCACCCCCGAAGTCGTTGTGGCCAGGCAAAAAGACCACTGGCTGGTGCGCAACTGGGAAGGAAAAATATATACCTACCCGTGCGGATAAATCCCTTGCCAAACGTTTTTTTACCCGCGTGCAAGCTGCGCCTGAATTCGGAACCAAAACTTTTTACCCAAAGTCGCCGTTCAAAGGCCGACAGCAAGAGCAGCCGGATCGTAGTATCGAAGAACAACAATCCATTGAAGACCCTCCGGCCGGGCCATGCCGCACCTCATGATCGATCTTCCCGGCCGCGGCAGGCTGGCGCTGACCCCGAAACCATTGTAGCCAGGCAAAAAGACCAGTGGCTGGTTCGCAACCGGGAAGGAAAAGTATCCCCACCCGTGGTATAATTATATTGACAGGCAATACCTTTCTGAATACTTAAAAAAAAATCCCTCCCCATTGTGCTGAGCAAGAACCATCCCTTGCGACTCCCCCCAAAAAATGGTTGCCGAGAGGAAGAAATGCATGAAAAGCAAACTTTACGACTCAGCCATGGTCAAGCAGACCGGCGGCGCCCTGGACTTCATGGCCAACATCCTGGAGTCCTCGACCGAATATTCGGTCATCGGCAAGGATCTCAAAGGCACGATCCTTCTGTGGAACGAAGGCGCACGGCGTATTTACGGCTACGAGGCCGATGAGGTGGTCGGCAAGGCCAACTCCTCCATCCTGCACACCGAGGAAGATGTCAAGGCCGGCATCCCGCATGAGATGATGGAAACCGCGTCGCGTATCGGCAAATGGGAAGGCACCATCAGCCGCCGACGAAAAAACGGCGGGCACTTCCCCGCCCGGGTGGTCATCACCCCGCGCCGTGATTCGACCGGCCTGACGATCGGATTCCTACTGATCTCAAAGGATATTTCCGACGAGCCGCGCTTTACCGAGCAGATCATGAAGGCCAAACTCTTCGACAGCGCCATTGTGAGCAACGCCCGCCAAGCCGTGGATTTTATCACCAACATCCTGGAGTCCTCGACCGAGTATTCGGTCATCGGCAAGGACCTCGACGGCAAGATCCTGCTGTGGAACGAAGGCGCCCGGCGTCTGTACGGATATGAACCCGAAGAGGTGGTCGGCAAGGCCAACTCCTCCATCCTGCACACCGAAGAGGATGTCAATTCCGGCAAGCCGCGCGAAATCCTCGAAGCCGCCCTGCACAACGGCAAATGGGAAGGCACCATCACCCGCCGCCGCAAAAACGGTGAGCATTTCACAGCGCGGGTCGTTATTACGCCGCGCCGCGATTCGCTGGGCCGGGCGATCGGCTACCTGCTCATTTCCAAGGATATCTCCGACGAAATCAGGCTGACCGAGCAACTCAAATCGACCCAGTTTTATACCCGTTCGCTGATCGAATCCAACATCGACGCCCTGATGACCACCGACCCCTTGGGCATCATCAGCGACGTCAACAAGCAGATGGTGACACTGACCGGTTATTCGCGCGACGAGCTGATCGGCTCGCCCTTCAAGAACTACTTCACCGACCCGCAGTTGGCCGAAGAGGGCATCAAACTGGTGCTGCGCGAAGGCAAGGTCACCAACTATGAATTGACAGCCCTCTCCAAAACCGGTCACATGACCGTGGTTTCCTATAATGCCTCCACCTTCCGCGATGCCCACGGCCGGCTGCAGGGCGTGTTTGCCGCAGCCCGCGACGTCACCGAACAAAAGAAGCTGGAGCAGCAGCTGCGTGAATCCGAGGCCTATAACCGGGGTCTGATCGAGGCCTCCGTCGACGGACTGATCACCGTCAATCCGGCCGGCATCATCAGCGACGTCAATGCCCGCATGTGCCAGATGTCGAGTTACTCCCGCGAAGAGCTGATCGGCACTCCTTTTGCCGATTATTTTGTGGACAGCGAGAGCGCCAGCGCCGGCGTGGCGCAGACCTTCGAAAAGGGCGTGGTCACGGATTACGTTCTTACAATGGCCACCCGGGGCAAGCGCCGGGTGGGCGTCTCCTTCAACGCCTCGGTGTTCAAGGACCCCTCAGGCTCGGTGCGCGGCATCTTCGCCAGTGCCCGCGACATCACCGAGCAGGCGCGGCTGCAGACCCAGCTGGCCGAAGAGCGCGCCTACAACCGCGGTCTGATCGAGGCGTCATTGGACGGCCTGATTGCGGTGGACCCCATGCTCAACATCACTGATGTCAACGAGACCATGTGCCGCATGTCCGGCTACTCCCGCGAGGAGCTCATCGGCACTGCCTTCCCCCCCTATTTTACCGATGCCAAGAGCGCCGCCGAAGGCGTTCGCCTGACCCTGGACAAGGGCGCCGTGACCAACTATGAGTTGACCCTGCGCAGCAAGGATGGCCGGGAGCGCATCGTCTCGTTCAATGCCGCCATTTTCAAGGATCAGACCACCGGCGCCGTGCGCGGCGTCTTTGCCAGCGCCCGCGACACCACCGAGCAGACCCAGCTGCAGACCCAGCTGGCCGAAGAGCGCGCCTATAACCGCGGCTTGATCGAATCTTCGGTGGATGGTCTGGTGACGGTGGACGAGTCCATGAAGATAACCGACGTTAACGATACCATGTGCCTTATGGCCGGACGCTCGCGCAACCAGCTCATCGGCTCTTCCTTCCCCCTGTATTTCATCGAGCGCGAGCGGGCCGCCGAAGGTGTGCGGCTGACCTTCAATGAGGGATCGGTCACCAACTACGTTCTGACCCTGCAGTCGGCCGAGGGGCGTCCTCTTCCGGTCTCGTTCAACGCCGCCGTGTTCAAGGACACGGCCGGCAAAGTGCGCGGCATATTTGCTGCGGCCCGCGACATCACCGCCCAGCAACAGCTCGAATTGCAGATCCAGGCCTCTCAGTTCTACACCCGATCGCTGATCGAGTCGAACATCGACGCGCTGATGACCACCGACCCGCTGGGCATCATCACCGACGTCAACCAGCAGATGGAGTCGCTCACCGGCCTGACCCGTGAGGAACTGATCGGATCACTCTTCAAGACCTGCTTCACCGATCCGCGGCGCGCCGAGCAAGGCATCAAGCAGGTACTCCAGGAAGGCAAGGTGACCAACTACGAGCTGACCGCCCGGACCAAGAGCGGCCGGGAAACGGTGGTCTCTTATAATGCCGCGACCTTTGCCGATCGCAATGGAAAGCTGCAAGGCGTGTTCGCTGCCGCGCGCGACATCACGGAGCAGAAAAAGCTGGAGCAGCAGCTGCGCGAGTCCCATGTATATAACCGCGGTCTGATCGAGGCATCGGTGGACGGCCTGATCACGGTAGATCCCGAAGGAATCATCAGCGACGTCAACGACCGCATGTGCCAAATGAGCGGCTATGCCCGCTCGGAGCTGATCGGCACCCCCTTCACCGACTACTTCACCGATGCGGCCATGGCCCGCACCGGTATCAAGGAAACCTTTGAAAAAGGCGTGGTGACCGAATATGCCCTGACACTGATCAGCCGCACGCGCCGGCAACTGCGGGTCTCCTTCAACGCCTCCGTGTTCAAAGGGCCTTCAGGCAAGGTGCTGGGCATCTTCGCCAGCGCCCGCGACATCACCGACCGGGTGCGCCTTGAAGAGCAGCTCCGCGAGCAGCAGACCTACCTGCGCGGCCTGATCGAATCCTCGGTGGACGGTCTCATCATGGTCGACCCCGATGGTTTCATCATGGACGTCAACGAACAGATGTGCCGCATGACCGGGTACAGCCGCGACGCGCTGATCGGATCGCCTTTCAATCGGTACTTCACCGAGCCCCAGCAGGCTGATTTCGGTGTTAAGAGCACATTTGCCGAAGGCGTCGTCACCAACTACGCCCTGGTTCTCAAAACCAAAACAGGCCGGAAGGCGACCGTCTCCTTTAACGCCTCGGTCTTCCGCGGCAGCGACGGCCGGGTGCAGGGCATCTTCGCCAGCGCCCGCGACATCAGCGAGCAGGCCCGGCTGCAGACTCAGCTTGTCGATCAGCAGGCCTATAACCGCTCCCTGATCGAAGCCAGCGCCGACGCGCTTTTTGCCATCGCTCCGGACGAAACCATCACCGACGTCAACGCCGAGGCGACGCGCTTGACCGGCTACCCCAGCAAACACCTCATCAACTCACGCTTCGCCGACTACTTCACCGAGCCCGAACGTGCCCGCTCCGGCGTGCAGCAAACCTTGGCCGCGGGCCGCGTGCTCGCCTATGAACTGGTGCTGATCACCCGTCAGAACCGCCGCATCGCCGTCTCCTTCAACGCCGGCGTGTTTATCGATGCCTCCGGAAATCCGCTGGGCATCCTGGCCGGCGCCCGTGACATCACCGAACAGAAGAAGCTGGAGCAGCAGCTCCGCGACCAGCAGTTCTATACCCGCTCGCTGATCGAATCCAACATCGACGCCCTGATGACAACCGACCCGCTGGGGATCATCAGCGACGTGAATCAACAGATGGAATCCCTGACCGGATTTACTCGTGAAGAGCTGATCGGCATGCCCTTCAAGAACTACTTCACCGATCCCGCGCGCGCCGAAGGAGGCATCAAGCTGGTGCTCAGCGAAGGTAATGTCACCGACTACGAACTGACCGCCCGGGCCAAGAACGGCAAGGAAACGGTCGTTTCCTACAATGCCACCACATTTGCCGACCGCGAGGGAAAGCTGCAAGGCGTGTTCGCGGCGGCACGCGACATCACCGAGCGCCGGCGCTTCGAGCAGACACTGCAGGAAAAGAACATTGAGATGGAAAACGCCAACCAGTCCAAGGACCGCTTCCTGGCCAGCATGAGCCACGAACTGCGTACACCGCTCAATGCCATCATCGGATTCACCGGCACGCTCCTCATGGGTCTGCCGGGACCGCTGACGGGCGACCAGCAGCACCAGCTCGGGACGATCCAGGGCAGCGCCAAGCATCTGCTCTCGCTCATCAACGACCTGCTCGATCTGGCCAAGATCGAGTCGGGCAAGGTCGAGATCAAGCGCGAGCCTGTATCCTGCCACGGTATCATCGATGAAGTGGTCGCCACCTTGCGGCCTCTGGCGGAACAAAAGGGCTTGACCATCACCGTCACCCTGCCGGACAGCGAGCTCATTCTGCGTACCGACCGTCGCGCCCTGAGCCAGATCTTGCTGAACCTTGCCAACAACGCAATCAAGTTCACCGACAAAGGCACTATCACCATCGAGCTGTGCCAATACAGCAACAATGGCTCCATGAGCACTGCGCTGAGAGTTATCGACACCGGTATCGGCATCAAACCCGACGACCAAGTCCGTCTGTTCCAGGCTTTCACCCAGGTGGATTCATCCAGCGCCCGGCGTCATGACGGGACCGGCCTGGGTCTTTACCTGTGCAATAAGCTGGCCGAGCTGCTCGACGGCCGCATCGACCTCCGCAGCGAATACGGCAAGGGCAGTGAGTTCACGTTGTTGTTTGAGGAGAAAAACGCAGAGTCGCTTAAGGACCGAACATCGAAGGAAAGATGAACGTCGAACATCGAATGCAAGACCTATTGCCGAAGGAGACAACGACATTCATCTTTATTCGATATTCTTTTTCTGTTGGCGCTCAGAGGGGTGACAATGCTCATCACCAATTATGAAATCACCGAAAAAATTGCGGAAGCACCCCAGGCGGCTATTTATAAGGCCTATCACAAGAAAAACCCGGACCGCCCCCTGGTGCTCAAAATACTCAAGGCCAGCACGCTTTCCGACTACAAAAAGGCCCAATTCAGCCAGAAGATCGAGCACCTCAAGGTCTTGAACGATCCCCTGCTCATTACGCCCCTTTCCTTTGGCCTCAAGGATGATGTCTGTTTCATCGCCCAAGACTATTTCGAGGGGATCACCCTCGACAAACTGACCGAGGGCCATCCGCGGATCTCCTTGAACGATTTCTTCACTGTGGCCTGCCGGCTGGCCCGGGCCCTCGAAAAAGTCCATGAAGCCGGCATTATCCATGGCGGCATCAAACCGCACAACATCCTGGTTGACCCCGGCGCTTTCGACATCCGCATGATCGACTTCATCAGCGCCGTCGACGTTCGCGACGTCAGCCATTTCATCTATGACCATTCCTTTGTCCGGCACACCCTGGCCTATACCTCCCCGGAACAGACCGGACGCATCAACCACCGCGTGGTCTTTGCTTCGGACCTGTATTCCCTCGGCATCATTTTCTACGAGATGCTGACCGGACGCCTGCCCTTTTACTCCGACGATCCCCTCGAACTGATCCATTGCCATCTGGCCCAGGAAGCGCCCAAGGTGCATGAACAAAACCCCAACATCCCGGCGGTTCTGGGCAAAATGGTGGCCAAGCTGATGCTCAAGCAGTCCGAAAAGCGTTACCAGAGCAGCGGCGCCCTTTACGCCGACCTGGTCCGCTGCCGGGACGAATTTTCGGCCATCGGCACCATCCGCGAATTTGCCCTGGAAAGCAGTTACCTGACCCAACGGGTAACTTTCATATCCAAAATGGTCGGCCGCGACCAGGAAGCCGCGGCCATCCTGGATGAATACGAAAGGGCCGCCCAAGGGACCTTCCGCTCGCTGTTGATTTCAGGACTGTCCGGAATCGGCAAGACCCGTTTGATCCAGGAGCTGCAAAAACCGATCGTGGAACACAGAGGCTATTTCACGTCGGGTAAATTCGACGTGTACCAGAAGAATATCCCTTACAGCTCCCTAATCCAGGCTCTCAAGAACCTGACGCGTACCTTTTTGACCGAGAGCGACGAAAGGGTGGCCCAATGGAAAAACAGGATTCACAAGGCCGTCGGAAGAAACGGCAAAGTCCTGACCGACGTGATCCCGGAACTGGAAATCCTCATCGGACCCCAACCCGGCGTCAAGCCCTTGCCGCCGGTGGAATCGCTGAACCGCTTCCATGACCTCTTCGACCGTTTCTTGACCTGCCTGGCCAGCGAGGAGAACCCCCTGACCCTTTTCATCGACGATTTGCAATGGTGCGATGTGGCCTCCTTTGACTTTCTGGGAAACATCTTTGCCAACTATAAGGACCACCCCTTCCTTTTCCTGCTGGGCGCTTATCGTCATAACGAGGTGGACCCCAGCCACCCGCTGTCCAAACTCATCCGCAGTGCCGCCGAGGGAGGCCAGCCTTTGAAGGAGATCCGCCTCGAGCCGATCAAGCCCCAGCATTGTCATGAAATGGTCTCCTACATCCTCGATGCGCCCCGCACCCAAACCAGGGCCTTATCCGATTTCATCAGCACGCTGAGCGAAGGAAATCCCCTTTTTGTCAGCGAAAGTCTATCCTACCTGCACGGAGAGAACCTGCTCTATGCCGACAGCGACCGGCAATGGCGCTGGGACCTGGACAAGATCAGGCAGTCCCGCATGCCCACCACGGTAGTCGCCCTTTTCAGCTCCAAGATCCGCAAGCTGCCGCCGGACCCGGTGACCCTGCTCGAATACTGCTCCTGCATGGGAAATACCTTTTCTCCCACCGAGCTTGCCTCTATCCGGGAAATAACCTTGTTCTACACCTACGAGATGCTCAAGCCGGCCCTCGGCCAGGGACTGCTGATGGAAACCAGAAATCAGCTGCAGTTCATCCATGACCGGGTCCAGGAAGCCGTGCTGTCCGAAATACCGGGGGCCAGGCGCCGCGAAATCCACCGCCAGATCGGCAACCATCTGTTGTCCGCCATCCCCGGCGGCGCCGAGATCGAAGAACTCGACAACCTTTTCACGATCGTCTCCCACCTCAACCTGGGCAGGGAAGAAAACCTCGATCCTGAAACAGCCTATACCTTGTCGGGCCTGAACTACCACGCCGGCAACAAGGCCCTGAACTCGCTGGCCACGGAAGCGGCCAACGAATACTTCCGGATCAGCAGGGAGCTTTTGCCCGACGAGTGCTGGGAGGCCGGCCATTACGAACGCACCTTTCGGATATTTCAGAAAGAGGCCAAGACCGAGCTCATGTGCGGTCATTACAACACCTCCGAAAGATTACTCACCCAACTCCTGGACCATGCCAATACGGATCTGGACAAGGCCGAATGCCTGGCGGAGCAGACCACCTCCCTGTCCTCCATCGGCAACTTCATCAAGGCCATCGAGACGGCCAACCGCGGTCTGGCCTATTTCGGCAAGGCCATCCCGGCCAGCCCGAAGGAGGCGGACAAGCGCAGGGCCGAGATCATGGCTGAAATCGCCGGAAAGAACATCGATGTTTGGCAGACCATATTGCACATGCCTTTTACCACCGACCGCAAAAGCAAGGTCGAGCTGGCCTTTTACAGCGAACTGATCCCCGACCTCTACATGTCGGGCCTGGTACCTCAGCTCTATCTCTCGGCCGCGCAGTCGACCTGCCATTGCCTGGAGGGCGGCATGGACGAGTCGGTCATCTATTCCTTCAGCATCATGGGGCTCCAGCTCGGAGAACGGGAAGAGTTCGAAGAAGCATTCAAGTACGAAGACCTGGCCCGCGACCTATCGGCCAAATACCCCAATACCTTCGGCGCCACGCGCGGGATGAACGGGATCGTGTGGTGCAACATGCACTCGCGAAACCATCCCCGTCAGATCGTCGATTACTGCTTAAAAGCCATCCAGTGCGGCAAGAACTGCGGCGACCTGTACAATGCGGGGCTCTCCTACGGCCCACTGATGTGGAACCTGCAGGTCCAGGGTGCGGACCTGTCCGTCATCGAGGACGCCACACGCGAATGTCTCCAGTTCTCGAACCGCTATCACCTCTCCTTTTCGGTAGGCCTGGCCGAGGCCATGCAGGCGGGCTGGACCGAACCCATGAAGAAGGGCTATGTGCCGGTGCCCATGGAAGCCAAGCTGAAGCAATGGGAACAGGACAACCACGTCGCCTCCGCCGGCAGCTATTATGTCCACATGGCCCTGACCCATTATTACTTCGGCGAGCATGAAGCGTCCGAGCGCTACCTGGTCGGGGTCTTAAAATACATGTCCGGCTTGACCGACAATGTGCTTAAGCGGCAGTGGCACGTCTTCCGGGTTTTGAACGCCCTCAAACTTTACGAAAGGGGCACCCAATTCAACAGCGAGCATGAGCTGATGGCCGAAATCAAGCCCATAATCGCCAAAATCGAGAAGTGGGCCGCCCTGGGACCCCTGCTCAAACCCTATCTTGCCTTTCTGCACGCCGAACTTGCGAGGGTCACGGGCGATTTTAAGAATGCCAGGGGCCTTTATCTCGACGCCATCAATCTGGCGAACAAGCAGAAGTATACGCTCCTGGAGGGGCACCTCAACGAGTGCCTCGGCGAGCTTTTTCTTACGGCCGGCCAGGCTTCCGAAAGGGTCTTTTTTGCCGAAGCCGCGCGCCTCTACAGGAAATGCGGCGCGGAACGCAAAGAGGCCAGCTTGGTCGATAGGCTATCCGAGTATTTCGAAGATGAAAAACACTCCTTCCAACACTTCGAAGTCGCCGCGGCGCCCACCCACATCCTGCCCGATTTGGATATCGAATACCTGATGAAGTCGTGCCTGGCCATTTCGGCCGAGGCGGAGCGCGACGCGCTGCTGAAAAAGGTCATGAATGTGGTCATTGAGAGCTCGGGCGCCCAGCACGGCTATTTGTTGATGGAAGAAGCGGCCAATCTCTTCATTCGCGCGGAAAGCCATGCCGTGGACAAAGATGCGGTCAAAACGGCCAACCGGAACCTGGAAGAGGCCGGCGACATTTGCAAGGCGATCGTCCGTTACGTGTTCCGCACCGGCGAGCGGCTGATCCTGAACAACGCGGCCCAGGATGGCCCCTTTAAGGATAATCCCGAGGTCCAAAACATGCAGCTGCGGTCGGTGCTTTGTCTGCCCGTGATCAAACAGTCGCGGCTGATAGGGGTATTGTACCTCGAAAACCGGCTGTCCGATGCAGTCTTTACCCTGGAAAAAACACAGATGACCGAGTTGCTGACCTCCTGGGCGGCCGTGGCCCTTGAGAATGCACGGCTCACGGATGAAATGAACCTGCTCAAGATCAGGTATAAAGAAATTGTATCAGTCTAGATATAGGGGGCTAGCACTGCATGCCCGGCCATATTCTGATCATTGAAGACAATCCCGCCAACCTGGAGCTGATGACCTATCTGCTGAAGGCCTTCAGCCACATTGTGCTGACAGCTCACGATGGCGAGGAGGGGATCGAGCTGGCCCGCCGGGATCTGCTCGATTTGATCATATGCGATGTGCACCTGCCCGGCGCGGACGGCTATGAAGTAGCGCGCCGCCTGAAGGCCCATCCCGCTTTGTGCCACATACCGCTGATCGCCGTGACAGCCCTGGCCATGGTCGGCGACCGCAGCAAGGTGCTGGCCGCAGGCTTCGATGGGTACATCCCCAAGCCCATCATGCCCGAAAGCTTCGTCACCCAGATCGAAAGCTTTCTGCGTCCGTCTCTGGTGGGAAAACGCCGCACCGTCGACCGTGCGCCGGTCAAGTCTTCGGCCCCTCTGAGACCTGCGGCCGCCATCCGGATCGTGGCCCTGGACGATTTACCATACCATGGCCAGTTGCTGCGGCGCATGCTGGAGCCTTACGGCTACGATGTCGGGATGGCAGAGACCATTGAACAGGCGCTGGCCGCCGCCTCCAGCCGGGTGCCGGACGTCATCATCGCGGATCTTCATTTGGGCAAGGGGCTCGATCTCGATTTTCTGAGAAAGGTCAGGACAATACCCGAGCTCAAGTACGTTCCCTTTATCTTTATTGCGTCCAGCCTGCTGGCGCCGGCCGACCGTGTGGAGGCCCTGGCGGCCGGTGCCACCCGTTTCCTTACGCGTCCCATCGAGCCGCTCCTGCTGATTGCAGAGATTGATTCCGTCATTGCCGCCAAGGAGGATCGCTGATCGTGTTTACCATTCTCGTAGTCGACGACCATGCTGTGAGCCGGGAAGTCATGAGGACCCTGCTGGGCTATTTGGGTCATCACGTCCTGGAAGCCTGCGACGGCGCCCAGGCCCTCCAGGTAGTCCGCAGCGGCCGCCCTGATCTGGTGATCACCGACATCTTCATGCCTACCATGGACGGTGTGGAATTCGTCCAGCGCCTGCAGGCCGAACCAGGCTTGGACCAGATCCCGGTCATCTTCTACAGCGCCACCTACCGGGTACCCGAGGCCCAGCGCCTGGGAAAATTGTGCGGTGTGCGCTACGTCATCCCCAAGCCCTCGGATCCTGCCTTGATTCTGCAAACCGTCAATCAAGCCCTGGGTGTAACGGCTGCATTGCCGGCTGCACGCCGCGACAGGCCGGCCCCTGCAGGGTCTAAAGAGGCCGACCCCTTACAATCCGCCGCACTGCAGCTCGCGACCTTTGTGGATCTCGGAGTACATGTGGCCGCCCAGAGCGATTCCGCACGGCTTTTAAAAACCTTTTGCCGGGCGGCCGACAACATCCTCAATTGCCGGCGTACCCTGGTGACGATACATACGGCCGGCGGGCAGAAAACCTATTGCTCGGACGATCAAACCGGCCTTTCCCAGGCCGAGTTGCAGGCAATAACCGCCATTGGCGAGCGGGCGGCTGCGCAGGGACGAACGTTTCGCATCAACCGCGCAGAAAACCCCGAACACGGCGCTGCGCCCGAAGGTCTGCCGACCCTTCTGGTGGCGCCCTTCGCAACGCCGAGCCGCACTTTTGGCTGGCTGTGCCTCTGTGAAAAGCTCGAGGGCAGACCATTCAGCGAATCGGACGAGCAGCTATCCCTGGCTTTGAGCACACAGGGAGCCCTGGCCTATGGAAATATCATTCTGATTGAAGAACTGCGCGAAGGTAAGCAGAAACTGGAAGAGAGGGTCAAGGAGAGAACCAATGAACTGAACCAAACCGTAGATGTCCTGCAGGCGGAAATCAAACTGCGCCTGAAGGCGGAGGCCGAGCTCAGAGCGGCCAACGCTCAGCTGGCCACGCGGGCCGACCAGCTGCGCTCGCTGACCGGCGAGCTGACCATGGCCGAGCAGCGCGAACGCAAACGGGTCTCAATGATCCTGCACGACGGCCTCCAGCAACATCTGGCCATCGCCAAGTTGCAACTGGGAGGCGTCGCCGCCCAATTGTGCAGTAAAGTACTCAGAAATACGCTGGAAGAGATCGAAAAATTGCTCGCCGAATCCATTCAGATATCCCGTTCATTGACTGTCGAGCTGAGCCCGCCGCTCCTTCACGAGGGCGGCTTAGCCGCAGGTCTGGCGTGGCTGACCCGCTGGATGCGCGACAAGCACGGCCTCCAGGTGGAGCTCTCTATTGAAAAATTTTCCGAGCCGCCGGAGGATATGAAAACGCTTGTCTTCCAAGCGGTACGCGAGTTGCTGTTTAATGTCCTCAAGCATGCCAAAGTCTCCTGTGCCAAAGTAAGCCTGCGGGAGCTGAACGGAATCCTGAAGATCGTTGTCAGCGATGAAGGGACTGGGTTTGATACCTGCCAACTGGAACACGTCGGAGAAAATGGTTATGGATTCGGCCTGTTCAGCATCCGTGAGCGGATCAGTCTGATCGGAGGCAGTTTTAAAATCGACAGCACTCCTGGAAAGGGCGGTATTTTCACATTGACGGTACCGAATAACAGTCAAGCATCCGACATTTCTACCGCTTTATCAGCAAACTCATGAGAAGCTGAAGCAATCCCGTAAAAATATCCACATTTCCGCGAGTCGATGAATCAATTGGTCGAACTCTTTGCACGCGCACGCTACAGCGAAGAGAGCGCATCGAAAGCGGAAGTGGAGAAAAGCTACCGGACTTATCAGCGTCTGACCGAAACACAGAGGTGCGGAAGAGAGCATCCACAGCCGACCATAAGAAGCTCGCAAAGGGTCTTATCCGAAAAACGCCGAAATTCCCGTAATATCCTTGCCCAAGGTCAGCAGATGGACGGAATCGGTTCCCTCCAGCGTGCTGACGGCCTCCAGATCACACAGATGCCGTATCACGCGATGGTCGGCCAGGATGCCGCGGCCGCCGAGGATATCGCGGGCCGACCGGGCGATCTTCATGGCCTCGCGGACATTGTTCATTTTGGCCAGTGAGATCTGCTGGGGGGTGGCCTGACCCTGATCCAACAGGCGGCCGAGCTGATAGTTGATCAATTGGGCCTTGGTGATTTCAACCAGCATGTTTACCAATTTCTCCTGAACCAGTTGAAAGGATGCAATGGGTTTGTCAAAGACTTCCCTGCGCTGTGCAAAGATCCGGGCAGTTTCATAGCAGTCGATGGCGGCGCCCACGGCCCCGCAGGCCACGCCGTAACGGGCATGGTTGAGGCACTGGAAGACCGACTTGATGCCCAGGGTGTGAGGAAGCATATTGTCTCCGGCGATAAAACACTCCTTGAAACTCAGCAGGGCCGTTGGAGAAGTTCGGTAGGAGAACTTTCGTTGAATCGGATTGGCCGTGAATCCCGGGCTGCCGGCTTCCACGAGAAAACCTTTGATTTCTCCATTCAGCTTGGCCCATACCACCGCGACATGGGCGATGGTTCCGTTGGTGATCCACATCTTTCTGCCGTTCAGGACATAGCCCCCGCGGGTTGTCTCCGCATTCGTCGCCATGCCGGCGGGATTGGAGCCGAAGTCGGGTTCGGACAGGGCGAAGCAGCCGATCGCTTCACCGCGTGCCATGCGCGGCAGCCATTTTCGGCGCTGTTCTTCCGATCCGAAGGCGTAGATGGGATACATGGCCAGAGAATTTTGCACCGAGAACATGGCCCTGATGCCGCTGTCGCCGCGACCCAGCTCCTGGCAGGCAAGTCCGTATGCGAGATGGCTGGATTTGCGGCAGCCGTATCCTTCCACATGAACTCCGAAAAGACCCATCTCGGCCATGCGGGGGATCAGCGCCATGGGGAATGTGCCCTTGTCGTAGTGTTCGGCTATAACCGGCATGCACTCTTGATCCACAAAGCGGCCCACTGCATGTTGAAATTGCTTTTCTTCTTCATTCAGTAAAGAAGCAACACGGTAGTAATCAACCGGATGATTCGTCGCCATGGCAACCTCCTGGTTTACTTTGCTTCGGATTTGGGGGCGATGTTTCACATGATGCACAAATAGAATTGCGGTAAAGGCAGAGGAGTCGGTAAAAGCGCGTTGGTATCTACAATGAAAACTGCTCAGTGGGGCGTTGCCCCTTGACCGCCATTTAACGCCTATGCGGAAAAGTAAGGCCGGTTACAGAAAAAGCTATAGAGTATGGCCCACGCCGAGACGCGGAGAGGAAAATGAATGACTCCGGCCGTTCCGTCCTCTGCGTGGGCTAAAAAGGCAACGGAAATGAAGGCGGTATTGCATAGGGTCAATAGAGAACAGCCCCCTCCTCCGCGTCTCGCGTGAATCAAAAATAAAAGGGCGACCCTGGCGGACCGCCCTTTTTTAAAAACAGATCGGTAAAGGGGGAGGGGGAACTATTCGATCGCCTTTTTAAGTGCTTTGCCGGAGGTGAACTGAGGAACTTTGCGCGCTTTGATCTTGATCTTTTCACCGGTCTGTGGATTGCGGCCCGTCCGGGCTTTGCGCTTGGAGACTTTGAAGGTGCCGAAACCGGTGAGTGTGATTTTTTCACCCTTTTTCAAACCCTGGGTTAACGTGGCCAAGAGGCTGTCCAAAGCGGCCTCGGCCTCCTTTTTGCTGTTCAGGTTTTTGGCAATTTCATTGATCAATTCGCTTTTGTTCATTCTTTTCCCGTCTCCTTTCATTATTAGGATGAGTTTGGCGCCTTACCACAATTGAGGTTGTCGAGCCTTTGGGTAAGAGTCGCGGAGGATACAAAGCGAAGCTGAGCTCAATGCGCTGAACCCCCGGTTTGCGTCTCACTAGAAGCCCGCCACCTTTTCAAAAGCCTCCATTTGAGTTTTACACCGGATGCAATAAGATGTGACCGGCCTTGCCTTTAAGCGGGCCAAGGCGATTTCATCTCCGCAAGATTCGCAGATGCCGAATGAGCCATCCTCGATCTTCGCCAAGGCTGCAGTGATTTTTTTTATTAAATGGCTTTCCCGATCACGGATACGCAAGGTGTAGTTGCGTTCGTTTTCCATGACGGCTTGATCGAGGGGGTCGGCAGCAGCCCACTCGCCGCTTTGGACCAGCGTGTTGACGGTCCTTTCCGCCATGGACAACAACTCATTGAGCTGCTGAGTCAAAAGCTCCCTGAAAAAAACAATATCCTTGGGGTGTAACGCTTCCATGGTCTGCCTGTCTTCTATGGGTTGGGTGGTTGATCGCTCGTACCCGGCGTGGACGATGCGTCGACCGGCGGCGTCACAAAGTGCCGGCACTGCTTGCACCATGCGCGTAAACCGACCGGCCTGAAGATTTTTTCGCATGCATCCATAAAATAGTGGTTCTCCACCTCTTTGGGGCACACGATGGTCTTTGAGTGTATGGGCTTTTGGGTCCTGTCGCACATAGTTCAACCGAAGTCAACGGCCACTTTCGACTCAATCCCATCTCCGGATGCGGATCGAAGGAACCGGCTTCCGACTGCCTGAAATCTCAGAAACTCTCAATGATGTTGAATCGTTTGATGGGATGCTGCGGGCGGCTTTTTTATCTCGTTTGACCTTTCCGTTGGCTTCAATGCATTTCTGGATAAGGTCCAGGAATTTTTCGCCGTTTTCGATCAGGTATTCTTCATCATCAGTAGCGCTCAACGCCACGGCCGTTACACGATCATCCTCGTCCCATTGAATCGGTGTGACGATACCGACGAGAGTTTCATTGTCGTTGGTCGTTTTCTTTTTAGACATACCCAACTCCTCGAAGCGTTTTCGAGGCCGATGATCCCCGCATACGGCAGGGAAGTCTTGGATGCCACTTTTCATGCGACAGGCCCCCTTTGTGTTACCGCGGCGCTGGTGCCCGGCGGGCATGAACGAATCGGGATCTGTTTCCATCTGCTTGTCCCCCCTTCACGGGAGGGCAAGGGCGACGTGTCTGCCATGGAATCCCCTTGCCCGGGCAGGGGGACAAGGCAGGCACTGGTCACGATGGGCGTTTCATCGGCCTGCGGTTACTCGGACAATATCTGATACGTTTTGACGGTGATGATTTTCATATCGTCACGTTCTTCCACCGTACCGGATACTTTGACTTTGGCGTTGACGTGGTTTTCGGCCAGGTCATTGCCTTCGGCGGTATCGGCGATCTCGTATATCTGACCTGCGGCCACGATCTGGTAATTGTCATTAACTTCGCCCACAATTGTTTTTTCAGCCGCCAGAACCGGTGCAGGAACGGTTGCAAGCAAGGCTAGGATCAATACAGCAAAAAGAGATTTCGTTTTGAGTGATGGCTTCATCATGGTTGCCCCCAATAGCGTGAAGAAATCTGGAAGTGTTCTGAAAAAAAGTCCCTTCTGTGAACGCGATTAAGGCCGGCGCCACATACCAAGCAACACTTGTGCCATGAATGAGTCTATGAAAAACAACTGTAATATCAGGGATTTTTCTAAATATTCGTCGGCAGGATGGAAACACGGAGGGGGGCCCGACAAGGGTATTGCAGAGGAAGCGGCGCATAATCGTTTGTTTTAAATAGATATTTCAATAGGAAGCCCAAATTCCGGTTTACGCTTGATCGGAATTTGCGATTCCGATCGACGGCAACTCCTCTTTGAGCAAACAGCAGGCGATTTTGCAGGCCGGCGTTCCGTCCGGACGGTAGACCAGATTCAGCGGCTGGATCAATTTGTTCATTACGCACCCTTCGGGGATGTCGAGTTCAAAAAGGTCGACTTCGTTGATCGGACCTGTAGGCCTCAAGCAGTCATCATCGAAAAGCAAACTGTGCAGCGGGTAATCTTCGCACAGCGGACAGCGATAGACACGGCCGTTGGGAAAAACAAAGTAGTTGTCTGCAACGCGGCCGGCGCACTCGAAGGCCTGGTCCGCTGAAAGATAGACCTTGGGGTAGGTTACGCGGATGCCCGCCTGGGCCGCACGGCGCGCCGTGGGCAACACTTGCGCCTCCCACTGCTCGCGGCTGACTTGCAAATCCGGCGCGGCTTCTTCCCGGCCGTTTGCGGATCGGCCGCGCAGACCGATCACCTGTAGGAAAAAGTGCTCGACTTTCAGTTCGCGCAGCAGCTCCGGCATGTCGATCACATCTTCAAGATTCATGCGGCTAACGGTGTAGATCAGGCTGGTCCGGAAGCCCTTTCTCCTCGCGGCGCGCAGACCCTCCGTACAGACCTTGAAAGAGCCCTGGCCGCGAATGGGGTCGTTGGTAGCCGGCGTTGCGCCGTCCAGACTGAAACTGATGAAATCGACCTCGCGCGGCGAGATGCGGTCAAGGATGTCGTTGAATAGATAGCCGTTGGTATCAATGGTGATGGAGCCGTACCCCAGCGCGCGGGCGCTTTTCACCACCTGCGGCAGATCCGGGTGCAAGGTGGGTTCTCCGCCCAGAATAACGAGATTGGCCCCGGGTGCACGTCGGGCCAGCGTTTGCAGCCAGTTCTGGATAGTGGCCAGAGAGAGGCGCTGCCGGCCGTGTTGCTGCGGGTTGATGTAACAGTGCCGGCATTGCAGGTTGCACTGGGTCAGGATATGGAAGAACACATTGGCGGCGTTGCGGGTAAAACGGACGGTCTGGGACATCAGAGGTTTTCTATATAGCGTTTCGGGGGCGGCGATTTGGGTTTGGCCGGGGGCTGCTGCGGGGACTCCGTGCGCTTGGCATCCCGTTTGGCTTTGACCAACTCCTCGTTGGTCAATCGCAAGCGCACCGTGATGTATTCGGCAAAGATGCGATAGAGCAGCAAGAGAAAATCCAGACGGGCCTCTTTTTCATCGGAGGTGGCTAGACGATCCCCGGCCGATGTGTCCACGGCCAGGCAGACGGTCTCTCCCACGGCATGCACCGAGGCGGAACGGCTCTGATCGTCGATGATGCGCATTTCTCCGAAGATTTCACCTTTCCGGCTGATCGTGCTGATTTCCTCCCCTTCCTTGGTGATGCGGATTTTGCCTGAAAGCAAGAAATAGAGCCAAGGGTCCATGTCCCCTTCCTGAATGATCTGCTCGCCGTCTTCGTATTGGCGGATCTTGCTCAACCGCAGCAGCTTGCCCAGATTGCGGGTTTCAAAGTGCTTGAGCGCCTGGATGGACATGAGGCGCTGGATGTTTTCAATATTTTCCTTCAGGTACTTGGATTCGATCATCGGTGCTCTCCTGGACATGACACATTGTTTGCATAGTAGGCTTTTGAGGCCTGAAAAGGCAAGCGGAAAATAGAGGACATAACCAGAGATCCTCGACTGGGAGGGGGCTCTCATGTCGTACTCGTACGCGTACTCGTTCTCGTACTCGATCGAAATGATGTTCGCGATGGTTTAATTCATTTCCGAGTACGAGTACGCGTAAGCGTACGAGTACGATGAGCACCGTATTGAGTGGCGAATGAAAAGCAACTCCCTCCCGTTCATCGTGAATTACTGAACCGCGGGAAGGACTTCGTCCACTCGACCGTTCTCTATTTTTCCCCGGCTTCCAGACAGTCTTTGGATAGATTCTGGTCGAAATCCACCGGGTAACAACCGTCAAAACAAGCTTTGCAGAAATGCTTGTCCGGGCTCTTCACCCCGGTGGCTTCCAGCAGTCCCGGCAAACTCAGGTAGTGCAGTGAGTCCAGCCCCAGAAATGCTTCCAGTTCTTTAATTGACATGCGCGCGGCGATCAATTCTCCCTTGGTGGAAAAGTCGATGCCGTAATGGCATGGAAAACGATGCGGCGGTCCGGCCACGCGCAGGTGCACCCGTTTCACTCCCAGTTCCCGCAAGGCGCGCACGCGGGTCTTGGCGGTGGTGCCGCGGATGATCGAGTCTTCGATGATGACGATGTCCTTGCCTTTGAGCAGCTGTTTGATGGGGTTGAGTTTCACCCGCACGCCGAAGTCGCGCATGCTTTGGGTGGGCTGGATGAAGGTGCGCCCTACATAATGGTTGCGGATCATGGCCAGCTCGAAGGGAATCCCCGAGGCTTCCGAATAGCCCAGACCGGCATAGGTGCCCGAGTCGGGGAACGGCATCACCAGATCGGCCGTGACCGGCGCCTCCTGGGCCAGACGCCGGCCGTGCGCCTTGCGGACCTGGTAGACGTTGCGCCCCATGAAGGTGCTGTCGGGCCGGGCAAAGTAGATGAATTCAAAAATGCAGAACGAGCTCCGTCCGGCATCCGCCAGGCGCAGGCTGCGCGGCCCGCCGGCATCGATGATGACGATTTCGCCCGGGTCCAGTTCGCGCACGAATTCGGCCTGCACCAGGTCGAGGGCGCATGATTCCGAGGAGAGCACCCAGTGTCCGTTGAGCCGTCCCAGGCACAACGGCCGGAAGCCGTGGGGGTCGCGGATGCCGATCACTTCCCCCCGGCTGGTCAGCACCACCATGGAAAAGGCGCCCTGCAGCCGTGAGGCCGCTTCGACCAGGGCTTTTTCAAATCCCAGATGCAGATGGCGCACGAACAGGTGCAAAAAAATTTCACTGTCCATGGTGGACTGGAAAATGGAACCGTTTTCTTCGAGTTCGGCCTTGAGCTGATGGGCGTTGACGATGTTGCCGTTATGACCTACGGCATAGGCCTTGTGACTATGGCGCACAACAAAGGGCTGGGCATTGGCCAAAACCGAACTGCCGGTGGTGGAATAGCGCACGTGTCCGATGGCGCTGCCGCCCTTCAATTGCTCCAGCGAATCCATGCTGAACACATCCGATACCAGCCCCATGCCGCGGTGATCGCTGAGCACGCCGTCCTGCACGGCGCTGATGCCGGCGCTCTCCTGACCGCGGTGCTGCAGGGCGTAGAGTCCAAAATAACACATCTTGGCCGCTTCGGGATGGCCGTACACGCCGAAGATGCCGCAGGCTTCGCGGGGATGATCCTCGAATGGGTCGTCAGTTAGCGGGTTTGTGTTCAAGATATCCTGCTTCATCGTTAAATTTACCACCTCAGTTGATGTCGTTGGCCCGTGGCCTTGCCCGTTGACCTATACGTTCAAAAGCTTGATCTGCTACGGTTCTGCTGGCCCGTGAGACCCATCGCTTCCCTTCCACCCGAATGCCCGAAATATTGCGCGATCACGCGATGCCAAGGGGCCGACGGGCTAACGGTGATGATACTCCTGTATGCACCTCACCCCCAAGGCCTGCGCCTTGAGTGCGGCCACGGCTTTGCTGACCGCCAGGGCGCCGGCGGCGGTGGTCACATAGGGAATGCGGTATTTCAGCGCGGCGCGACGGATGACGTAGCCGTCCTTGCTGGAAGCGTCGCCTGAACCGGTATTGATCACCAGATGGATCTGGCCGTTTTTAATGGCATCTTCCACATGGGGCCGCTGTTGCGCCAGTTTGCTGATGTGAAGCGCCTCGATTGCGTGCGTTTGCAAAAACGCCCGCGTACCGCTGGTGGCCATAATGGAAAAACCCATGCGCGCAAATTCGCGCGCCACGCCCACGATGGCCTTTTTATCGCCGTCCATGACGCTGATGAAAACGGTTCCCGAAAGCGGCAAACGCTGTCCGGCGCCGAGCTGCGCCTTGGCATAGGCTGAACCGAAGTCGCCGCCGATGCCCATCACTTCGCCCGTGGACTTCATCTCCGGCCCCAGAAGGGTATCCACATTGGGGAAGCGGTCAAAGGGCATAACCGCTTCCTTGACCGACAAATGCGCGGGGATCACTTCGCGGTTCAATCCCAAGTCGGCCAGGCTGCTGCCCAGCATGATCTTGGTGGCCAGTTTGGCCAGCGGCACGCCCGTGGCCTTGCTCACAAACGGCACGGTGCGCGAGGCGCGCGGATTGACCTCGAGCACATACAGGCGATTTTCCTGGATGGCGAATTGCACATTCATCAGGCCGATCACCTCGAGTTCCCCGGCCATGGCTTTGGTGGCCGAGGTGATCTCATCGATCAGCGAGCGTGAAATGCTGTAGGGCGGCAGCACGCAGGCCGAGTCGCCCGAATGAACGCCGGCCGCCTCGATGTGCTCCATGATGCCTCCGATGATGGTGCTGTGACCGTCGCAGATGGCATCCACGTCCACTTCCAGAGCGTCTTCCAGAAATTTGTCGATCAGCACCGGATGGCCCGGCGAGGCCAGAATGGCCAGACGGGTGAAATTTGCAAGCTCGCGTTCGGTGTACACGATCTTCATGGCCCGGCCGCCCAGAACAAAGGACGGCCGCACGATCACCGGGTAGCCGATAGCGGCCGCCACCCGTCGCGCCTCGTCAAAGCTCAAGGCAATGCCGTTTTGCGGCTGCACCAGCCCGAGCTTGTGCAGCATGGCCTGAAACTGCTCACGGTCCTCGGCCCGGTCGATGCTCTGCGGGCGGGTCCCCAGTATGGGCACGCCGGCCTTGGCCAGAGGCGTGGCCAGGTTCAAGGGGGTTTGGCCGCCGAACTGCACGATGACGCCGTAAGGCCGCTCCTTTTCGACGATATGCAGCACATCCTCGAGGGTCAGCGGCTCGAAATAGAGTTTGTCCGAGGTGTCGTAATCGGTGGAGACCGTTTCGGGGTTGGAGTTGACCATGATGCTCTCCACACCCTCTTCGGCCAAAGCAAACGCGGCGTGCACGCAGCAGTAGTCGAATTCGATGCCCTGGCCGATGCGGTTGGGTCCGCCGCCGAGGATCATCACCTTTTTGCGCTCCGATACGCGCGCCTCGCATTCGCTTTCATAAGTCGAGTAATAGTAAGGGGTGGCGGCGCGGAATTCGGCCGCGCAGGTGTCCACCAGCTTGTAGACCGGCCGTATGCCTTTGTCCTTGCGGTAGCGCGCGATGTGCTCAACCTTTGCGGACATGAGATGACCCAGTTGCACGTCGGAAAAGCCCCACGCCTTGGCCTGCTGAAGCTCCTCGTCGGAGATGATTTCGGTTGATCCATGCGGTGCATCGGCCGGTAGCCGTTTGCGTTGGATAACGGCTTGCATGTCGACGATCTGCTTGATTTGGTGCAGGAACCAGGGATCGATGCCGGTGAGCTCGTAGATGCGCTCGATCGACTTGCCGGCCTGCAGGGCGTAGCGCAGGTAGAAGATGCGCTGCGAGTTGGGGGTGACCAGCTTTTGTTCGATCTCCAGGTCGGTCGGAAAATCGCCGTCGCTCTCGATGCGGTCGCGGCCGTCGGCGCCCAGGCCGTGGCGTCCGATTTCCAGGGAACGCAGCCCTTTTTGCAGCGCTTCCTTGAAGGTGCGGCCGATGGCCATGGTTTCGCCCACCGACTTCATCGAGGTGGTCAGCAGATCGGGCGTTTCAGGGAACTTCTCGAAGGTCCAGCGCGGGATCTTGACCACGCAGTAGTCCAGGGTCGGCTCGAAGGAGGCCAGCGTTTCGCCGGTGATGTCGTTGGCGATTTCATCCAGGGTATAACCCACGGCCAGCTTGGCGGCGATCTTGGCGATGGGAAAGCCGGTGGCCTTGGAAGCCAGAGCGCTGGAGCGCGAGACGCGCGGATTCATCTCGACCACGATCATGTCGCCGTTTTGGGGGTCTACGGCGAACTGCACATTCGAGCCGCCCGTGTCCACGCCGATTTCGCGCATGATCGCAATCGAAGCGTTGCGCATGTGCTGGTACTCGCGGTCGCTCAGAGTCTGGGCGGGCGCCACCGTAATGCTGTCGCCGGTGTGCACGCCCATCGGGTCGAAGTTTTCAATCGAGCAGATGATCACCACGTTATCGGCGTGGTCGCGCATCACCTCCAGTTCATATTCCTTCCAGCCCAGCACGGACTGTTCAATCATGATCTGCCGGATCAGGCTGGCATCCAGCCCCGATTTGGCCACCATCTCCAGATCGTCCGGATTGTAAGCCACGCCGCCGCCCGTGCCCCCCAATGTGAAGCTAGGCCGGATGATCAAGGGAAATCCGATCGCGGTGGCGACAGCCCGGGCTTCGTCCATGGAAGTGGCAAAACCGCTGCGCGGAACCCGCAGCCCTATCCGCTCCATGGCGCTGCGGAAAAAATCACGGTTCTCGGCCTTCTGGATCGCTTCCAGGGAGGCGCCGATCAATTCGACACCGTACTGCTCCAAGACGCCCATTTCGGCCACCTGAACGGCCGTGTTCAGGCCGGTCTGCCCGCCCAGGGTAGGCAGCAGGGCATCGGGCCGCTCGGCCGCAATGATCTTGGCCACCGTCTCGGGGGTGACCGGCTCGATGTAGGTGCGGTCGGCCGTTTCCGGATCGGTCATGATGGTGGCCGGATTGGAGTTGACCAGGATGACATGATAGCCCTCTTCTTTGAGAGCCTTGCACGCCTGAGTGCCGGAATAATCGAATTCGCACGCCTGCCCGATGATGATGGGCCCGGCGCCGATGATCAGGATCTTATGAATGTCGGTTCGCTTGGGCATGGAGCATCGTCTCTGCATTCATTGCTGTTTGTATCGGGGTCGGTATCGCCATTGGAATCGGTATCGGATCTTTTCCTGCGCAAATCCGCTTTGCTCCTGCACATCTTCGATCCGATCCCGATACCCCCGCCCGATGAATTCTACCCCATCATCTTTTTGAAGTCATCGAAAAGATAGCGCGCATCGTGCGGTCCCGGCGCGGCTTCGGGATGGTACTGCACCGCCAGCACGGGAATCTCTTTATGCCGGAAACCTTCCAGGGTGTTGTCGTTAAGATTGATGTGGGTGATCTCGACTTTGTCTGGATCCAGGCTGTCGGCGTCCACCGCAAATCCGTGATTCTGGGAGGTGATTTCCACGCGCCCGCTGGCCAACTGCTTGACCGGATGATTGGCGCCGCGGTGCCCGAATTTAAGCTTGTAGGTTTTGCCGCCCAGGGCCAGGCCCAGGATTTGATGGCCCAGGCAGATGCCGAAGATGGGCCGATACCCGAGCAGATCCCGAACGGTTCGGATGCCGTAGCCGACCGGCTCCGGGTCACCGGGCCCGTTGGAAAGAAACACCCCGTGCGGCTCCATGCGCCGGATGGTATCGGCTTCAGTAAAGGCCGGCACCACAACGATTTCCAGATCATGTTCGGCGAGCCTGCGCAAAATATTGTATTTGATACCGAAATCTATCGCCACCACCGACTGTTGGGAATGTCTTTGCCGCCAGATGCGGGCGTCCAGGGGGGTTTGCGCGGTATCGAGCATTTCCGGGCGCCCCTCATGCCAACGGTAGGGGCTGCTTCCGGTGACGGTTTTGGCCAGGTCGAGTCCGGCCATGCTCGGCAGACGCCGTGCCTTTTGCACCAGCGCGTCGGGATCGCCGGCCGCGGTGGATAAGACGGCCCGCATGGCGCCGGTCTCGCGGATATGCCGCGTCAGGGCGCGCGTGTCCAGGCAATCGACGCCCAGAATGCTGTTTTGGGCCAGATAGTCGGCCAGGTTGCCTGAGGCGCGATAATTGCTGTAGGCCGGTTGGTATTCACGGATCAAAAAGGCCGCCACCTGGACCCGGCCCGATTCCATATCCTCCGGATTGATGCCGTAATTGCCGATCAGCGGGTAAGTCATGGTCACCAACTGGCCGCTGTAGGAGGGATCGGTGAGCACTTCCTGGTACCCGCTCATGCTGGTGTTGAACACCACCTCGCCGCCCACTTCGCCGGCGCCGGTAAAGGACCGGCAAGGGAAGGTGCGACCGTCTTCTAATGCAAGGATTGCTTTCATGGTATTGATTTGTTGTATGCGTGTAATTTCAAACGTGATCGGTCATATCCGGGGATTGGAATCGGCATCGCTATCGAATTCGATAGCGACCCCGATGCACCCCGACCCTTTCCGAATCGACAAACGCTTACTCATATCCCAGCTTGCGGCTGGGATCAACCCAGGGGCGTGTTTTCCAATAAATTCCAAATCCCGCACGGGCAGGCCCCGGCGCAGAAGCCGCATCCGATACAGCGCTCCGCCGACACCAGGTACTCGAATCCCCGCGCGCCGGTCTCGGAACGGCTGATGGCGCTTTCCGGGCAGATCGCCACGCAGATGCCGCAATCTCGGCACTGCCCGCAGGAGGCGCATTGGCTGCCGCACTGATCCAGGCTTTCATATCGCACCAGGCGCGGGTCGTAATACTCCAGATGAACCCGCCGGGTTTCGATGATTGAACGCGGGTCGGAAGATGGCCGCCGGCCGGCGATGATGTCATCGATCGTCTGAGCGGCCCTGCGGCCGGCGCCGATGGCATCAGTCAGCAAACCCGGGCGCACGACGTCGCCGATGGCGAACACCTTGTGGTGGGAGGTTTGGAAACGCTCGTCCACTTTGACATAGCTCCGCTCTACGGCCACATCTGCGGGCAGGAAATCCAGATCGGGCACATCGCCGATCGAAACGAATACCGAATCGGCCGGAATGATTTCACCCGTATCCAGTTGGACCCCCTCCGCGGTAACCGCCCGGGTGAACACCGGCCAGCGGAAACGCGCGCCGGCTCGTTCGGCTTCCGTGCGTTCCTTGCCGAAGGCGGCCGGCTCCTGCACATCCAGCAACAGGATGTCTGCGGCGCCCAACCGCGCCACTTCGGCGGCCACATCGCAGCCCACGTTGCCGGCGCCGATGATCACCACGCGTCGACCCACCTTCGCGCTACCGGTTTTAGCGGCCGCCAGGAAGGTCAGGGCCGGGATCAGTCGTTCCTTGCCCGCAACAGGCAGCAGGCGTGGCTTCTGAGCCCCGGCGGCGATCACTACGAAATCGTGATCTTCGATCAGCTGCTCGACATCGGTTTTTTTCAGTCGTTGTTGCAGATGCACGTGCGCTATCACCCGGCCAAGGCGCTCGATCTCTTTGTCGAAAACCTCTTTGGGAATGCGGCTGTCTGGGATGGATGCGCTGATTTTGCCGCCCAACACGGCCGTGTCGTAGACCACGGCTGCATGCCCTTTCAGGCGCAGCTGCCATGCTACCGAAAGTCCCGCCGGCCCGCCGCCTATCACGGCGATTTTCGTGCCCGATAAAGGCGGAAGCTCGGGCGCCCGGGCCTCGATGCTGGCTTTGCCGAGACGCGCCACATCCATGGGCGGCAAGAACACGGTTTGTTTGGTGCACGATTGCATGCACAAGTTGGGGCACAGATAACCGCAGACGGTGGCCGGAAAGGGCGTGTAGGCCAGCGCCAGGTTCACTGCCTCGTCGATCCGCCCTTCGCGCACCAGGCGCCAGCGCGTCTGGACCGGGATACCGGTCGGACAGGTGGCCTCGCAAGGCGCCTTGTATTTTTCATTTTCCCAGACAGGCACGAAGCGGCGCAAATCACCCCGGGCGATCAGGCCGACCGGCTTGCGGTCGATCTGGGTCAGATCGCCCACCAGCCCGCCTTTTCCGAGAGTCTGTTCCCACACCTTCTCGCGAAAATCATCCATGGCGCGCTTGGGATGGGAAATGCGCTCCTGCGGGGTGCGCGCCCGCAGGCACTGCCACTCCTCACGCTGGGAGAGCAGGGGCAGAAGGTCGTCTTCCTGGCCTATCTCGCGCAAATACGCTTTGAGCCCGCCGGCCAGCCATTGCCATTGGCTGTCGTCGACAGGCACGGCAATGGCATCGGTCTGGCTGAAGCCCCGGTGGGGTCCCCGGAAAAAGACCTTGCCGCCCACCATCCCAACCAGGGGCCGGTAGCCCAGAACGTTGGCCTGGTTCTGAGGTTTGTACCCACAGATGACCGCGATGCCGCCGGCCATGAACTCACCGAAATAGTCCCCGACCGAACCGAGCACCCACATCTCCGGGGGGGCGAAACGGGGGTTGTGTTTGGTCATGGTCATGCCCCGGGCGCCGATATTGCCGGCCACGTAAATTTTGCCCTGGGCCATTCCATTGGCCGCACCGTTGGCCGCATTCCCGTGAATCACAATGAAGGCGCCGGCATTGAGCCAGCCCACATCGTCCGAGCAGGGTCCCAGGATATCGATGCGGGTGTTGGCAAACCCCATGGCGCCGATACGCTGGCCCGCGGGCCCTGTGATCTGCAGGTGCACCGGCTGATCGCCCACGCTCCAGAGCCGGCCGCCGATCCCATGCTGGCCGTAGGCCTCCACGATCAGCCGCGTGTGCCCCGCCGCCACCGCCGCCTGAATCCGCTCTTCCAATACGCGCGATTCGATGCGCACGGCGTTTTCTCTGCCCGAAATAGATAAAGTATTCGTGACCATTTTTATTCCTCAACTGTAACTGCTACTCAAACCACATATTTTATCTGCAACCTCTCCGCAGCATGGTGATCGCTTATGCCCAAAGCATCCGACATGCCGATGGGCAGGGCCGTGGAGCGGCCCAGCGGGGCCACGATCTTCCTCAGCTCGATGTCGAAGCTCAGGAACAGGTCCACCACCCGTTCGGCCACCCGATCCACGTCCAGGCGTCGATAGAGACGCGGATCCTGGGAAGTGATCCCCTTGGGGCAAAGCCCGATGTTGCAGATATTGCAGCGGTCGCTTTCCGATCCCAGGCAGCCCGCGGCGGCCTGCATGACGTACTTGCCGATCTGCACCCCGCTGGCGCCCAGCATGATCAGGGCCGCGGCATTGGCCGCCAGGTTGCCGCTCTTGCCCACTCCGCCGCCGGCGAACAGGGGGATCTCGTTCTGCTTGCCCAGCTTGACCAGGGTCAGGTAAGCGTCGCGGATGTTGCTGGCGATGGGGTGGCCCATGTGGTTCATGGAGACATTGTAGGCCGCGCCGGTGCCGCCGTCCTCGCCGTCGATGGCCAGTCCCCCGGCATAGGGGTTGCGGGTCAGGTTGTTGAGCACCGCCAGAGCCGTAGAGGTGCCCGAAATCTTGGGATAGACCGGCACACGGAAGCCCCAGGCCATGGACATGGACTGGATCATCTTGGCCACGGCTTCCTCGATGGAGTACTTGGTCTGGTGGGTCGGCGGGCTGGGCAGACTCACTCCGGCAGGCACACCGCGGATCGCTGCGATCAGCTGATTGACTTTGTGCCACATGAGCAGCCCGCCGTCGCCGGGCTTGGCGCCCTGCCCGTACTTGATTTCGATGGCGCAGGGATCGACCTGCATTTCCGGCAGTGCGTGGATGATCTCGTCCCAGCCGAAATAACCGCTGGCGATCTGCAGAATCACATATTGCAGAAACCGGCTGCGCAGCAGGCGCGGCGGGCATCCGCCCTCGCCGGTGCACATGCGCACCGGCAGACCCAGCTCCTCGTTCAGATAGCTCACCCCCAGCTGCAGGCCCTCCCACATGGTGGGCGACAGCGCGCCGAAGGACATGCCGCCGATGAGCAGCGGATAGATCTCGCGCACCGGCGGAATCCAGCCTTTCTCCCGGAAGCAACGCATGCTTTCCTCGGGGGAGAGCACCCGGCCCAGCAGGGTACGCAGTTCGAATTCGTGGCGGCCCGCATCCAGGGCCGGATCGGTGAGCATGGAGATGCGGATGAACTTGATCTGGTCCAGAATGCCCCCGGGCACGTTGCGGCGCCCGCCCCGGCTGCGCGGCTGGCCGCCGCGATTGATATGGAAGCGCAGCTTGTCGGCTTCATCCGAACGCAGGGGCACGATCGCGTCGTTGGGACATACCAGGTTGCACATGGCGCAGCCCATACAGGCGTAGGCCGGATCGGTGCGCTGGCGGATGCCGTGGTATACCTGATGGACATTTTCGGGCGCCGCATCGGTGTTCAGGGCGGTCGTCAGCGAACGCTTGCGGAACACGCCCAATTCGATGGCATGCACCGGGCAAACCGCCGTGCAGCGGCCGCAAAGGGTGCACTTGTCCATGCGCCATTCAATCTGCCAGGGCAGATCTTTGACGCTTAATGTGGACGGTGTAATGGGGCGGTCTGGGAACATGTATCGATCTCCTGGCGATCCGGTGCAACGATGGTCGTGTCCAGATGCATGGGTTGAAAATCCTTGGTCTTGTCGCGGTCCGGAATAGCGACATCCAATCCGCACATCTCGGATGAAAAAGCCCAGCAGCCGGGTTTTCCGCCGACCACGCCGGGACGCAGCTTTTTGCGGTCCTGCACCATGAAAACGGTGTGGTCCGGCAGGCAGCCGATAACGCAGTTGGGGCCGTCAATGGTCAGGTGGCGGCAGCTGCGCTTGAGCTGCTTGAGAAAGCCGCCGTCGGGATGGCCTTCCAGGGTGCGGTCCTGCAATGGGGTGATCACATGTTTGTAAGTTTCCAGGCTCAGGCCAAGTTTGCGCACGGTGTAGTGCAGGATGTGGGTAAAAACCTCCGAGTCGGATTGGTAGCCTTCGTAGCCGGGCACTCCCCGGGAACTCAGGTACTCGCGGATAGGCACGAAGGCGGTGTTCTCGCCGTTGGTCATGGTCGCATAACCCTGCAGGAAAAAGGGATGGCAGGCATACAGGTTGATGGCGTAGTTGGTGTTCTGGCGTCCCTGGGCCATGATGATGCGGGCTTGCAGCTCCTTGCGCTCGAAGCCCAGGTAGCGTGCCACGGTCAACGGATCGCCGATCTCCTTGAGCATGATCACATCGGGCCAGAATGAGAAGACGATCATGTCTTCCTGTTCTCGACCCATGGCGCGCAAAGACAGCCGGATCCGTACCAGCCGGTCATAAATCTCCGGCTGGGGCAGGTTCTCCCATCCTTCGGGATATTCATAGGCCCGGATCAGGTAGACATCCCGGCGCGGCGTGCCCGGCGGCGGAACCTTGGGCACCTTGATGGAAATCTTGTATTTGGTCATAAAACCCAGATCCATCATGTAGCGGTCCAGCCGTTTGATGCCCGCTTCGGTGAAGATGCCCGACAAAATGGGGGCGTCCTTCATCTCTTCGAACGGGCCGGCCAGATCGCGCAGAAAAAGGCCGACGCCCGAGCCGTCATGCCCTTCGCGCATGACATCCATGGCCTCCATGGCGGTCATGGGGGATTGGGGGGTGTTGCTGGTGATGGCGAATAAACGACACATGTGATCTTTCCTTTTCCTCACGAAAAGAATGGCTGATGGATGTTCGAGACCCGCCCCCGGTCCCGACCCGCAGGGAAATTTTCAAGCCTAGCGGGAGCCGCAGAGCTTATGACTTTTCTGTAAAAAACGCCACCCCTAAAAAACAAAATTGTAAAAAAATGGGTCTGCCGAACCCCGCCTTTTTCGACCTTCCGGCCGTTCCCCACCAGGGGCCACAGATACCGTGAAGGCATCGCCCCGGCCTGCCAAGGCGGAGCCAGCAACTGCGCTCCTGTTTGCGGCCGCCATTTCTCTAAATGCAAACAAGGCCGCATGCCCCTGCTCCATCGCGGGCAAGCGGGGAGAAGCATCCGATCCCGACATTTTCCTTGCGGAGGAGGTCCCTGAGGTTCCAATCCAACGCTTGGCCCCGTGTGGCTTTTTTGCTATCTAAGGGAGGCGGATGATTCAATTGCGAACGGTACATTCTACATAAACCATGCCAAAGGAATATCCAATGATCCTGCCCGCCCCCTTGCATGCGGAATCCCAATCGCGCTGGAAAGCCGTATGTGAGGCGTTCGAGCGGGACGGTCATGCGCTTGCCGCCCTGGGTTCCGCAACCGCGCAGATCCAACACGCGCTCGTATTCAGCGATTTCATCACCCAGCAGGTGCTGCAGCGGCCCGGCCTGCTTGTGGACCTGGTGCAAAGCGGTGATTTGAACGCCGATTACGGCCGCAAGGGACATCAGGAACGAATGGCAGCGTTGTGGCGGGCCAGGTTTCATCACGACCCGCCGGCTTGGGACGGCGGCACAGACTTTGCTGCGGCGCAACGGGCTACGGCCGAGATGGCCAGGGACAACCTGATGCAGGTGCTGCGAAGGTTCCGGCGTCGTGAGATGGTGCGCATCGCCTTGCGCGACATCGGCGGATCTGCCGATTTGAACCGGACCATGGCCGATTTGTCCCGCCTGGCCGATGCGGCGCTGAGCACCGCGCTGAATTGGCTCTACCTGCGCGAGAGCGCGGCCTGGGGTGTGCCCCTGGATTCCAGCGGGCGCCCCACAGGGCTGGTCGTCCTGGCCCTGGGCAAACTGGGCGCCGATGAGTTGAATTTTTCCTCGGACGTGGACTTGATGTTCGCCTATCCTTCGGAAGGCCAAACCAGCGGCGGAACCCGAGGGAGCACCAGCCATGAAATCTTCTTCACCCGCATCTGCCGCGAACTGATCCAGGTGATCGGCACGCCCACGGCCGACGGTTTTGTCTTCAGGGTGGATACCCGCTTGAGGCCGTATGGCGACGCCGGACCACTGGTGATCACATTCGACCGTCTGGAAGACTACTACCAGGAACAGGGCCGCGAATGGGAGCGCTATGCGCTCATCAAAGCGCGCGTGACCGCCGGCGACGCAGCGGCCGGCGATCGGCTGCTTACACGGCTCAGGCCTTTTATATTCAGGCGTTATCTTGACTACGGCGCCTTCGACGCTTTACGGGACATGAAGGCGCGCATCTCCCTGGAGGTTCGCAGCAAAGGGCTCCAGAACAACATCAAGCTGGGTCCGGGCGGCATCCGCGAGATCGAATTTTTCGGCCAGATGTTTCAACTGATTCGCGGCGGCGTGGAAGCGTCCCTGCAAATCCGTTCGATCCGGCAAGTGCTGGCGGTCCTCGTGAGAAAGCGTTTTATCCCCGAACAGGTGGGGCAAACCATGGACAGCGCCTATGTCTTTCTGCGCACGCTGGAGAACAGGCTCCAGCAATGGGCCGATCACCAGGTCCATCAATTGCCCGCCGACCCTGCCGCCCGGCTGCGCCTGGCAGCCTCCATGAGATGCGGCGACTGGAGCGCTTTGCTGCAACAGCTCGATTTCCACCGAGGTCTGGTGCACACCCATTTCAATGATTTGCTCGCGCCGGTAAAGGACAACGGCTCTTCCGATTCCCAAAGGGAGCCATTGAGGCAAATGGAAGCCCTCTGGCAGGGCGTCGGGGACAAAGAGCATACTGCGGAACAGATCCGCAGCCTGGGTTATCAATCCGCCGGCGAAGTGTTGCGGCAGATCACCGCATTGCGGGAAGACCGCGCCCTGCAGCCGCTCAGCCGCGTGGGCCGGGAGCGCCTCAACCGTCTGGTGCCCATGGTGCTGCTGGCGGTGGGCCAGGCCGAGCAGCCCGATCTTGTCCTGGGACGCGTTTTTGATTTGATCAGGGGCATTCAACGTCGCACCTCCTATCTGGCCTTGTTGCTGGAAAATCCCACCATTCTGAGCCACCTGGTCCAATTGGTCGGAGCCAGCCCGTGGATCGCCACTTTCCTGAGCCGCCACCCTGTGCTGCTGGACGAACTGCTGGACCCGCGCTCGCTGTACCGGCCGCCGCGCCGTCAGACACTCGCCGACGAGCTGAACCAGCGCCTGGCCCAAGTCGACCGCGACGACCTGGAGTACCAGATGGAGGTCCTGCGCGTTTTCAAACAGGTCAATGTGCTGCGCGTGGCCGCCTCCGATATCACGCACGTTCTGCCGCTGATGAAAGTGAGCGATCATCTGAGCGATATCGCTGAAGTGGTGCTGGACGCGGCGGTGAACCTGTGTTTCGAACGGTTAAGGGAGAAATACGGCAAACCGGCCTGCAGCCTGCCGAGGGCGGGGTGCGAACGCGGCTTTGCCGTAATCGCCTATGGAAAGCTGGGCGGTTTGGAATTGGGCTATGGTTCCGATCTGGATTTGGTCTTTTTGCACGCGGCCGAGCCGGGCAATACCACCGAGGCGGACCGCCCCCTGGACAACGGCCAATTCTTTGCCCGCCTGGGCCAGCGGGTGCTGCACCTGCTGACCACACATACCGGTGCCGGCGTTTTGTACGATGTGGACATGCGCCTGCGGCCCAGCGGCACTTCGGGCATGCTGGTCAGCCACGTGGAAAGCTTTGCCGATTACCAGCAAACCGATGCCTGGACCTGGGAGCATCAGGCGCTGG
>QZKV01000006.1 GCA_003599575.1 Desulfobacteraceae bacterium | reverse complement strand
CGAAAATTTTAATCCTCGAAATATGTCCATATATTCCTGCGGTTAAAATTTCCGCCCGCCTTGAACTCGACGAAAATATCTCATCCCTGGATGGACACTCGTTAAAGTATTTCCGGATAGATCCATTCCCAAAGTATTAACAGGCAGAATACAGGGGAGAAGCTTAATGAAAAAGTTTTTTTTACCGCTCATGCCCTTCCTGCTTTTGATGCTGCTGACGGCGTGCAGTTCGATGGAGCAGAAAAAAGCGAAATTCCACACCAAGGGCAAGGCCTTATACGAGCAGGGAGATTATAAAAGGGCGCGTCTGGAATTCAAAAACGCCATTCAGATCGATCCCAGATTCGCTGAGGCCTTTCACATGCTGGGCATGGTCGAACTGAAAGAAGGCAATTTCAGGCCGGCTTACGCAGCGTTCAGCAAGGCGGTGCAGTTGAACCCGGAGTTGTGGGAAGCGCAGATCCGCCTGGGGAATTTGCTGCTGGCCGGCCGCAAGCATGAGGAGGCACTGGAAAAAGCCAACCTGGTGCTGGCCGCGCAGCCGGAAAACGAGGAGGCGATTCTCCTGAAAGGGTCGGCCTACCTTGCCGCACATCAATTCAAGGCGGTGATCGATCTTCTCCAGCAGCGCCTCTCAAAACCCGAAGCCTTTCTTCTGCTGGCAGCAGCCGTTGCGCGCAGCGATGATGCCGGCCGCGCGGAAAAGCTTTTGCTAAATGGCATCGAAGCCCATCCTCACTATGCGCCCCTGCACCTGGGACTGGCGCAATTTTATGCGCGTGCCGAGCGCCTCGACGAAGCTGAAGCCGCTTTGCAGCGCCTGATTTCAGTGGCATATGAAAAAATGCCTTACCAATTCATGCTGGCCAAATTCTACTGGGATATCAAGCGCGCGCAAGCGGCTGAGGACCTGATCGGGAAAATCCTGGATGCCGACCCCCAAAACAAGGAAGCACGTACGGCCGCGGCCAGACTCTACCTGGACAACCAAGTGCCGCAGAAGGCGATCGATTTGCTGGAGAACGGGATCGTGCTGAATCCAAAAGCGCCGGAACTGCGCATCCTGCTGGGCGAAACCTATCTAAAGATCCGGCAGACGCAAAAGGCCATCCAGACCCTGGAAGGCTGTCTGAAGCTCAACAGCGATCCGGCCGACGTGAACATCATAGCGGCCAAAAACGCTTTGGCCCGCGTTTACCTGTTTCTGCGGCAGACGGAAAAAGCGCAGCACTATGTGGAAGAGGTGCTCAAAGAGAAACCCGGCAGCATCGACGCCCATTTTGTCAAAGGCCGCATCGGACTGGCCCGCGGAGATGGAGACGGCGCGATCACCGAATTCAGATCGGTGCTCAGCGAGAAACCCGATTTCATCCCCGCGCATGTCGGTCTGGCCAAAGCCCACCTGACCCGTAAAGAAGTTGAACTGGCCCTGATGACATTGAAGAACGCTCTCAAAAATCATCCCCAGGACAAAGATCTCCGCAACGAACTGGCGCGGGTCTTTGCGCTGCAACACGACTACGCCGCAGCAGAGGAACAACTGCAAAAGGTTCTGGAGTCGGATCGGGAAAATATTGCAGCTTATATCAACCTGGGAGACTTGCTGGCCGCCCGCGGCAATGTCAAGCCCGCAGAGGCGATCTACCGCACGGCTGTGGAGAAATTGCCGGAAAACCCGCTGGGCTATTCGCGCTTGAGCCAGTTTTACGAAGGGCGCGACAAAGGTGCCCAAGCGTTGGCAGTGCTGGAGCAGGGGCATCGCCGCAATCCGGCCTCGCAACTTCTGATAAAGACGCTGGTTCAAGCCTATATTCGTGCCGGACAATACGATCAGGCCTTGTCGGCCGCGCAGGCCGCTTTTCAAAAAAGCAGCGAGGATGCCTTTGCATGCAACCTGCTGGGCTATGTGCATATGGTCCGCAAAGAGTATGCTGCGGCTGAAAAAATGATCCGCCGAACGATCGACCTGGAACCCCTGTCGGCTGCCGCTCACAATAACCTCATAAGGCTGTACTTGCTGCAAGGTAAAAAAGACGAAGCGGTGGCGCAATTGCAGGAAACCATTTTCAGCAAACCCGATGACGGCGCCGCCTACCTGGCTCTGGGGCTTCTGTATCAAGCCGAGCACAACTTTCCAAAAGCCATGGAAGTATACCGTTCGGCTTTAATGAAGCAATCTGAATTCCATTTTGCGGCCAACAACCTGGCCTTTCTGATATGCGAAAGCAGCGCCGACCGGAAGCAATTGCAGGAAGCCCTGTCGCTTGCCAAGCGTGCGCTGGCATTACGCCCGGATGATCCGGCCGTTCTCGATACATTGGGTTGGGTGCAGTACAAAATGGGTCACCACGAAGAAGCGCTTGAGCTTATCGGGCAAGCCCTGGAAGTGGCGCCCGAAGCCGATATTATTCTGTATCACATGGGCATGGCGCTTTTTAAAACCGGCCGCACGGAAGATGCCCGCGAAAATTTGAAGAAAGCACTTTCTGGAAGAGCCGATTTCATCGGCCGCCCGGAGGCGGAAGCCGTTTTAAAAAGTCTGCTTTAAACCAGTATCCGGAAGCAACGGGGGAAAGGATCATGAAGGTGAACGCTCTGAAAAAATCGATCTGCACAGCCCTGACGATCGGGCTTCTTTGGGCCACGACGGGGTATGCATTGGCCGATGAGACCAACGCGGCCATGGGCGACTATCAGATCGGACCGGGAGATGTTTTGGAGGTTTCGGTGTGGAAAAACGCCGACCTGACCAAGATGGTGATCGTGCTGCCGGACGGTAAGATCTCTTTTCCGCTGGTGGGCCGGCTCGACGCCGCCGGCAAGACAGTCGATCAACTCAGCGATGAGATGCGCAAACGGCTCAACCGCTATGTGCCCGATGCGGACCTGAGCATCATCGTGGCGCAGGTCAACAGTTTAATGGTTTATGTCATCGGCCGGGTCAATAATCCCGGCCGCTTCGTGCTCAACACCAATATCACCGTCATGCAGGCATTGGCCATGGCCGGCGGGCTGAATGCCTTCGCCAAGCGCGGCAGCATTAAGATCTTCCGCGAAGGTCAAAGCGGCAATTACCTGCCCTTTGACTATGACGAGGCCGCCAAGGCATCCAATCCGGTTCAGGATATACGCCTGCTGCGGGGGGACGTCATCGTGGTGCCGTAAACGGGTGCAAAACCATGCGCATCGGTCAAGAAGTGACCCGATTGGCTCTAAGGGGGTAACCGGCGCCTCTCGGTTACGCTCGCGTGCAGAATTTCAAAATACTACAACATAGCTTTTTTCGTTCAGTTTAGCTTTGAAATTAACCACTGAAGTACATTTCGAGCAGGAGAGGTCATGGTGAAGAGCTGTATGGCATGCTTGGCCGCATTGCTGGGGCTGCTGAACATGGCTGTTCAGGCCTGGGCCGACGAGGTCGTATTCAGGCCGTCCATTGCGGTTCGCGGGGATTACAATGACAATGTGTTTTTCAGTACGGAAGACGAGCGGGAGGATTTTCGGACCACGCTCATCGCCGGAGTGGAGTACCGCAACCGCACCGAACGGCGCACTTTCAAGCTGGATGCCGCGGTTTCACCGTTTTTCTACCGGGACCACGACGATCTCGACGATACGGATGTGCATGTGTTCGCGGAGGCCGGCTACCTGCTGACATCCCGTCTGAAAGCCAATCTGGACGGCTTTTTCCGAATCGACAATCAACCGGACCGCGACGTCGACCTCACCGGCCTGGTGTTCGGTATCGGTACCGACGAGCGCTACCGTTATCACGGCGGCGTCTCAACCGATTATGCCGTGCTGGAAAATCATACCCTGTCGCTGTCGTATGCCTACGACCAGGATGACTGGCGCGCCGGTGAGGCCGAGCGACAGGACTTCCAAGGCCATACGGTCGGCCTGCAATATCGGTACGACGTCAGCCGCTTTCTGGAAGCGACGCAGCTTTTACTGAGCGCAGGTTACGGCATTTACGACTATGATACGGCCGAACTGAAGAGCGCTTATGCGACCCTGGGCCTCCAACGCATGCTCAGCGAAATATTCAGATTCAACGCCGGCGTGGGGGCGCGCTATTCCGACACGCAGTTCACCGTGCAGCGGCAGATACTGGTGCCGCCGGGGATCATTGAGGTGCGGGACGTAACGCTCAGCAACGATGTCTGGGGGGGTATTGTCACCGCCGGCCTGGACTACCTGGGCGAACGGACACGCTGGAACATAACCGCGTATCATGACCTGCGCACGGCCGGCGGCGCTCGCGGCGCTTCCCGGCTGACCCGCCTGATATTCAATAACACGCATCGTTTGGCGGAGAAATTGGCCATCGGCTTTTTCACGGGCTATTATGTCAACCGGGCTGATGCCGATGAGTTTACGGGCAGAGAGCAGGATGACCGCACCTTCAATCTGCGCCCTTTTTTGCGCTGGCTGCTTTCGGACAAATTCACTTTGGAAGGCGCCTACCACTACACCCATGTGGAAGATGAAGTGGCCGGCAGCACGGCCGAACGCAATACTTTCTACGTTCAGGTGAGCTATGGGTATGACCTTATGGATTAAGCATTGTTCCAGGCCGGCACCGCCGGAATGATCCCGTAGGAGAATACATTTCAGGAGATCCGTATGGAAGAAAGCACGACCAATCCAAAAGAGTATTTGGACATTGTCAAACGCAGGCCCTGGAGTCTGATTCTGCCTGCGGCGACGGTATTCTGCGCTGCGGTCATACTGGCGTTTATGTTGCCGTCGATTTATCTTTCCGAGGCCACCATCTTCATCGAAGCACAGGACGTGCCGGCCGAGTACGTGGCCAGCACGGTGACCAGTTATGTCGAGCAAAGGATCCAGGCGATCCATCAGCGCATCATGAGCTACACGCCCCTGTTGCGGGTCATTAACGAGTACGGACTATATCCCGAAATGCGGGATAAGTATACCTCAGAGGAGCTTGTCGAAAAAATGCGCTCGGATACAAAGCTCAAGCCGGTCAGCACCGACATTGTCGACCGGCGCACCGGGCGCCCGGGCACGGCCACCATTGCTTTTGTACTGAGCTATGAGGGACGCGACCCCCAGAAAGTTCAAAAAGTGAACAATGTCCTGGTTTCTCTCTTTCTGGAGCAGAACATCAAAGAACGCGTGAAGCAAGTGGAGGAGACATCAGCCTTTCTGGAGGCGGAAATCGAAAAGATTAAAACGGAGCTGACCGCCTTCGATGGCCAAATAGCCGCCTTCAAGGAAGGCCACATCAACGAGCTTCCCGAAATGATCGTGGTGAACCTGCAAAGCCTGAGCAACATCGAGCGCCATATCGAAAATGTGGATCAGCAATTGAGCAGTCTGAAAGAACGCGAAGGCTACTTTCATTCCCAGTTGGCCAGTTTGAATCCGAATCTTGAAAACGAGAGCCGCGTGCGCATGGAAGAGCTCAAACTTCAGCTCGTGGCATTGACCAAACGTTTTTCCGACGAATACCCGGATGTCAAAAAAACACGTGCCGAGCTGGCGGAACTTAAAAAGCAACTGGCCGATTCCAATAGCACCGCCGCGAGGTTGCCCGACAATCCAGCCTATATTACGCTGAGCGCGCAACTGGCCAGCATAAAAGCCGAATTGGCCTCGGTAAAGCAGCAAAAAGAGCGCCTGCAGGCTGAGGCGGCCGAATACAAGCGCCGCATTGCGGCAATGCCGGCCGTGGAAAGCCAGTACAACGATCTGATCAGCATGCGTAAGAGCACGCAGTTCAAATACGACGATTTGATGGCCAAGCTCATGGAGGCACGCGTGGCGCACGGCCTCGAAAAAGAGCAAAAAGGTGAGCGTTTCACACTGGTGGAGGCCCCGCGGCTGCCGGAAAAACCCTATAAGCCCAACCGACTGGCGATCACGTTGATCGGTCTCGTCCTCGGCCTGGGCGCCGGCGTCGGCACACTGGCCTTTCGGGAACTCACCGATGACGCGGTCTATAGCGCCGAGCGGCTCATTCGGGCCACCTCATTTCCTGTGCTGGCGTTTGTGCCGGTCATCGCGACCAACCTGGACAGTTCACAGCAGCGGCTCAGGCTGCTCCTCCTGATTGTTGCAGCGGTGATCGCCCTCGCCGGCGGATTGGTGTTTTTTCACTTTCAAGTCATGGATCTGAATGTCTTCTGGATCAAACTTCTACGCCGCGCGGCCATCTAAACTGCTGCTTTCCAGAACCTGGATCATTACAGAGGAAGGCCGTTCTATTAAATCGTGCGCGTTTGGTGCGCGCGATTTCAGGCCGGTATGCGAGAGCCGGGCCCGGTGGCCCCTGACGTTGGCTGGATTCCTTGAATAAACTCCCATCATTTAGAGGATGCGCATGAAAATCGAAAAAGCCGTAGATAAAATGAAAATGCAATGGCGCAAAGCGGATAAGACCGAACCGGCCGTGCAGAAGAAAAATTTCCGGTACGATTCTTCTATAAAGCAATGGAAGCCTCCGGTTTACAGCCGGTCAAGATCTGTTGAACTCGATCAGACCGCAGTGATTGCGAATCGATGTGTCTGCCTGTTGCCGAACTCTCCGGAACTCGACTGTTATAAAGTGCTGCGTACACAAATTATCCATCGCACCAAGGCGAAGGGGTGGAACACCATCATGATCACCAGTATCCGCCCAGGTGAAGGAAAAACGCTCACTTCCATCAATTTGGCTTTGACCTTTGCCAAAACCTACAATCACACCGTTCTTCTTGTGGATTGCGATTTGCGTCAGCAAAATGTTTACCGGTATCTCAACCTCGAAAGCAAAATGGGCCTGGTCGATTATCTGGCCCATGGCATGGACCTGAAGGATTTGATCATTTGGCCCAAAATCGACCAGTTTACTTTGATTTCCGGAGGTCCCACAATCCACGAAAGCGCCGAACTGCTGGGGTCGCCGCAGATGAAGGCGCTGGTCGCCGAAATGAAAAACCGTTACCAGGACCGCTATATCCTTCTGGACGCCCCCCCCATTCTCGCCGGAGCGGATGCATTGATCCTGATGCCGCTGGTCGACGGTATCGTCATCGTGGTGGAATCCGGAAAAACCTCTCTCAAGGAAATCGGGGAGGGACTTGAACTGCTGCCGAAAGAAAAAATTCTGGGATTTTTGATGAACAAACACACTTCCGCAAACGATACCTATTATGAATACTATGGAGCATCGGCTCATCAGCCGGTTTGAAGCTGGGGTGAAAGCGAAGGCCAAATGAAAAAGGGCGGGGATGTTCTCCCCGCCCTTTTTCATTTGGGCTCGACCAGCTTCACAACGACCCCTTTGCCCTTCTGCGGCACGGCCGCGTTTTTCGGCTGGGGCGCCTCCGGCCGCTCGGCAAAACCTTCACGCCCCTTCTGCAGGGCTTTGGTAATGGTTTTTAAACGTAAATATTCGGTCGAAAGCTGATTAAAGCGCTGCTGTTCTTTCTTGAGGAGTAATTTGAAAATGGCACGGAGTTCTTTGACGTAGTTATCGGCCTGCTGTTCGAGGGTTTCAAGAAGGCGTTCCATTTTCTGGAAGCCGTCTTTTTGTTCGGGCCCGTCGAGGTCCGACGATTGCCTTTCGCTGTCCATATCGGACGGATCCGGCATATGTATGCCGACTGAGCCGGACGGAAGATCCCAAAGGCCCTGGGGGTACATCTCGGTCAGCACCTGCTCGACAATGGACGTGTCGATCTTCTTGTGTTCATCGGCAAATGCATAGACCAGCGCACTGTCGCACAGAAGGTTGATGACGCGTGGAATGCCCCGGGCACTCTCAAATATCAGGTCCACGGCCGCTTTGCTGAACAGGTCCGCTTTTCCATTGACGGTTTTGAGGCGGTGGACGATATATTCACCCGCCTCATCGCGGGTAAAAGGCCGCAGATGATAATTGACCCCGATGCGCTGCGCCAGGGAAGCCATCACTGGTTTTTGCAGCTTGGTCCTGAGTTCGGGTTGGCCGACCAGTATTATCTGAACCAGATTGCGATTTTCGCTTTGCAGGTTGCAAAGCCAGCGCACCTCTTCCAGTGCTTCCAATGACAAGTTCTGAGCGTCGTCGATGATCAGCACCGGATACAGGTTGGCGGCATGGAGTTGCTGCAATCCAGCCTGGATCGATTCGACCAGCAGTGCTTTGTTTTCGCCCTGCCGGGCAAAGCCGAATTCATGCACCACAAGGCTGAGCAATTGCTCCGGAGTGACGTTGGTGTTGAAAATAGAGGCCGTGCGCGCATTCTCGGGAAGCTTGCGAAGAAACAGCCGGACCAGAGTTGTCTTTCCGGTGCCGATATCGCCTGTGATGAGCACGACGCCCATATCGCCCATAAAGCCGTATTCCATGCAGGCAAGCGCCCCCTTATGCTTGGGGCTCAGGAAAAGAAAATTCAAATCGGGTGCGATGTGAAACGGCTTTTCTGCAAATCCGAAATATTCATTGTACATTGAAACCGACGCCCCTCGTTGAAAGTCAAAGCAGTTTATTATCACAGGGATTGTTGCGGATGCGAACGGCTTTACGGATGCAAGGGGAAATGCTTTGTCTGCTGCTCGGGCAACCTATGGCAAATTCATGCTGCAATATACAGCGGAGGCGAGCATAAGGCAACCCATTTGTTTGCGTTATCTCCTTATCCATGATCTTCCCCGCCCGCCGGGCGGAGTGATGCCGGGATTGGATTCCCCGGCGTGCTTGAACCGCCGAGGCAGTACTCGACCGGACGTTTGCAGAGCATTTGCGCTTCCATCAAAACTCAGGGATAAAGACAAACTGCCACCACCAACCCAACCAACCCAATAAACCCACCCAACCCAACAAACCCAATAAACCCAATAAACCCAATCAACCCAACCAACCCAACCTATCCCGCATGGCGGCGATACAAGGTCACCTCTTGATGATCCGTGATGGTTTCATATAGATCCGCCAGTACGGCCACGTAGTCCTTTTGATCGGCCGCAGGGGCGCCGTTGATGTGCTGGATGCGGATGCTGCGCAGCGGCATGATCCTGCGTGTCAGCAGATGGTCCAGGAAATTAAAATAGTCGCTCAGGCGCGGGTGGTCGGGGGGAACCATGATCTCCAGCCGCCCCCCCATCCGATGGGAAAAGATTACCGGCCGGACTCCGTGGTAGACCAGGTGGACACCCGGCAGGCGCCGCGGCAATCGTCCCCGCAGTGCGGCGAGCTCAAGTCCGCACAGCGAGGCCGGATCGATGGCATTGAGCCAGAAAACGGCGTCTTCAGGCAAGATACTGCCAAGGTGCTGCAGGGCCGGTGCGGAGATGAACTGGAGCCCCTCGACGCCTTCAAAAAAATGCCCCGCCAGCACTTCGCCGGAAAGCTCCATCAGCCGCAGGGAACGAAACAAGGCCGACCAGCGCAACAGGGGCAGTTCGCGGGCCAGCAACTCGCGAAACACAACGCCGTAGCGGTCCAGGAGCACACGCACGCGCTCTTTATTGCGTTCTTCGCGATCCAGAAGATTCTCCATCGGCTCGGGATAGACCAGGCGAAACCAGTTTCCGATGCTGGGCCGCGATCCACGCCAGCGTTGGAACATGGATCGGCCGGGTCGGCGCGCGGCCCCGGCCGGCCGTGCGGCCGAAGGCTCGGCCATCCGGAAGCGGGTCTCAACGCCGCGACGCAGCGCCGCAAAGGTGTCGTTGCTTACGGCTCCCCGCCATACCCATTGCCACAGCCTTTCATTCAGGGCCGCTGCATTCAAGCCTGCCATGCGCTCCAGCGCCGCAAACGGATAGCGCCCGTTGCCGTCCGCAAAAAGCGCTGAAAGATCTTCTTTCTTTTTGACCTTGGGCGAATCGGTTGGATCGTCTTGCGCCGTTTCCCTTCCGGCGACCAGATCCAATTCATCTTCAAAACAGAAGATAATTTTATGACCGCGTCGGCCCACCCAGCGCAAATCGTGGGTTTGCATCAGTGTGTCCAGCCATTCGGGTTGATAATCGGGCAGGCGCGCCGGCAGGATCTCGGTTTCCCAGTGCGCGGCCGGCGCCGCCCAGCAAAGCAGTTGGTTCAAACGCACGGCCAAATCGTCGCCGGCACGGGGCGATTGCGTCAATCCCTGGTGATCGGCCAGAAACAACGCGAGGTGTTCGATGGGAAGGCTTTCGAGCGCCGGGAGTGCCGCTTTGCGGGAGAGCCGCAGGAGCATTTCGAAATTCTCCCGGTCGCACAGCTCCTCGGGCCCTCCGTCTTTGAGAAGTTGTCCGACAATAATGATCTGCGCGGCGGCCAATTCCTCGATGAGCGGTGTCAGAAAGGACAGGGACAGGGCCAAAGTTTCGGCGATAGCGGCCGGAGCTTGCGGCCCGTAAAACTGCAGCCATTGACCCAGCAGTTCGGCGGCGGGGGAAAACGGCCGCTCCGCCGAAATCCGTGATTTCTTCACCCGTTCATCGATGGCGAGCGGTTGCCCGTTCAACAATCGGACCTCGGGAGAAGGGCTGACATGGCGATAGACACTCTCCCATACAGGGGCGATCCGTTCGCGCGCCACGATGAGCGCCCGATCGGTTTCCGAAGAGAGTTGCAGGCGGACCACTTTTTCCGCAAGCGCTTGGGTCAGAAATTGAGGATCCAGCTGATGGTCGCGGGCTGCGGCTTTAAGCAGGCTCTGCCATTCCAACCAGGGCAGGGCGATGCGTTCTTTAATCCAATCCAGCATCTCTTCCGACGAATCCGGCGCATACCCGGGCGCCAGGCGCTGGCGTTTTTTTTCGAAACCATCTGCCAGGGGGCCGTCGATCGGCGGCCGCAATCCCGGTTGCAAAGTCACTTCGTGCAGCAGGTCGGCAGACAAACGGCCGCCATGATCCGGAGCTGGGCGGTCGCCCTGGTACATATGGACATTGATCTGCTGCCAAGCAGCAGCGCGCGCCAGCGGGCTTGGAAAGTCGGTGTGGACATAGCTGCGGGCAATGGTTCCGGTTTCAAGCTCGCGCAACAGAACGCGCAACTGCGGCAAGTCGAATTCGTCCTGCAGGCATGTGCGCCAGGTTTCCACCAGAATGGGAAAATCGGGGTAAGCGGCCACGGCCGACAACAGTTTTTGCGCCCGCAAGCGGGTCAGCCACAGCGGCATGCGCTGGCTGACGTGCCGGCGGGGCAAAAGCAGCGCCCGCCCGGCGCATTCGCGGAAGCGTGCGCCGAAGAAACCGGTTTGAGGCAGGCGTCGGTAGAGCAACTCTTCGAACGTATCCGCTCGCACCAGACTGAGCAGCGTTTCACCCGCAACGTCCGGGGGCAGCAAAAAGGTCACGGTGTCGTTCGTGCAGAAAATCTGCGGCGTTGTCCCGAAGCGCTCTTCCCAAGCCGCTTCCAGGGCCATGGCCAGGGGCCGGTTGACGCGGCCGCCCCATCCGGTGTGACAGATCACCTGCCGCCCGGCCGCCCGACCGGTGCCCAGGGAGGTCTCTTCGATAAGCAGGTGGTGGCGGTGGGGCAGGGGGGCGCCGGTATGAATGCGCTGGCGTTGAAGTTCTTCGATCAGGCCGCGCGCGGCGGACAGATCCATCGCATAGGCCCGCATCAATTCTTCTACAAAAGCCGGTTCCTTGAGCCGGGTCTCCGCCATTTCAAGAAATCGCCCGATCATCTCCGAGAGGTGGAAGCTGCGCGGATTCTCCTCCGCCCGCCAGAAGGGCGGGGCGGGTTTGCCCGGCGCGGAAGGCAGCACGCGCACCTCGCTGTGGGTGATCTGCCGAATGCGCCAGTTTTGGGCGCCCAAGGTAAATACCTGGCCGATTCGGGCTTCCCAGACAAACTCTTCGTCCAGCTCGCCGATTTTGGCGCCGGAATGCGCATGGCGCAAGGCATAGTAGCCGCGGTCGGGGATCACGCCGCCCGAGGCATATAAGGAAAGCAAGGCCCCCTTGCGCACCCGGATAGACTGCTCCAGGCGATCAAGTGAGATTTTGGGTTGGAGTTCCCGGATGCGGCTTTCGCCGTACCGGCCCTCCAGCATGTCCAGGACCAGTTCGAATCGGCGTTGCGACAGGTCGTGGTACGGAGCTGCCGTGCGGATGAAGTTGTAAAGATCGTCGGGATGCCAATCTTCGAAGGCCAGCATGGATAGAAGGACCTGGGCCAGCACATCCAAAGGCGCCTGCAAGGATTGCACCGGCTCGATGCTTCCTTCCACGACGGCGCGGGCCGTCACCGCGGCGCAGACCCTGTCCGCGAGGTGGGCCGCAAGGAACGTTCCACGGCTGGTCTGGCCGACCCCGTGGCCGGCGCGTCCGATGCGCTGGATCGCCTCGGCTACGGACCAGGGCGCCTGAACCAGAATCACCTCATCCAGAGCGCCGATATCGATGCCCAGCTCCAGAGAACCGGTCGCCAGGATGGCTTTCAAAGATCCGGTCTTCAGACTGCGTTCCACTTCCGTACGGATCTCTTTGGACAAAGAGCCGTGATGGGCATAGGCCAGTAAACGGTCCTGTCCATGGTTGATGAGAAAGGTCAGTTTTTCACACAAGCGCCGGCTGTTGGCAAATACCAGGGTGGATCGGTTGATCTGCAGACGGGCGCGGATTTGCTCGGCAAAGGCCTCCCAGAAGTCGTTCGGGTCTCGCGGGCTTTCAGGCACTTCGGGCAGCCGTACCCCCAGGTCGTACATTTTGGTTGATTGCGGGGAAAGCACGACGACTTTGCGAGGTTCATAGCGGGGTCTTTCTCTTGGGCCTTCCAACCGAAAGCCGCCCACGAATGCGGCCGCCGTTGCAAGCGGCCGGACCGTGGCGGACAGGGCGATGCGCTGGAATTCACCGCTCAGCCGCACCAGGCGCTCGACCGCGCTGATCAGCAGCGCCCCGCGCCGGGATGCCAATACGGCGTGAATTTCATCGAGCAGCACGGTGCGGATGCTTCCCAGAATGGAGCGGCCGCTGGCCGAACTGAGGAGCAGGTGCAGGCTTTCCGGGGTGGTGATCAGGATTTCAGGCGGCCGCCGGACCATGCGGCGGCGGTCGGAGGCAGGTGTATCGCCGCTGCGGGTTTGCACCTGGATGTCGGGAAACGGGCGCTGCGCGTGCGCGAATAGCTGCTGCAATTCTGCAAGAGGCAACAATATGTTGCGTTGAATGTCATTGTTCAGGGCCTTGAGCGGGGAAACATACAGCACATGTGTGCGGCCGGTATCCCATCTTGCGGTGATCCATTGGTTCAAGGCCCACAGGAAAGCGGCCAAGGTTTTACCGCTGCCCGTGGGCGCCGTGATCAGCAGATGTGTCCCGCGGGATATGGATTGCCAGCCACTGGCCTGAATTTCCGTCGGGGCGCCGTAGCGCTCCCGGAACCAGCGGGCCACCAGCGGGTCGAAAAGAGACAGGCTGTTTTCAGTCATGGCTTTGAGTTAACACCGAATATCCGCTGCGGCAAGTCCGGGCGCGCGAAATGTGACCTTTGTGTCTTGGTGCGATTTTTGTTTTTTTTCTCGCACAAAGACACGAAGGATTTCATTGGCGCTTGCCAGCGATTCTGTCTGAATGGGATTCATAAGCGCTTTTTCCATGTTGCTCAGCACCGTGCTCATCGTACTCGTACGCGTACTCGTACTCGGATAGGAATTATCGGCTTCCGCAAATGCATCATTCGATCGAGTACGAGAACGAGTACGCGTACGAGTACGAGAAAAGAGACATCTCCCTGGAAGGGTGTCGTGACTGAATCTCATTCAGCGAGAATTGCTCAACAGCCAAAGCGCGGCTTGATTAACCACCATTTTACATCTATATTTCATCTTACCCGCAACAGCACCGCGCTGAATTTTAGCCGCCTGAGTTTTCGCGGTAGGTAATCCATCAAAACATCCGTTATCCGGAGGTAAGCAAATGGATTTGAAAAAACTGCAAGACACGCCGCCTTGGGAGTGGCCGGCAAACGCGGATCAGGTGCTGCTCGGCATTTTATCCGATCAGGGCGGCGATCCCACCGACCGCCTCCTCGCGGCGGAACTTTCCGGTGATTATACCGTCATCAGTGATGCGCTGGCCCAAGCCCTGCTCGATATCGTGCGCAACGGCAACGAGTCGCTTGAACTGAGGAGTACGGCCGTGATCGCGCTGGGACCGGCCATGGAACATGCCGATATGATGGGCTTCGAAGATGAAGATGATATTCTCATCTCGGAGGAATTGTTTCATCATCTGCAGGAAACACTGCACTTGATGTATATGCGGGCAGATCTGCCCACCGAGTTGCGGCGGCGGATTCTGGAAGCCGCGGTGCGGGCGCCACAGGTATGGCACCACGATGCCGTGCGCAGCGCCTACGCCGACAGCGACCCGTCCTGGCGCCTGACCGCCGTTTTCTGTATGGGATATGTCAGCGGATTCGACCAGCAGATATTGGAATCCCTGGGAAATCCCGATCCCCTCATTCACTACCATGCCGTGAGCGCGGCCGGCAACTGGGAGATCGACGAAGCCTGGCCGCACATTGCCGAGTTGGTCCGTTCGGATGAAACGGAAAAGGATCTGCGCATTGCCGCCATTGCCGCCGCAGCCACCATCCACCCCGAAGAGGCTTCCATGCTGCTTACAGATCTGATGGAATCGGATGATGAGGATATTGTCGAAGCGGTTCTCGAAGCCCTGGCCATGGCCGATGGACTTGAAGGATTTGAAAACTTTGATGATGAAGATGAGGATTGAGAATCTCCCCCCACGCAGCATCTGATGAACCCATGGTCAAGCAGTGACAAAGGGAAAAGGCTCTATCGGTTATGTCTCAGGGTTTTTCGAATCCATCAAGATTGAGATTTACTGCTCAGATATTCCAGTAATGCCCCCATCGCATGGACGGTGTCCAGTTTGGCTAAACCGCGTCGCAGTTGAACAACTTCGCGGTATGCTTCGGCATCCAGCAGCAACTCTTCCTTGCGGGTACCGGATTGTTTAATGTCTATGGCCGGCCACAACCTGTTTTCGGAACACTCCCGGCTGAGAACCAGATCCATATTGCCGGTTCCCTTGAACTCCTGATAAATGATGTCGTCCATGCGGCTGCCGGTCTCGATCAGAATGGTGGCGATGATGGAAAGAGAGCCGCCGTGCTCCAGATTGCGGGCAGCGCCGAAAAGCTGCCGCGGAATCTCCAGGGCGTTGGCTGCCAAGCCGCCCGTCATTGTGCGGCCATAGCTTTGGGTTTCGGTATTAAAGGCCCGTGCCATGCGCGTCAGCGAATCGATGAAGACGATGGTGTCGCGCCCGACCTCGGCATCGCGAATCGCCGTGTTCATCGCCAGGCGGGTAATACGCATATGTTGGGCGATGCTCTGATCAGCCGAGGAGAAAAGCACATGCGCGCCGGTTAATCCGCGTTTGAAGTCAGTGACTTCTTCGGGCCGTTCATCCACGAGCAGGACGAAGACAGACGCGTCCGCATGATTGGCCATTATCGCACCGGCCATGTGCTTCAGTATGGTGGTTTTCCCCGTTTTCGGCGGTGCGATGACCAGCCCCCGCTGTCCTCTGCCGACAGGCACGATCCGGTCCAGGGTTTTGCCCATGATGTCTTCTTTCCCTGTGGTCAGGGAAAAGCGCTGCGTCGGGTTGATGCTGGTCTGCTGTTGCAGGGGGATGATGTTTGCGTATGCCACCGCTGGAAGATGGTTGATCGTTTCAATGGAGTTCAGTTTCAAGTTGGCGTTTTTGGAACTTCCCGGCACACCGCTGCCTGTGATAAATACGCCTTCGCGCAAGTTGTTTGCGCTGATCAGCGGGGTCGGCACGAAGGGGTCCGCCGGTCCCGGTTGAAAGTTATGATCCAAGCGTCGAAGGAAGCCGTAACCCTTATCCAATATTTCAAGATGGCCGCTGACGGGTTTCAAAATACTCCTTTTTATGCGCCGTTGTTTTTCTTTTGTTCCAATGCTTGCAGCAATCGACTCTCTTTACCTTTGTCCAGATCTTCCAGGGCAAACAGCAATGCCAGTTCAAGCAGGGCCGACTTGTTTTCGATGCGGGTGCCCGCCAGCTTCATGCGGTGAAAGTGGCGGTTGAATCGTTCGATCAGCTCCTCGGACAAATAGAAGCCGGCCTTTTTCTTGGGGACCGATTTTGCTGAATAGGTGCCGCCTGTGGCGGCCGCAACCGGATCGGGGCCGTGATCTTCAAAAAAATCTGGGGATTTGGTTCGCTCGGACACCGTCATCGATGAGCCTCCTGGTCAGTTTGCGGTAATCGTTGGCACCAACGGCGCGATGGTCATACTCAAAGATGGTTTTCCCGCCGGCCGGGGCTTCGGACAGGCGCACATTGTAGCGGATGGGATGGCAAATCTGCTTGGTAAAAAGGCGTTTGAGCTTCAGATACAGTTCCGCGCTTTGCCTTGTGCGGCCGTCATACAGCGTCGGCAGGATGTACTTCAAAGATAGACGATGGTTCAGTTTTTGCGCCGACAGAAGATACTTGAAAAATGTTTTCAAACCTTCAAGTGCGGGCGCTTGCAGGGCCACCGGACAAAGCACCTCTTCAGCAGCCATCAGAATATTAACGCTTAGAATATCCCAACCCGGCGCACAGTCGAAGATAAGAAAATCCAGTCCGTTGCCTTTGGGCACGATCGATTGTCTCAGCAGGGCGTGCCTTTGTTCACGGGGTTGTTCCCCCAGCCAGTTTTTAAGCTCAACCAGTTTGATGCCGCCGGCCAGAATCCAGAGATTGTCGCGGGCAGAGTGGATTGCCTCTTTTTTTAGAACCCGGTTGCCCTTCTCATCACGGCCGGTGATAAATTCATACAGTCCGTGAGGGGGGGTGACACCGAGAAATTTGGCGACCTGGTCCTGGGTATCACAGTCCACCAGCAACACCCGTTGCCCCTGCATGGCCAGATCATGAGCCAGGTTAACGGCAGTGGTTGTCTTGCCCACCCCGCCCTTGGCCATTGCCACGGCAATTTTTCGCATGCCCGTTTTTCTTCCTGTGCGGGTTTTCAGTAGCTTGCCTGAAAGGTAGAATAGCAGATTTCTTCTGTTCTTATATTATGCTGAACCTGATTGCAACTGGAAATCTCCCTTCAACACCATCCCGAGGTTCTCGACACCGGAACAGCCCAAAGAGTCCTTGAGGGTCAAAGCGGAATGGTTTAATAGAATAGGTCAGGAGCTGGTTTTAGGAAACAAACACCGGATCCGGGGTGATTCGTCCAAACGAAACCCTGCCGGCCGCTTTCAAAGTGTGAAGCATGCCTTGGTTGTCCAGTTTATTTGAAAACCTGTTGGTGGTGATCTTGACCATCATCGTTTTGGCCGGCGGCATTTACATGCTGCTGGTGATCCTGCAGTATGGGCTGAAGCTCAAATCCGGAGGCCGGGAGGAAGAAAGATTGACCACTTTGTGGCAGGAAAACCTCAATAAGCGGCCCTTGGATCGGAAGGTCGATCATTCCGACCATTGATTTCCGGGGAATCGGCCAAGCTTGAATGGGTCGTGCCGGACAAATTGAGAAGGGCCACCTCTTGTACTGTTTGGGATAAAACCGAGGGGCCGAAGGAATGCAATCCCCGCTTGAGTCCCCGGTGAGAATTGTTTCCTCCGCTAGATGCTACTGGCCCGGCACGTAGGGAACATCAAGACCCCACCAGTTCTGGGCCCTCGACTTTTCGACATCTTCGGGGGTCGGATTTCGGTAACCGAACCAGCTGAAGGCCGTATGATCCCAACTACTGTACATCGTGTCATGCTGCAAAAAACCGGATCGCATGACCCGACCGCAGCCCATCACGAAAAGCGCCAACAAAAAAATTAGCACCAGCTTTTTCATAATTTCCCTCCTAGCAAACGCTGGATCGGGCTCCAGCGTATGTCCAACATAGGTACTTGACTCTGGATGTCAATCAGGTCGGGACCTTAGGAGATCTCAAGCGTCGGATATTTGTCGCAGGGCCATCATAGGGTCATTTAATTGTGCAGGTGGTTGCGAACGCTTTGACCCTCCGCGATGAGAATAAAAAGGTTTTCGACTTGGTGCAGAAATTGCTTTATTATGGGTAAATTTTTGCATATCCCTATCCCACGACGAGGACTATGAACAACGATCAAAATACACTGTCAAGGGGCGCTTGGATCAGGATCATCCTTCCTGTTGTGCTGATCGGATGCAGCTCTGCTTCCGAACTGAAACATCCGGCCTATCCCACTTATTTTCGGAACATTCGCACGATCCTGGTTATGCCTCCGGAATTCGATGTCTATCAGCAGGTGGGCGATGGTTCCGTAGTCCGACGGGACGATTACAGCCAGACCGCCCGTTCCGACATTCTAAAGGCTCTTAACCAAAGCCTGGCGAACAAGCATTTGCAGGTCCGCATAGCCGGCGACGAATTCCTGCAAGAAACCGAGACCACAAGCCTTCAGGCCCTGTTCAGGGCGGTACACCATTCCATTCAATTGCACACCCAGGGTCCTCAATATTTTCCTTCGAAATTGCAGTCCTTCGACTATGAATTGGGGTCCGTGACCGAGCTTCTGGAAGAGAGTGCGGCGGACGCCTTGATTCTCGTTTTGGGGCATCAAACCGTCTCCAAAGACCAGCCGAAAAGCTGGATCTCTATTGCGGTCGTCGAGCCGCAAGGCCGCGTGATCTGGTACAACGTGGTGGCGGCAACGACCGATTCAGGCACTCACTTTTCTCAAGAGGCCCCCAATTTGGTCAATCAAGCCCTAAACGCTTTTTCCGGAGAGGCTCTGTGAAAGGAAGTGCGTGGTTTCCATTGGCTGTGGCGGGGTGGTTGGCTTGTTCGGGCATTGCGCATGCGGCCGAGCACGCGTTGGGCGATATCAGCGAACATGAAGTGCAGCAATTATCCGTTAGGGCCCAGATGGAAAAAATGCGCCGGGTGATCCTTTTGCAGCATGCGGGCCTGGCGCTTTACTTGGATAACTTGATCAGCCGGCTGTGGACGCATGTCGATTCTGACCGGCCCATGGCGCGGGTCTATGTTGTGGAGGATGCTGTTGCCGGCGCCCACACTTTTCCCGACGGTGCCATTTATCTGACGACCGGGATGATGGCCCATACGCAAAACGAAGATCAATTGGCCATGATCCTATCTCATGAAATTATCCATTATAAACGCCGCCATGCCCTGGCCGCTTTAAACCACTCCCGATCGACAGCGCCTCTGAACCCCGGCGAGATCCGTCAGGATCTCGCCATGTTCTTGCATGCGGCGGAGCAGGAGGCTGATCGCGAAGGGCTGGTGCTCATGCAGCAAGCCGGTTTCTGCGCGCAAACGGCGGTTTCGCGTGTAGATGCTTCCGGTGACGGGCGGACAAAAGGGGTGGTTGCCTTCAACCAGCGGTTGGCCCAAGTCAAGCGCGCGTTGGATCAAATGCCCGCCGGCGATGCTGACCGGAATTGCCAGAACCGCGTTCCGGAATATGACTTTTATATCGCTCCCGCGCTTCTGGCCAACGCGCGGTCGGCTACCCGGCAAGGTGCGTGGGAGCAGGCCTCGGAAAGCATCCAGCGCTACATTGCGATTCGAGCGGATGACCCCCAGGCTTATTATCTTCAAGGGGACATTGCGTACCGCTCGGGTAAGCGCAGCGACCTGACGATTTCATCCTTCCAGAAAGCCATCGATCTTGACCGCTCCTTTATTCCGGCCTATCGTGCTTTGGGATTCATGCACTTTAAAGCCGGACGCCTGCAGGACGCGCGCAGTTATTTTGAAACCAGTTTGGCTCTGGCACCGCATGCCGATGAAAATGATTATATAAGGGGGTACTTGCAGTTATGCAGCGAATGAAAACCGTCCCAACGAATCGCTTTTTTTTACTATCCGCCGTTGTGCTGATGATCGGTTTAAATGGCTGTTCCGCGGTCTGGGAGCCGGTGCGCGGTCGCATCGAATCTTCCCGCTGGTCGGTCCAGGCACCTGAAGGGTGGATGCGGTTTGTTGCGCCGACTTATGAGATGCTGTCCAAAGACGGCCCCTATCTGCAATATATTTTCATCCAGGAGAGACCCGTGTCGGCAGCCTTCAAGTACACGCAGCAACATATCGAGGCAGATATGCTGCCGCACGAACTGGCCCGCGTGGTTATCGATAACCTGCAGGGAGATCCTCAAATCAGCGGCTTTACCCTTCTGGCCAATTCCCCCGCGCAGATCGGTGGGAAAGCCGGCTTCAAACTGGTGTATACCCATCAGGATCGTCAAGGCCTGGACATGAAAACCATCTATTATGGGACGGTCCATTCCGATCGCTTTCTCAATCTGCGCTATACGGCCGCCCAGCGCCATTATTTCAACGTCGACATGTACACTTTTGAACAGGTGTTCAAAAGCCTGCGCTTGTCCGTAAACTCCTGAAACGCGCTTGATGCTTGCGCCGTGGAGCTGCAGTCGATCTTCCGACTGCAGGCTCTATCCTTGACATCCACCGGGAAGTGGCTTAGATAGCATGTCCGGTTTCGACCTAAGCACTTGAAATGAAACCAAGCATTGTTTTCTTGTGAGGAGAAGCGGTGGGCCGCCGATCACGACCTGTGGTAAAACTGGTCCTTTTTGGGACGATCGTTTCAGTTGCCATTCTCGCCGGGTGGTGGATTGCCGAACAGGTCTCGCGGACACCTTCGGCGGACATCGGGAGCAAGGGACAGCCCGTCCGCTCCCCAAGCAAGCAAGTGGTGCACCTCTATTTCGGTGATGCCCGGGAACGCCATCTTGTGGCCGAGCAACGGGTGGTGGAACAATTCGACGATGATGTCGCCTTGAGCCGCAGGCTGATCGAATTGCTGATTCAAGGACCATCTCAAGGGGGCAGCCGCACACTGCCGCCGGATGCCAAGTTGCTGGCCCTTCACATTACGGGGGCCGGGACAGCCTTTCTCGATTTCGATGCCGAGTCCTTTGCAGCTCACCCCGGCGGAGCGGCGGCCGAGTTGCTGTCCATCTACTCCATCGTCAATACCCTGGTATTGAACGTGGACAGCGTCCGATCAGTCCGGTTTTTAATCGGCGGCCGTGAGGCCGCGACATTGGTCGGTCATGCGGATCTGCAGGAAGTTTTCGAGGTCGACATGTTATGGGTACGATGACAAAGACCAGCAAAATACAAAACATTCGCAATATCGGCATCATCGCGCATATCGATGCCGGCAAAACCACCGTGACCGAACGGATCCTTTATTACACCGGGCGTTCGCACAAAATGGGCGAGGTGCACGACGGTGAAGCGGTCATGGATTGGATGCCGGACGAGCAAGAGCGCGGGATCACGATTACTTCCGCTGTGACCACCTGCCCCTGGAAGGGCCGCGATATTCACATCATCGATACGCCCGGCCATGTGGATTTTACGATCGAGGTGGAACGTTCCTTACGCGTATTGGACGGTGCCGTGGGCGTATTTTGCGCGGTCGGAGGCGTGGAACCGCAGTCGGAGACGGTCTGGCGCCAGGCCGACAAATACCATGTGCCCAAATTGGCTTTCATCAACAAGATGGATCGTATCGGCGCCGATTTCTTCAATGCGGTCGAGATGATCAAGACCCGCCTGAAAGCCAAGCCGCTGATGCTGCAACTGCCTTTGGGGGCGGAGGACGGCTTCTCGGGAGTGATCGACCTGATCCAGATGAAAGCCATCATATGGGATGACGACACCCTGGGTGCCTCTTTCAGGTATGAAGATCTGCCCGGGACGGAGGCCACGAACGCGGCCCAATACCGCGAAAAGCTCATCGAGACCGTTGCCGAGGTGGACGATCAACTGATGGAAGCCTACCTCTCCGAAAGTCCTATCGACGCCGAGATGTTGACCGGAGCGATTCGCAAGGCGACCATTGATCTGAAACTGGTTCCGGTCCTGTGCGGGAGCGCTCTGAAAAACAAGGGCATTCAACCCCTCTTGGATGCGGTCGTGGCCTATTTGCCCAGCCCGGCCGATTTGCCGCCCATTGCCGGCATCCATCCGGAAACGGGTGAGCCGGTCGCCTGTCCGCCGGCTGACAACAAGCCGCTGGCGGCGCTGATCTTCAAAGTGGCCATGATAGAAGGTCGCAAGCATACCTTTGTAAGGGTTTACAGCGGGCGGCTCGAAACCAGCAAAGAGGTGTATAATCCTTTCCGTAAAAAGAAAGAGAAACTGTCGCGCATTCTGCAGATGCATGCCAATAAACGCGAGCGCCTGGATACCGCCGGCGCAGGAAGCATTGTGGGCGTCGTCGGACTGAAGGAATCCTCGACCGGCGAAACGATCTGCAGTGCCGATCATCCGGTGTTGCTGGAGAATATTGAAGTCTATGAGCCGGTTATCTCGATTGCCGTTGAACCCAAAACGCACTCGGATCAGGATCGATTACAGGATGTCCTGTCCAAATTCGCCGACGAAGATCCCACCTTGCGCGTTCAGCAGGATGCCGACACCGGACAGATGATCCTTTCGGGCATGGGCGAACTTCATCTTGAGGTGATCATCAGCCGCATGCGTCGTGAATTCAACACGGAAGTCAATGTGGGCAAACCCCAAGTGGTTTACCGTGAGAGCATTGAACGGACCGCCGAAGGGGCCGCTGTTTTTGACAAGGAAGTGGCCGGCCAACGTCACTTCGGCGAGGTACGCCTGCTCCTGCGGCCTTTGTCGCGCGGCACGGGAACCCGGTTCATCAGCAAGGTGGATGAGACCATCTTGCCGGCCGTATTTGTCCAGGCCGTTGAAAAAGGGGTGCTGGAGAGTCTTGAAAGCGGCACCGTCATGGGGTATCCGGTCGTCGATGTGGAAGCCGTTTTGATAGGCGCCAACTACAAGGAAGCCCAAGGTTCGGAACTGGCGTACAAAGTAAGCGCCGCAATGGCCTGCAAAGAGGCCCTGGCCGGTGGGAACGGATTTTTGCTGGACCCGATCATGAAGGTCGAGGTGCTTGCACCCGAGGAGTTTATGGGTGAGGTGATCGGCGATCTGAATGCCCGTTCGGGTAAAATCGAAGCCATCGAACCGAAAGTGGGGGTCCAGTCGATCCGGGCCGTCGTACCGCTCGCCCGCATGTTCGGCTATTCAACGGCCATGCGCAGCGCCACTCAGGGCCGCGGCACATTCTCCATGCATTTCTCGCATTTCGACCGGGCGTGATGGGGTTGGTTGGGTTTATTGAGTTTGTTGAGTTTGTTGAGTTTGTTGGGTTTGTTGGGTTGGTTGTCTTTGAATAGGTATTGGGTTGGAATACCGGGCCTTTGCCGGAGGACAAATCATTTCTTGACCGCTTTTATTGAAGCGCCTCCTTGGGAAGCTTGTTTAGGATTTCCAGGCTTTTTTTGATGGTCTCCAGCTTTGCGGGATCTTGAATCTCCTTTTGGGCGCGCACAAGATGATGATAGGCGAGCCGATCATCGCCCTTTTTGAAGTGATACATACCCAAAAAATAGTGGGCCTCCGGATTACGGCCCAATTTTCCATACGCCTCGCCCAGATAGTAGTAAGCCGGCGCATAATCATCCTGAATACGCAGCAGCCTTTCCAGAGAGTCGGCTGCAGCCGCATAATCCCCTGATTCGATATAAGTCCGCCCCAGATAGAACAAACCTTCCGGGTTGGGATTGGGCAAGGTCGCCGCGCCCCTCAGGATTTCCAAAGCATCCTTTGTCCGTCCGGCAAGAAAGTAAATCTTTCCAAGATCCCCCAGCACGATTGGATCCAAGGCGTTTTGGGTCAGCACCTGCTGCAGATAGGTTACAGCTTGCGTGTGACTGCCCGTCCTGGACAGGGTCAGGCCGTACCCGTAAGCCGCATCGGCATGGGACGGATTCTTGGCCAAAGCGGATTTAAAGAATTGGAGCGCGGCCGTCGGGTCGCCATACAGAGCGCGCAAGCGGTATTGAATTCGGCGAAACTGCGTCGATGGTACGTTTTCTTTTTTCTCCTTGGACGCAGACCCCTGAGTGGCCATCCAGGTATCGATATGGGCGATTCGCTCTTCCACCGCGGGGTGGGTCATCATGTAGGTGGGGATTTGATCGGAGCCGAACCATTGCTTGCCGCGGATTTTTTTTAATACTTCCAACAATCCGTTGGCCGAATATCCCGCACCGGCGAGGTAGCTGAGTCCCATTTGATCGGCCTGAGATTCGTCATCGCGGCTATAAGCCAAAGACAGGGATTGACCGGCGGCTGCCGATCCCAGCGTCAGGGCCTGGGCGGCTTGGGGACTGCCGCCGGCTACGCCGAGAAAGATTCCCGCCACCACCCCGGCCATGGAAGCCAGGTCGATTTTCTTGGACCGTTCAATGCGTTGGGAGATGTGCCGGCATACCACATGCGATATTTCGTGGGATAGGATACCCGCCAACTCTTCTTCGCTGTCCATGGCCAGGAGCAATCCGCTGTTGATAAAAATATATCCGGCCGGAATGGCAAAGGCGTTATATACTTCTTCCTTGACGACATAAAAATGATAGGCGAACGGCTGGGGCGGAAGAGCAGCCAATATTTTTTGCCCCACCCGGCCGACATAGTCGCGGATCAGCGGATCATCGATCAGTTCAAAATTGCGGTGCACCATGCGCATGAACTGCTGCGACAGCTCTTGCTCTTCCTTCAAGGATATGGCCCAGCCCGGCGTGCACCAGGCCAAAAGCAACAAGGGCGCCAGTACTGCCGATAAGGCTTGCTTGTATATTTTCTTAGACATCGAGTCTCATCCATGGCCCTTTAATATTAGGCTGAGATTAAGACCTAAAGTCAGAAATATCAATACACAATTCCTTTTCCCAAACCATATGTTTTATGTTAGTGTCGCGGCAATGGCACGGATCATTTGCATAGCCAACCAGAAGGGGGGCGTGGGTAAAACCACCACGGCGGTCAACTTGTCCGCGGCTTTGGCCATTTTCGAAAAAAAGACGCTTTTGGTTGACTGCGACCCTCAGGCCAATGCCACCACGGGGATCGGGCTGGATAAAACGCAGCTCAAACGCACTCTTTACCATGGCATGATGGGTGAGGCCGGAATCCATGAACTGATCGCCGATTCCGAGATCGAGGCCCTCAAAGTATTGCCTTCACGAGTGGAGTTGATTGGTTTCGATATCGAAATGCTCTCGCAGCCCGGTCGCGAAACCACTCTCAAGCGGCTGCTTGCACCTGTGGGGAACCTGTTTGATTTTATCGTCATCGATTGCCCGCCGTCACTCAGCCTGCTGACGGTCAATGCCATGACCGCCGCCGATGCGCTGTTGATTCCGTTGCAATGTGAATTTTATGCCCTGGAAGGTTTGAGCCAACTCATCCAGACGGTTCAGCGGATTCGGCGCAGTTTCAATCCACAGCTGCAAATCGCCGGAATTTTGCTGACCATGTTCGATAAACGAACGAATTTGTCTCACCAAGTGGCGGAAGATACCGAGACCCATTTCAAGGACCTGGTATTTAAAACCATTATTCCGCGCAACGTGCGGCTGGGAGAATCACCCAGTTTCGGTAAACCTATTTTGCTTTATGACGCCGCGTCGGTGGGCTCGCAGAGCTACTTTTCACTGGCTCAGGAAATAATGACCAAGCCTTTCGCAAATTAGTCAGTTTCGTTGATGTGCATGCTCGTCCATTGGTTTCAACGGGCGAATTCATTGCCGATGGGCCGAAGTGATACGTAAATGGAGGAAGATATAAGCCATGACAGTACCGCAAAACTCCGGCGAGCAGACTGCTAAGAAGAGACGGGCTCTCGGTAGAGGGTTGGATGCGCTCATCCCTGATGTGAAACCGATGAATGAAGGCCCGGGGGATGCGGGCGCCAAAACCTATCTGGAGTGTGATATCGATCTGATTCAACCCAACCGTTTTCAGCCCCGCAGCCGATTTGCCGCCGAGGAAATGACCCATTTGAGCGAGTCCATTCGCTCGCAAGGGATCCTGCAACCTTTGCTGGTGCGGAAAGCAGATGTGGGTTACGAGTTGGTGGCCGGAGAACGGCGGCTGCGGGCAGCTAAAATGGCGGGATTGGACCGTGTTCCGGTCGTGGTGAAAACCGTTTCGGATGCCGAAATGCTGGAGATGTCCATCGTTGAAAATATTCAACGCGAGAATCTCAACCCCATCGAAGAAGCCGAAGCTTACCACCGGTTGATCGAAGAATTCGGATTGACCCAGGAGCAGACTGCCGGCCGCGTCGGTAAAAGCCGTTCGGCGGTGGCCAATTTCCTGCGCTTGCGCCAGTTGCCTGAGCCGATCAAGGCCAGTATTACCGAAGGGAAACTGAGCACGGGGCACGCACGCGCGCTGCTGGGCGCCGACACACCCACGCAACAAAACGCCGTTTGGCGTGCCATCATTCGCAAAGGACTGTCGGTGCGCCAAACCGAAGAACTGGTCAAGCGCTTGCGCAACGCCTCCGAAATCGTGGAGCGTAAGAAAAACGACTCTGAAGAACGGCATCTGGCGGGCGTGGCCGATCAGCTCTCCCGCCGCTTCGGCACCAAGGTGGATATCAAGCGCAGGGGGAAAAAGGGCAAGCTGGAAATCGAATTCTACAGTACCGAGGATCTGAACCGCCTGCTGGAATTGCTCAATGCGATCTGATTCGTTGATAGGTTGATCGAAGATCAACCGGCATCCGACCGATCAATGATTCACGATTTATTATTCAACTAATCATGCATATCGTCATCGATGGATATAATCTCATCCGCCAATCGAGCCATTTGGCCGATTTGGACAGCAAAGATCTGCAGGCCGGACGAGAAGCATTGGTGGATGCGCTGGCGGCTTACAAGAAGATCAAGGCCTTTTCCATTACCGTGGTGTTCGACGGGACCGCCGCGCCGCCGGGCATGCCGCGACGGGATCGGATCAAAGGCATTGAACTCTGTTTTTCGCGGCCGGGAGAATCGGCCGATGCGGTCATCAAACGGATGGCCCGCAACCAAAGAGAAAAGTTGCTGGTGGTCAGCTCGGATCGCGAAATCGCCGACTACGCTGCCGCCCAGGGCGCCGGAATCATCAAAGCCGATGAATTCGAGCAGCGCATCATGATGGCCCGGCTCTTGGAAACGAAAGGCACCAGCGAAAACGAAGCATCCGCAGGATGGATACCCACCACCAAAAAATCAGGGCCTGCCCGGCGCCTGCCCAAGCGGCAGCGGAGAATGCGACGCAAGATTTCAAAATTATGAAAGTCCTACGAATAGAGAGATAAACGCGTATGCGGAAGAAAGTCTGCATCATCGACGGGCAGGGTGGCGGCATCGGCAGCGCCATCATCAAGAAGATAAAGGATGTTTACGGCGAAGCGGTCGAAATCATCGCGCTGGGGACCAATGCCATCGCCACGGCGCAGATGCTCAAAGCCAAGGCCAATCGGGGCGCTTCCGGCGAAAACGCCATCGTTAGGACCATATTGAAGGCGGACATCATCGCCGGACCGCTGAGCATTGTCCTGGCCCACGGCCTGATGGGAGAGGTGACCCCCGCGATGGCGGCTGCCGTCGCCGCGTGCCCCGCGACCAAATTGCTTTTGCCGCTCAACCAGGAAGATGTCGCGATGGTCGGGGTCTCTTCCATGCCCCTGCCTCATTTGGTGGATGAGCTTGTGGAACTTCATCTTAGGCAGTATATTGGCGAGCCTTGACGGGCTTGGATGAAGCTGATCGTACTCGTACGCGTCCGCGTACTCGACGCATAGCATACATGTTTTTTTTCATTCGATTACGAGTACGAGTACCGCTTCGCTGAGTACGAGTACGAGAGCGGGCCCGATCCTCATGAAATGGTACGGATAAAAACGATAAAATAATAGAGGTAGTTCAAATGTGTGAAGCCAATGCGTATCTGGTGGAAGGTGAAAAAGAGCAGTTGATCATGGAATCGGTGGATACGGTGGAGCCCGATGAAGAAGGTTTGCGTCTGGTCAATATTTTCGGCGAGCAGAAGTTTATCAAAGCCCGCATCCATTCACTCTCTTTGGTCGATCATAAAATTCTGTTGAAACTGTAGCGGCCGGGGCTTGTTTTGAAACAATGAAAATAATGATTGCCAAGACAGCCGGCTTTTGCATGGGCGTGCGCAGGGCGGTGGAAATGGCCCTTGACGCGCCGGCGCAACATGCGCAGCCGATTTTTACCTACGGTCCTCTGATCCACAACCCGCAGGTGCTGGCCATGTTTGGCGCGCGGGGGATCACCGTTCTGGACAACATTCCGTCGAAAGGCAGCGGAACGGTGCTGGTGCGCGCGCATGGGGTGCCGCCCGCCACCAAGCAACAGCTCAAACAAGCCGGTTTCACGGTGATTGACGCCACCTGCCCCCGCGTGGTCAAAGTTCAATCCATCATCAAAAGGCATGCGCGTAAAAACCACGCCGCCATCATCGTAGGAGATCAGGATCATCCGGAAGTGATCAGCTTGCTGGGGTTTGCCGGCAAAGACGGTTATGCGGTCGGTACCCTGGAGGCCCTGAAACAACTGCCCCCCTTTGAACAAGCCATCGTGGTCGCCCAAACAACTCAGAACGAAGAGATGTACCGACAGGTAAAGGCCTGGACGGCGGAACACCGGCCTCATTATAAGGTGTTCGATACAATTTGCGATTCGACCGAAAAAAGACAGGCCGAGGTTCGGCGGTTGGCCCAGGAGGTGGATGCGGTGGTGGTGGTCGGCGGCAAGAACAGCGGCAACACGCGCCGCTTGGCCGAGATCGTCACGGCCACAGGCAGACGTGCTTTCCATGTCGAAACGGAAGCCGAACTCGATATGGCATCGTTTTCAGGGGTTGAGGCGGTCGGCATTACCGCCGGTGCATCCACACCCACATGGATTATCAAGCGCGTTGTGCGAGCGATCGAGCAGATGCCCACGCATGGCCGTCTGGGTTGGCGCTCCCTTCTCCTGCGCATGCAGCGGTTTTTATTGCTGACCAATATATACGTAGCTTTAGGCGCCGGATGCCTGAGCTTTGCGGCCACCCAGCTGCAGCATCTGGCCATATCGCTGCCCGCCCTGAGTGCGGCCGTGCTGTACGTCATCTCCATGCATATTCTCAATCATCTCACGGGGCGTGCCGAGGACAGTTACAACGATCCGGACAGGGAGCGTTTTTACAGCCGCCATAAACTGGCACTCACGGCCATGGCTCTTTCGGCCGGCGCTTTGGGATTGGTGGCCGCTTTTCATATGGGGCTTCTGGCCTTCTGGACGCTGCTGGCCATGAGCGTGCTGGGACTTTCCTACAATCTGCGCCTGATACCGGACCGGATGTTGCCTGGATTCCGATTTCGACGCATCCGAGATTTACCCGGCTCCAAAACCATTCTGATCGCCCTGGCATGGGGGGTGGTTACGGCGGGCTTGCCGGCCTTGGCCGATCCCGCGGGGCAATTCATCAGCGGCGCTCTTGCAGTTGTCTGGGCCGCCGGTCTGGCCTTCACCCGTACGGCTGTCTTCGATATCCTCGATATGCAGGGCGACCGCATCGTGGGCAAGGAAACCATTCCGATCCTGCTGGGGCCGGAGCGTGCCTTGCTGCTGCTGAAAACTGTATTGAGCACGATCTTGATTCTTCTCTGTGTGGCGGCCTGGGCTGGAATATTCTCCTCGTTGGCTTTCCTTCTGACCCTCGCGCCCGCTTTTCTGTGGGCCATAATAGTCTTGCATAAGCGCGGCAGCATGCTTGCGGGCACTCAGTTGGAGTTTATGGTGGAGAGCCTTTTTATCCTGACCGGGATCATGACCTTCTTTTACGCACTGGTGCGTTGAACCCGTGGGGAAGGGACAATGGAACCCATTGAAATTCCCATAGACGGGGTCCTGGATCTGCATACTTTTCTCCCAAAGGAGCTGCCGGACCTGTTGAGCGATTATCTGGCGCTGTGCCGCGAGAAGGGGATCTTGAGGGTGCGCATCATCCACGGAAAGGGCACCGGCGTTCAGAAGGCCAGAGTGCGGTCTTTGCTTGCCAAGAATGCGCTGGTACGCACCTTCAAGGATGCGCCCGAACAAGAAGGTGGGTGGGGCGCAACAATTGCCGAGTTGTATGCCTGAAGCCGGGGCTTTGCCGATAATGGAACTGCACCCGAGCCCCGCCCCAAATATCTCCGGACTGAGCTATTCTACCGGCTCCATGCAGTTCATGACCGCCATCGCGGCCCAAACAAAAACGGGCAGCTTGACTGCCCGCTTTATTCTTTTTGGTGGAGCTGAGGGGGATCGAACCCCTGGCCTCATGACTGCCAGTCATGCGCTCTCCCAGCTGAGCTACAGCCCCGAACGTAAGTGGGCTAAGTAACAAAACACCCGGACCGTGTCAATGTTAATTTTTCCATTGCTCTGTGCTTCAGGTTAGGAACGCAAAGCCCGATTTAAATCACGGACGAAGTTCGGAGAAATAGCCGCAAATAGCTCCAACTTATTGACAAAGAAGAGGATTCACCCTAATATCACGAGCTGCAAAGGTAAAAAGCCCATGCAGGTTGAATTCTATACAAGAGAGGGAACGGCATGCTCAACATAATGCGCAAGCAGGCGGGCAGTTGGATCATCAAAGTACTCCTATTTGCCATCGTCGTGGTTTTCATTTTCTGGGGCGTCGGCAGTTTCAACTCCCGTCGCGGTACGACAGTGGCCAATGTGAATGGCGAAATCATAACCCACGATGAGTACCGCGAAGCGCACAGGCAATTGCGCGAACGCTATCGCCGCGCATACGGTGATTCCCTTAACGATGAGATGTTGAAGAGTTTGCAGCTCGATGAGCAAGCCTTGGATCAACTCGTCAACCGTACATTGATGTTACAGGAAGCCAAGCGGTTGAACATTCAGGTGGCGGATCAGACGATCGACGATGCTATTTTTAAAATCCCGGCCTTTCAAACCAACGGGGTTTTTAACGAGGATCGGGCCAAACAGCTGTTGGCGCAAAACAGGATGAGCACGGCCGATTTCAGAAACAGCTTCCGGCAGGATCTCATCCTCAATAAACTGCAAGCCATGATCGTCGGCGGGATCGTTGCCACCGAGGCCGAAGCAAAGGAGTGGTATGGCTGGTACAACGCGGAAGTCGATTTGACCTTCATGCATTTTCCAGCGGCACGGTACAAGGATATTGCCGTTAGCGATGAAAAGATGGCCGAGCATTTCAAGTCAAATGAAAACGAGTATCGCACCGAACCTCAGGTGAAAGTGCGCTATCTGTTTTTTGATCCGGCCGCCTACAAGGATCGCGTGGCGGTCGGGCAGGAGCAGATCGACGCGTACTACTACAGCCATCCGGACGAGTTTAAAACCGAAAAAACCGTGGAAGCCAGGCATGTCCTGCTGAAACTCGATGAGGACGCCGATCCTCAAATTGTGGCGGAGAAAAAGCAGAAAGCAATGGAGATCTACAAAATGGCTGCAGAGGGCAAGCCTTTTGCTGAGCTTGCCAAGCAATATTCTGAGGGCCCGACCCGCGACCAGGGCGGGTACTTGGGTGAATTCAAGAAAGAGACCATGGTCAAGCCCTTTGCGGACAAAGCCTTTGGCATGCAGGCCGGCGAAATCAGCGAACCCGTGCGGACGCGCTTCGGATGGCACATTATCAAGGTCGAGAAAGTCAATGAGGCGCATACCCGCAGCCTGGAAGAGGCTGCTAAAACCATCCGGGAAAAGCTCATCAATGAAAAGGCGCGTGAATTGGCGATGCAAAAAGCCGAAGAGGTGTACGACGCCACCTTGATCGAGGGAGTGGATCTCGCCGATATTGCGCAAAGCCATAAAGTCCCGCTGAGAACGACCGATTTTTTTAAACCGCAGGGCCTGAAAACCAATGATATCGGCAATCCCAAGCTGTTTGCGGACACGGCTTTCGGATTGGAAAAGATGACCATCAGCGATATCCAGGATTTCGGAAATGGGTTTTATCTGTTGCAGGTGGTCGATCGAATCGAGGCGACCGTTCCGCCCCTTGAATCCGTCAAGGACCGGGTCAAGCAGGATGTGATCGAAATGCTCCGGGACGAGCGGGCCAAAGCCGATGCCGAAGCATTTCTGGCCGAACTGAAAAAAGGCAAAAGCATGGCCGAGGCGGACAAGCCCGACGATGTGCAATTGATGCAGACGGGCTTTTTCAAACGTACGGGCGCCATTCCCAAAATCGGTTATGATCCGGCCATCAGCCAAGCGGCGTTTGAATTGGGACCTGAAAAGAAGCTGCCTGATGAGGTTTTCAAGGGACCCCAAGGATGGTACGTGATCCAGTTCAAAGAACGCAAGCCACCGGCCGCCGAAGGCTTTGACAAAGAAAAGACCGGCATTTCGAAGCAGTTGACCGAACAGAAAAAGCAAACGGCGCTCCAGCAATGGTTGTCCGATTTGAAAGCGCGCGGCCAAATTCAAATCAATCATGACTTGATCCGGTAGAACCGGTAACGGCCAATTGGATTGAACCGCCTCTCATCTGGAGGAACCATGACCAAACAGGACCCGGCGACAAAGGAAAAAAAATACGTCAGCAAAAAGTGCCCTGAATGTTACGAGTATATTGCACTTGAAGCGAGGGCCTGCCCTTCATGCAAGGTACGGGTGGGAAAAGTCGACCAGCATGGCATGGCCCAGCAGTTAACGAATTGGCGTGCTTATATCATCTGTATCGCCTTGTGGCTTTTCTTGGCTTTTTATGTCAAGTGGGCTTTCTTTTAGCAGCCGTGGATTTGAATCAGTCCTTTGCCATTGGTCGTGACTATCTGGCCAGCATCGCCCGCATCATGTCGCCGGCATTTTCAGCGTGGTCCGCTATGGAACCGATGATTTCCGCCAGACGGACCGTATGGAAGACGGTGACCGCATCGATGGATAAATGGAAGGCACTTTTTTTGATCGTATGCTCCAACTTATCGGCTTCGTGTTCCTGCCGTCGTAAGGTCCGTATGATCTCCTTGACCCGAACACGCTGTTTTTCGTTGTAAGTTCTAAAGTACTCCCGTGCCTCACGCACCATTTTGCTAAGTTCCTCGATCGGTTCAATGACTGAATCCACCAGCAAAAGAAACTCTTTTTCCACCTCAGGCGGTATCTGCGCCTCGGATCGGTAGGAAATCCAGTCCAAGACATCTTCCACGGAATCCAGGACGCCATCCTGCTCGCGTAAATAGCGGAACAATTGGAACTTGCTGACCGGCATCAGCGTTCCGATCGGCAGGTGTCCGCGTATGCGACGCTTGATGGCATCGGCTTCACTTTCCAGCCGGACAACCTCATTGCGCAACTCCTCAAAGTTCTGGCATCTTTTCGAAATATGGCACTCTATGGCTTGTTGAAAGGCCCAGGCGCATTCTTTGACCTTCTCGGCATGTTCTTGGATGCCTTCGAAAGGTGAAGTCATAAACATCGACATGAACGGCAAGCGCATGGCACCTCCTTTATAGGATCCGTTTAAACATCCAGAACAAAAACATGCTTGTTCCGGCGGCCGCGGGAACGGTAAGTATCCAATATAGCATAATTTGGAACACGATACGGAAATTAACTGCTTCCAGGCCGCGCGCAAGACCTACTCCCAGCACACCGCCGACTGCGGCATGGGTCGTTGACACCGGCAGGCCTAGCTTGGAAGCGAGCAAGACAGTTGTGGCAGCGGCGAAATCCACCGAAAAGCCGCGCGTATTGGTCAAGGTAGTGATTTTGGTCCCCAAGGTGGACATGACCCTCCCGCCGGCCATCCAGATACCACAGGCAATCCCGACACCCCCAAAAAGGAGCAGAAAAAGCGGAACGTGTACCTTCCCGCCAACCCCCCCGGTTTGCACCAGAAAGTAGATCACTGCCAAGGGACCGATGGCGTTGGCGACATCGTTCGCGCCCTGGGCCAAGGCGACATAACAGGATGTTCCGATTTGTATGCGCCGGAATATTTCTTCGGCATTGTCGAATTTTTTTCCAATCACCAATTGCCGGATCAGCCGGCTGCCGGCAATGCCCAGCAGCGCAGACAAAAGGAAGGCAATGAGCAGGGACGCCGGCGCGCTTATCGCCAGTTTAGTGCCGAGAGGCGTTTTGAAAAGAAACGACAGAACCACCACAAAACAGGCGCTGCCGATAAAAAACGGCGAAAGACGCAAAGCCGCTTCCAAAGCATGCCGTCGCGACAGGATCAGATGAACGATCAACTTGAAAATGACGTAGCCGATAACCAGGCTGAACAGCGGTGAAATGATCCAGCTCATTACCACGGCCCCGAGCTTCATCCAATTAACGACTTTGACGCCGCCCGCCATCAAGCCGAACCCGACCATGGCGCCGACTATGGAATGGGTCGTGGATACCGGAAGGGATTTCCAGGTAGCGAAAGAGACCCACAATGCCGCGGCCAAAAGCGCTGATAAAGCTCCCAGCAAGACCATCCGGGGATCGTTTAGAACTTCGGTGGAGACAATTCCATTGCGAATCGTATCGGTCACATGGGACCCGATCAGAGTTGCCCCCAGAACATTGAGAATGGCCGCAATGAAAATGGCTTGGCGAATGGTGATGGCCTTGGCGCCCACGGCAGAGGCCATGGAATTGGCGACATCATTTGCGCCGATATTCCAAGCCATGTAGAAACCGAAGATATAGCCGGCGATCAGAATGAGATATTCGCTGGACATCTTTAAGGGCTGCTGCTCCTGTCAGACGTGCGTTGAACGAACGGGTAGGGCCGTGTGCACCAGGTTAGGGGGGTGATAGCACCCTGCTGCGTCTAAGACAAGACTGTTTCGCGTCGTTGATTCGCCCCATTGGTGAATGCGATGATGGGCGCCCTTTCTGAAGAATCGCCGCAGGGGATCAACACTGACGAATCGACGAAAAATCGATCATCTTCCGGAATAAAATCGTCTTTCCAGGATATCTTCCGGTACCGCCTCCAAAAATCGGGAAGGTTCGTAGAGCACCGATTGCGTTGTACGGTCGTAAACTTCGACCGGATAGGTGATATGCAGGACCCGCTGTGCCCGAGTGGCGGCCACATACATGAGACGGCGCTCTTCTTCGAGTGCATCCGGCCGGTTGAGCGCGTGGACAGAAGGAAATCGGCCGTCCAGCGCCCAAATGATAAACACCGAATCCCATTCCAATCCCTTTGCGGAGTGGATTGTGGAAAGCGTCAGCCGGCCGGCCGTCTGGGCCTCAACAGCCAATCGATCTTCAATGCTGGTGCTGGGTGGCTCCAGGGCCATATCGGTTAAAAAATCTTCCAGACGATCATACCGCTCCATAATGGTGAGCAGCTGCTCGATATCGCGTACCCGGCGCGGGTAATCGTCATGGCGTGCCTTCAGCGCGGGCAGGTAATGCTTCAACACCATTTCACCCCAACGGACCAGTGAGTGTGGTGCATCGCCGATGGCCGCGATCAATTCCCTGAGCCCCTTAAGGGACGATTGGGTCCCGGTGTTCAGTTTGGCCTTCAGCAATCCAGGAGCGCCGCAGCCCTCGGCGGCAACAGCTTCGTAGATGCGTTGGGCCGTGCGGGGACCGATTTTCTCCACCAGCAGCAAAACGCGCTGCCAGCTGAGTCGATCGCGCGGCGCTGCAAATATGCGCAAGTGCGCAATGACATCCTTGATGTGCGCCGACTCGGTGAATTTGAAGCCCCCGAATTTCATAAAGGGAATCGACGCGCGGCTCAGTTCCAGTTCCAGATCGAAGGAATGGAAACTGGCTCTGAACAGCACCGCGATCTTATCCAGGAGCACTCCCTGGCTTTTCAAGCGTGCGATTTCTCTGACCACGTAACGTGATTGGGCGTTTTCACCTGAAGCTGCAACGAGTACCGGCAATTGTCCTCCGCCTTGCCGGGTAAAAAGGCATTTGGAATACTTATCGGCGGCAGGTGCAATCAAAGCGTTGGAAAAATCAAGGATGGGCTGCAAACTGCGATAGTTTTCTTCGAGCTTGATGACGCGGGTACCGGGGAATTGCTCCGGGAAGTTGATGATGTTTTTGTAATTGGCGCCCCGGAAAGCGTAAATGCTTTGTGCATCATCTCCCACCACCATGACATTGCGCCGTTGGCCGGCCAGCAACGATATGATTTGGGCCTGAATCAGATTGGTGTCCTGGTACTCATCTACCATTATATAATCGTAGGTCCCGGACAGACGCTCTCGTATATCTTCATGCTCCGAAAGCAAGCTCTGCAGATAAACCAGCAGATCATCATAATCCAGGAAATGGTGCTCGCGCTTGCGCTGGCCGTAAGTCATCCATATCTTTGCGATGAGATCGCGCTGGGAGCTGAAATGGGGGTACTCTTCATAGATGACCTCCTCAAGACTGAGGGCTTTGTTGATCGAGCGGCTGAAAAGGGAGGCAAGCGTCGACTTGCGCGGCAAATGGCGATTTTCTTCATTTGAGCTCAATTCTTTGCGGATCATGGCGATAAGATCTTCAGAGTCGCTGCGGTCGATAATTGAGAACCCCTGGCCGAAACCAATAGCGCCGGCATAGCGATGGAGCACACTGCTGGCAAAAGAATGAAAAGTGCCGCCGGATACCTCTTGACAACGTCGATCCAAAAGCTGCGAGGCGCGTTTGAGCATCTCCTGGGAGGCCTTGCGTGTGAAGGACAACAATAGAACCGCTTTGGGAGAAACGCCGCTTTCGACCAATCTGGCCACCCGGTGAGTTAACGTACGGGTCTTGCCGCTTCCGGCACCGGCGATTACGAGCAAAGGCCCCTTGTCAAAGGCAACTGCTTCCAACTGGGCCGGGTTAAGCACTTCTGCATAGTCGATGCGCGGGCTTTTTGCGTACCCAGGCGGCGCTTGATGTTCGGTGAAGTTTTTGGGTTTGGAGGAAAACGGCATATCAACTCCCGCCGGTATAGATTCCATTATGTGTGATCAAAACGATCGTGTTCAGACCTATGGCCTTTCGCCCTGTTTGTCAAGGGCAGTGGCCGCAAGCAGCAATTCGAAGGATTTAAATGGGATTGGTGCTTGATTTACAGATTGAATCGTTCGGCACACCTGCGGATCGGCTTTGTTCGAGGCGAAGCCAATTGTGCATGCAACAAGCATAACTGCCCACGGCGGCACTTGCCACGAAGTGGTACTTTCAACGATGCATTTGGTAGCAGATTGGATTTTAAGTAAGAGCCCTGCGCAGGATTTCCAAAAGCAGGGGCAAGATTCCGGCCGGAGAGCCTCTAAATACGGTCCCTTAGCTCCTGCAATGGATAAATTACTCTGTTTGATGCGAAAAGAGGCCCCTTTAACCTTTGGAAGTGCTTTTTTCTTTTTTTCTTCTAGATGTAGAACTGTCGCGGTATGACGAAGATTTGGGGCCGCCGGATCGAACAAAGATAAAAGAGATGCTACTTTTTTTTGTAAGAAGTTGTTGACAATTTTCGAAGCATATATTAGGGCTGTATAAAAATGGCTGTTTTCGTAAGGAAATTAAAACATTAAGGAGGTAGTAATATGACAAAAGTGCAGACCCAAATCAAAGCCATTGCCAAAAACTTGGAGTCGTTGGCGAGCAAACTCGAGAAGCTGAATGCTCAGCTGGACGGCGATAAAGGCAAGGCCCCGGCGACAGCAAAGAGGAAAACCGCAGCAAAACCGAAGAAAGCCGCAAAAAAAGCCCCCGCTCCGAAGGCACCCGCAGCCAGTGAGGCAGCAGGCACCGTTCTGGACAACGTGCTGGATGTGATCGCCAAAAGCCGCTCAGGGGCAAACATCGCCAATCTGAAGGAAAAAACCGGACTTGAGTCCCGGCAGCTCAGCAATGCGCTTTACAAATTAAGCAAAAAGGGTCAGATCAAAACCGTCAGCCGTGGCGTTTACGTCAAGGCTTAATTTAAATTCGCTTCTTCGTGCGTGCGGGAAATCCTTGTCGTACTGGATGCGGCAAGGATTTTCCGTTTTCGCTTTGAAGGTTCGTCCGCTTCAGTCAAACTGAAGCGGATTGAATGCCTTCGCTTGGGCACAGTTTAAACCTAAAAGGCGACTTTGGATTGCAGGCCATTGTTCGTGAATCTTCAAAGTACAACCGGCAAGTCTCCTGAGGCGGTATCGGTCTCGCCGGCGAACTTGAGCTCATCAATTGGAACCAGCGTCGCTTGACTTGTCGCTCTTTTTCATTTGCTTGCCAAGGGTATTTCCATTCTTAATTTCATGTGCTGGTAAAGGATCTTACTTCCTTGGATGCGTCCGCCTTCCGGCGGACTGGATTCTGGTGAAGTGTAAGACCAATACCGCCGGTCCCGGTCTTAAGCCTCTGTGGCAAAGGAAACGTCGCAGCAGTATGAGACGGGAAATCCGGCGGACTTGACGGCGCTGTTGCCAGGTAGAGGTGAAAAGTGTTCTTGGACAAAAAAAAATGGTTGCAACTGGCCGGTCTTGTGATCGGGCTTTTTTTATTGAGCGGATGCGCACGTTTCGCCACACCTGATGAGGGCATAGGTGCAGCCCAGGCGCTGGAATTGAAAGACCACTGGCCGCATGACATCAGCGATCTGCCACCGGACCCCTCGACCGACTTCGGACGATTGCCCAACGGCATGCGCTACATACTTAAAGAGAACCAAACCCCCCGAGACCGCGTCAGTATGCACCTTTATATCCAGTCGGGCTCATTGTCCGAATCGGATGGTGAAGAGGGGATTGCTCACTTTCTGGAACATATGCTGTTTGATGGAACGACTCACTTCCCCCCGGGCGAACTGGTTAAATACTTTCAGCGCATCGGCATGCAGTTCGGCCCGGACGCGAACGCCCATACGGGTTTCGGTCAGACGGTCTACGACATTTTGCTGCCCAAAGGAGATGCCCAAAGCATTTCCGAGGGATTGCAGGTCTTGAATGAATTTGCGCAGGGTGCACTCCTGCTGCCGGAACAAGTACAAAAGGAAAAAGGGGTTGTCCTGGCCGAGAAGCGTTCGCGCGATTCAGCCCAATTCAGGACGTTGCTGGCCACTTTTCAATTCGAATTGCCGGACAGTTTGCCGGCCCGCCGGTTCCCCATAGGAAAGGAAGTATCTATAAAAGCTTTTGACGCACGGTTGCTCAAAGATTTTTATGATGCCTGGTACCGGCCCGAACGCATGATTCTCGTCATGGTGGGCCAATTTGATAAGAAAACGGCAAAGCAATTGATCGAGCAGCGATTCGGGGCAATGCAACCGCGGGCCGAAGCAAGAAGGCTTCCTGAATTCGGCAGGTTTGTGCATAAAGGCGTCCAGGCATTCTATCATCTTGAAAAAGAGAGCGGTGCCACTTCCGTCCATATCAATACCGTCCGTCAGCGTCCCTTGCCCGCGGATACTACGGCTTATCGGCGCAAGGTCCTGCTGCAGGAGCTTGCCGATTGGATGATGCAAAAACGCCTGGATAAAATCGTACAGCGAAAGGAAAGTGTCTTCATATCCTCCGCCGTTGGATCGGGCGACTATCTTCAACAAATCCGCTATTCGGAAATTACAGCCGATTGCCGGCCTGAAAAATGGGCCGATGCCTTGACCGGCATCGAACAGGAATTGCGCAAAGCGCTCATGCACGGATTCACGCCTTCCGAATTGCAGCGGGCCAAGCGTTTTTATTTCGCTCAGCTGCAACGCGAAGTAAATGAAATGAACACCCGCGACAGCAAGGATCACGCCCAAAACATCATGTCCAGCCTGAATCAGTGGCGGGTATATCAATCCGCTCAACAGCGCATGGCGCTGCTCGCACCCATGCTTGAATCGGTTACCTTGGAGCAAGTCAACCGGGCATTTGCCGAAACATGGTCCGCAGAACACCGTTTGGTAATGGTCACGGGCAATGCTGATTTGAATGCCAAGAAAGCAAGCCCCACGGATCAAATTCTATCCGCGTATAATAAGAGCAATGCCGTGGCCGTTCAATCTGAAGCAGACCAGGAGACCGCCGAATTTCCATATCTTCCGATTCCCGCCTCCGGGGGGCCGGTCCGTGAGAGAACATCGCTGGACGATTTGGGCATTGATCAGGTGCAATTCGAAAACGGCGTGGGTTTGATTTTCAAACGTACCACGTTCAAGGACAATGAAGTGCTGGCCGCGCTCTCATTCGGGCAGGGGAAATCTTCCGAGCCTGTCGATCAGCCGGGATTGGCGCAACTGGCGGAGATGGTGATCAATGAATCGGGCTTCGGTGCCTTGGACCGCCTTGAATTGGAGAATACGCTGGCCGGGCGGCTGGCTGGAATTACCTTCGAGGTCCGTGAAGACATGTTCGTGGTCAGCGGAAAGGCGGCCAATTCGGAACTGGCCCTGCTGTTCCAGCTGCTTTACGCCTTCGTTGAAGATCCCGGCCTGCGCCCCGAGGCGCTTGTTAATGCGAAGAAGCGACTGGAGCAGAAGTATCTCTCGTTTAATCACAGCGTGGAAGGTCTCATGCAGCTTCGGGGCGAAAACTTTCTGGCCGGCGGTGACAGCCGTTTCGGATGGCCGGATTGGGAGCAGATGCGGAAGCTTTCGCTTGAGCAGATCCGCCAATGGTTCGGCAGTCAACTCGGAAACGGGCCGCTGGAACTGGTCTTGGCCGGTGATTTCGACCCCGAGCAGGTGGTCGAGATGACCGCTCGCTATTTCGGATCCATGAGGCCAAGAAATGCGTCCGTAAATCCGGTGTCCCGGCCGGCGCCGGAATTTCCGGTCGGAAAGTCCGCTCAATTTTCTTCCGAATCGGTCATCGAAAAAGGATTGGTTGCGACAGCCTACCCCACCGATGATTTCTGGGAGATCCGGCGGACGCGCCGATTAAATGTCCTAGCCGAGCTTTTTTCAGAACGGTTGCGGGAGCACATACGGGAAACCCTGGGCGCAGTATACTCGCCGTTTGCTTATCATCGTGCCTATCGCGCTTACCCTGGCTACGGTCTGCTTCAATCCTTTTTTCTCGTCGATCCCGCCCAGGCCGATCTTATTGCCAATGAGGTGAGGACGATCGCGGCCCGGATGGCCGATCAGGGAATCAGTCCGGATGAGCTGCGCAGGGCCTTGGACCCGACCCTGGCCCAAGTCAAGGATCTAAGACAATCCAATCGCTACTGGCTCAACAGCGTCATGACGGGCGCAAGCCGCCATCCCGAACAATTGGCGTGGGCACGCACCATCGAAAGTGACTATGCGGCCATTACTGTGGACGAAATGAATGCGCTGGCCAAGAAATATCTGCAAAACGAGAAAGCGGCCAACATCATCATCCTTCCGGAGAAGAACACGCAATAACCAGCCTTTCGGCTGAATACTTTCAATTAAGTTTCATGGAAGAGCTCCGTCCAGACGCTTGTTCGACCGACAGTGTTGCCGATGCCGTATACGGCCCGGCGACCCACGTGCGCGAACCAACCCCTCCGCGAGCATCGCTTTAGATAAGGAAAATAAGGACGCCCAGGTTGACTACTGTTTGCGGGATCTGATATGCCCTTAAAGCTTTAAGCTCCCAGACCGACAAAGGCTTCGACTATGGAACAGAAAAAGATCATATCCCCCGGCATTACGGAAAGCGTGTGGCGCTTTTTGGCCTCGCTGAAGCTGACCGTGGTATTGCTGCTCTGTCTGGCGGTGCTCTCCATCATCGGCACCGTTATCCCACAGAATCTCAGCCCGCAAGACTATATCAACCGGCATGGCCTGTTCGGCTACCGGCTCTTTGTCTTGTTCGACATCAATGACATGTACCATTCATGGTGGTTTCTGGGATTGCTCTTCTTGGTGGTGATCAATATCGTCGTTTGTTCGGTCGACCGGCTGCAAAGCACCGCGAAAATCATCTTTGTCAAAAGGCCGGATTTTGACCTGCAGCAATACCGCAAGCGCAAAAACCGGCGCGATTTTTCGATCGCCGCACCCGCCGAAAGCCTGAAGGAATCATATCGGCGCTTTTTGGCCAAGCGCTTTGGCTTTTGCGATGTGGTGTCCACCGAAAAAGGCTTTGCCATAACGGCTGAAAAAGGGCGCTGGACCCGGCTGGGGGTCTACATGGTCCATTTGAGCATTGTGTTGCTGCTCTTCGGGGGTTTGGTGGGGGCAAAGTACGGCTTCGAAGGATTTGTGGCCATCCCGGAAGGCCAAACGGCCGATACCATCCAGCTGAATCGCTCCGGTAAAAGCCACACCCTGCCATTTGTCATACGGTGTGATGATTTCGATTTGCAATTCTATGAAGGCAGCCGGCGGCCCAAGGAATTCCGTTCCGGGCTGACGATTATCGAAGAAGGCCGGGAGGTGCTGCGCAAGGATATTGTCGTCAACGATCCGCTTACATATAAAGGTATCGGCATCTATCAATCCAGTTACGGACCTCTGGATGACCGATCGTCAGCGCCGGCCCCCGGGGATTTCAATCCCTCCGAAACGATCGAACTCGCGTTTCGAAGCGCAGCATCCGGCATGATCTACACCCACACGCTCTCGATCGGGCAGGCGGTTCAGATCGCCGAAGGTTTGGGAGAATTCGTTCTGCAGCGCTATGAGCCGAGCGCTGAATTCCGCGGCATGGCACTGGGACCCGCTTTGATCGGAACATTGAAAGTGCCGGGGGGGGAACCCCAAACCGTCACACTGCCGCTGAAGTATCCGAAGTTCGACAGCATGCGCGGCGGCACGGTCAGCATTTCCATTTCCCGGATGCCGATCACGCCGGTTCAGGAACGTTTTTACACCGGTTTGCAAGTGGTCTACGATCCGGGTGTGGGGGTGGTCTATGCCGGGTTCATTTTGATGATCGCGGGATGCGCGGTGGCTTTTTTTATGTCCCATCAACAGGTGGTGACAGAAGTGACCGCCAGTGGCAAACGAAGCACCGTGTCCGTTTCCGGCAAGAGCAACAAGAATAAAATGGGTTTTGAGATGAAGCTCAACCGCTTGAGCGAGCAGTTAAAGGCGCTGGCTGCGCGCGGCACAGGCCCGGCGGACTGAAGTTGGTTGGGTTTGTTGAGTTTGTTGGGTTGGTTGGGTTGGTTGGGTTGGTTGGGCTCAGGGGGTTTGATGAGTTTGGTTTGCAAATTTATTGGGTTTGCAGGAGCTCATTTTCTCATTTAACACTGAAATCCCATTAACCCAATAAACGCAACAAACTCAATAAACCCAAAAAACTCAGATAAAGGGACTTTTGATATGACCTACAACTCTTTGATCCTCTCGATCGCAACTTTCGTGTACGGCCTGGCCGCCGTTTTTTACATATTCGCCATGGTATTTCGCAAGGAAACTCCCGGCTGGATCGCCACGTGGATCATGCTGACGGCTTGGCTCGGCAATACCGCAGGGATCCTCTTGCGATGGGTCGAATCGTATTATGTGAGCGGCGGGCAAGGTTATGCCCCCTTTTCAAACATGTACGAATCGATGGTGTTTTTCGGGTGGACCATCGCCGGCATCTATCTGTTCGTGGAATACCGTTATCGGAATCGCACCATCGGCGCCTTGGCCGCGCCGCTGGCCTGCCTTGCCCTGGCCTATGCTGCCCTGGGGGAGGACAAAACGATTCAACCGCTGATACCGGCGCTGCAGAGCAACTGGTTGATTGCCCATGTGATCACCTGCTTTCTGGGCTATGCGGCCTTCGCGGTGGCGTTTGCCGTCAGCATCATGTATCTGAGCACATCCAGTTCAGACCTGCACAGAGATCGCGAAACAACCCTGCGCATCCCTTCCGCCGAAGTACTCGATGAATTGACCCACCAATTGGGCATGTTTGGCTTCCTGTTCCTGACCGCCGGCATCATCACAGGCGCCGTATGGGCCAAGCAGGCCTGGACGCGCTACTGGAGTTGGGATCCCAAGGAGACCTGGTCGCTGATCACCTGGCTGATTTACGCAGCCCTTCTGCATTTCCGCATGATGCGCGGCTGGCGCGGCAAGCGCATCGCCCTCTTATCCATCATCGGTTTCCTGGCCGTTCTTTTCACCTATTTCGGCGTCAATTATTGGTTGGCCGGACTGCACAGCTATGGGAGTCCCTCATAAGCTTCGGATGCAAACGCTGGCCTGATTATGGAAGCTGAGCCGCACGGGTGGGCCCCTTTTTCATGGGACGGAATCGGAACCGGTATCGGCCGCGATCTCCTGCCCATCCCAGGCCGGGGGAAATGAGTAACGTTCCTTTAGAATTGCCGGACAGGCGGACCAATCGGGCCAACTGCGTAATTAGTCTTGACAAAAAGCCCCTGGCTGGATAGTAAAACTCCTTTCGTAGCGCCTCTTTGGCTACAGCCGGAAGTGCTTATCGAACGCAAATTGAAGCGCCGCGCAGGGCAGACCGTATTCACGCAGCGGGTGCGATGGATGCACCGGCCGTGATGTTCTGCCGCTTGATATAGACCGGAGCGAATCGGATCTTAAAACCAGATGACGGAGTGTCCATGAGCAGCAACGATGCCCCCCGAACCAACACTGATACCCATCCATCCTCCCCTGAAACCCCAAGAGGAGGGCCTTACATTCTCCTCTTTTTTATTATCGGTATTGCCGCGAGCATGATCGTAGGATGGGTCCTGTTTCCAAAATTGCTCTACAGCCAAAAGAGTCAACCATTTGATTTCAACCATAAGCTGCATGTGGAACTGGTGGATGACAGCTGCCAAAGCTGCCACTTTTTTCGCGCGGACGGCTCATTTTCGGGCGTACCGCGTCTGGCGCAATGCGTTGCATGCCATGATGAGATGCAGGGACGCAGCCAGGACGAAGCCATTTTCGTCGAGCAGTATGTGGCCAAAGGCCGCGAGGTGCCGTGGCTGGTAAATGCCCGTCAGCCGGACTGTGTTTTCTTCTCGCATGCGGCTCACACATTCGGGGCCAAAATGGATTGCGTGACCTGCCACGGCCCGATCGGCACATCCGAAAGTCTCAAGCCCTACCAGGAAAACCGTATCACCGGGTACAGCCGGGATATCTGGGGCCCGAGCATTGCCGGTTTCAAGCGCAACAGCTGGGACCGCATGAAGATGGACGATTGCGCACAATGTCATCAAGAAGCCGCCGATATTCATGATTCAAGTGTACAAACCAAGCGCGATGCCTGTTTTGTCTGCCACAAATAACCATCCGGCGGGTGGTAAGGATACCCACTGGAAGCAAGACAATTTCAACCAGCAATGGGCGACATATAGTCTGAGGTAAATTATGAAGCTGTCCAGACGATGTTTTTTATCCCTCACCATCGGAGGCGCCGTAGGCACTGCGCTGACCCCCTTGCCCTGGAAACTGACCGATGACCTTTCCATCTGGTCCCAGAACTGGCCGTGGACACCGGTGCCGCCGGATGGGGAATACAGTTACGTCAATTCGACATGTACACTTTGTCCGGGGCATTGCGGCATCCGGGTGCGCAAAGTGAATGACCGGGCGGTGAAAATCGAGGGGCAGGACAACGCCACTCTCAACCAAGGCGGCGGATTGTGTCCATTGGGTATGTCCGGCTTACAATTGCTTTACGGCCCCACGCGCGTACCCGGCCCCCTGAAGCGTTCCGGCGAGCGCGGAGAGGGCCGCTGGGAGGCGATCACATGGCCGCAGGCCATAGAAGAGGTGGCTTCCCGGCTGGCCGATATCCGTTCCCAGGGCAAACCTCAAACCGTGGCGTGTCTTTCGCCTGCCGATGTTGGTACGGTGCCCAAGCTGCTTCAGCGATTGATGACCGCCTATGGGTCGCCCAATTATTTCCGCATGCCGTCCGTGCAGGACGCTTACGAATCGGTCCTTTCCCTGAACCAAGGCACCAACGGCTTTGCAGGGTTGGATGTGGAAAATGCCGACTTCATCCTGAGCTTCGGCAGCGCCTTGCTGGAGGGGTATGGCACTCCAGTGCGAATGATTCAGGCGGTCAGCCGGCTGAAGGAAAAGAACGGCACCCTGGTTCAGGTCGAGCAGCGCCTTTCCAATACCGCCGCCAAGGCGGATATCTGGCTTTCGCCCAAACCGGGCAGCGAAGCCGATCTGGCCCTTGCCATGGCCTATGCGCTCATTCATCAGGGGCGCTATCATCAAGAGTTCGCAGCGCGACACATCGAGGGATTCGAGTCTTTTGCCGCCATGGTGAAAGAACGCTATGCGCCTCAGGCCGTCGCCGCCATTTCCGGGGTCGATGCCGATGTCATTGTGCGAACCGCTTTGGCCTTCGCAAATGCCAGACGACCATTGGCCATTTACGGCAAGGGCAAGGGAGAAACCCCCGGCAGCCTGAAAGAGGCGCTGGCGGTGCATGCCCTCAACGCATTGGTGGGCAACATCAATCGCGAGGGCGGGGTTTTGGCCATGTCCCCCTATGACTATCTGAATTGGCCTGAGGTACCGTCCGATGAAGCCGCGGCCGCCGGCCTGCAAACGCAGCGACTGGACGGCGCCGGCAGCAAGGACTATCCCCACGTGCGCTACCTGGTGAATCGTCTGACCGATCGCCTGCTGACCTCACCCGGCGAGCTGCAAGCGCTTTTGGTGGCCGAAGCCAACCCGTGCCACAGCCTGCCCGACAGCGCCAGAGTCCGGGAAGCCTTCGGCACCATTCCCTTTATTGTCAGCTTTTCTTCCTTTATGGATGAAACGGCCCTGCTGGCGGATCTGATCCTCCCCAACCATGTCTATCTCGAGCGCTATGAAGATGTACCCGTACTGGCCGGCACCACACGCCCCACGATCGGTCTTTGCCAGCCGGTGGTGGCGCCCGTGCTCGATACGCGCCACGTGGGAGATACGATCATCCAAATCGCCCGAGCTCTCGAAGGACCGGTGGCCCAGGCGTTCCCGTGGGCGGATTACGAAAGCTGCCTGCAAGAGGCTTTGGGCGACCAGTGGGACGCGATAAGCGATCAAGGCTACTGGGCGGCCGAAGCCGCGCCGGCGCCATGGGAAAATGGCTTCAATACGGCTTCGGGTAAGTTCGTTTTGATGAACGCCGCCCTGGAAGCGATCTATCTGACCGATGTCCCGATGCCTGCCGGCGATGAGGGCGGCTTTCCATGGCTGCTGGTCCCCTACGATTCGATCCGCTTGAACAGCCGTTATGCGGGCGATCCGCCTTTCATGATGAAGATCCTTCCGGACACGGTTCTCAAAGGTCAGGACGGTTTTGTGGAGCTCAATCCCGAAACCGCCGCCCGGATAGGGCTGCGCGAAGGCCAGACCGCGCAGTTGAGCACACCGGTGGGCTTGGCCAAAGTGCGCGTCCATCTCGATGACGGCGTGATGCCCGGTATTTTGAGTATGCCGCGTGGTTTGGGGCATACGGCCCATGGCCCATTTCTGGCCGGAAAGGGCGTAGACATCAACGAACTGATCGCTCCTGTGGAAGATCCGGCTTCCGGTCTGGACGCGGTCTGGGGCATCCGGGCCAAATTGACCGAAGCCTAACCCGCTGAAACGAGGTTTTGATGAAACAGACGCAGACGCAGAATCAACATCTACCCAAACGCTACGGCATGGCCATCGACCTGGACAAGTGTACAGGCTGCGGCTCTTGCATGGTGGCATGCTTTGCCGAGAACAACGTCCCGTTTAAAGAGGACGAAACCGATAAGCTGCTGAGCATCACCTGGATGAAGGTCTATAAGATCACAAACGGGAAAAGTTTTCCCCAAACCGAGGTGTGCTACATCCCCCGGCCCTGCCAGCACTGCGCCGGTCAACACGAAGGGCATTCGCCGTGCGTGTCGGTCTGCCCGGCGACGGCCACCGATTACAGCGTCGATACCGGCATCGTCAGCCAGATCTACACCCGTTGTTTCGGCTGCCGGTATTGCATGGCCGCCTGTCCTTACCATGCCCGTTACTTCAACTGGTGGGATCCGGTCTGGCCGGGGGGAATGGAAAAATACCTGAGCCCCAACGTGTCGCCGCGCATGCGCGGGGTGGTGGAAAAATGCAGCTTTTGTTTTCACCGCTATCAACTGGCCCGGGATAAGGCCTATACCGACGGCAAACGGGAAATCCGGGAAAATGAATACCAAACGGCCTGCACGCAAGCCTGCCCGGCCGGGGCCATCGTTTTTGGCGACCTGAACAATGCGGATCATGCCGTGAACAAGATCGTGCGGCCGGACACCCACGACCATTTCAAGTCGAAGAACCCGCGGGCCTTCCGGCTGCTGGAACGGCTGGGCACCAATACCAAGATCTATTATCTGTCCAGCCGTGATTGGGTGCGGCGGGCCGGTGACAATTATCTGGATAAAGAAACTCCCGG
>QZKV01000061.1 GCA_003599575.1 Desulfobacteraceae bacterium | reverse complement strand
AGATATTTTCGTCGAGTTCAAGGCGGGCGGAAATTTTAACCGCAGGAATATATGGACATATTTCGAGGATTAAAATTTTCGCCCAACACCGAAATCGGCAAAAATAGCCATTTCTGGATGGACGCTAACGAACGCCACGGTATGGCAAAGCCCAGTCAATCTTCAATGCACCTGCCCCCCTTCACCCAGACGCATGCGGCTGGGCCGTGATTCGATCAGGCGAACCCTGGATGTGATCCCGGGCTTGGCCTCGGCGGGGTGGTTATTTTTCGACGCAGGGTCATCTTCGGCCGGTGATGATCCGTGCAATTTTTTTTCAACGATTTCTGAGGGACGATAACTCGGCACCAGGTCGATAAAAGCCTGCAGAATGCCCGCTTCATCCTGAGCATGGATCATGCCGATGATCCGCTCAATGCAGGCAGCGATCCACTGCGCGTCCACTTTTTCGCAAACCGCCACCTGTATGCGGGGATGCCCGGTGGCCACCACGCACTCGCTGGGAGTAAACAGCTCTTCGTACATTTTCTCACCGGCTCTCAGCCCGGTGAATCGAATTTCCACATCCTTGTAAGGCCTCTTTCCGGCCAGGCTGATCAGTTTTTCGGCCAATTTCAGAATTTTCACCGGTTTGCCCATGTCCAGAACGAAAACCTCGCCGCCCTTACCCATGCAGCCGGCCTGCAGCACCAGTTGCACCGCCTCGGGTATGGTCATAAAGAACCGTTCGATCTCAGGGTGCGTCACAGTCAGGGGTTTGCCCTGCAGCAGCTGCTCCTTGAAAATCGGGATCACACTGCCCGCGCTGCCCAGCACATTTCCGAACCGGACGGTCATGAACTGGGTCTTTCCGGCGGCATTCATGCTTTGCACGATCATTTCGGCCACCCGCTTGGTAACGCCCATGATATTGGTGGGATTGACCGCCTTGTCGGTTGAAATCATCACAAAACGCCGCACGCCGGCATTTAAAGAACTTTTGGCCAGATTATAGGTGCCCACAATATTGTTGTAAGACGATTCGATGGGCACATCTTCCATCAGAGGCACATGTTTGTAGGCGGCGGCATGAAAAATAACATCCACCTTGTTCTTTTTCATGAGCTGTTCCAGCCCGGGCTGGTTGTTGACCGATGAAATCGAGGCCAGCAGGTTCAAACGCGGAAAGCGTTCTTTCAACTCCAACCGCAGGTTGTACAGATTGCTTTCCGACCGTTCGACCACCACCAGCTGTTTGGGGCCATATTCGGCGATCTGCCGGCACAGTTCCGAACCAATCGATCCACCGCCGCCCGACACGAGCACGACCTTGTCTTTCAAGTCGGCCCGGATCTGTTCCATATCGATGTGTACGCTGGGCCGGTCCAGTAAATCCTGGATCTCGACCTCGCGGATTTCGCTGATTTGAATTTTGCCTGATAAAATCTCCTCGACATGCGGCAGTTTTTTAAAAGGCGCCTTCAGCTCTTTGAGTTCCTCGACCACATTTTCCAATTGGGTGCGGGTCGCCTGAGGCCAGCACAGGACGATTTCATCGATGTGGCGGGCGTATTTGGTTTTGGACAAAAACTGTTCATACGAATAGACAGGCACGTCGCTGACACGGGCCATCCCGAAGTGAGGTGTTTTTTCAGGATCAACGATGGCGATCGGTTGATAAATGCTGTACGGATTTCCGAGCATCTCTTTGACCAGCGGAATGACCATGCCGACCGGCCCGACCAGCAGCATATTTTTAAGATCGCCCGCCGCGCGTGTTTGAATGAAATTCTCGCGCACATTTCGAACGACCATGCGAATGCCGCCGATAAAGACAATCGTCAGCAAGGCATCGATGCAGTAGAGCTGCTCGTACATCGCAAAGCGTCCCCAAACCAGGCCGACGAAGTAAAAGATCACGATACTCACCAGGCTGGCGCGGATGATGTTCAGCAGGTCCTCGAAAGAGACGTACCGCCACATGCCCTGAAACAACTCGTAATGGAAGAAAACCAGCAATTTGATCAACACCAGCGGCAACAGGGTATACTGCAGGTTTTCCAAGATGATGGCCTGGTCGAAGGTGCCATAAACCAGCCAGACCCCGGCCAAAAAGCTCGCCGCGAACAGGACCAGATGCAGGCCCAGAATGATCCACAAGCGCAAAGGAACCAGCCGGCCGGCAAGATAGCGCATTCGTGGATGATTGAGTGCTCTGTAAATCCCGGTATAACTCCACTGCAAAACATTCATGGCTGCACCTTAAAGCTTTTCAACCTACGGGCTTTCCCCCCATCTCAGGGCAGAAATTCCGTCAGGCGGTTGCTGGCGAACACGGCGAAACGATCCAGCAATTGGCGGGCTTCAACCAGATCGACACCTTCCAGAGGCAGCACCAGCCGCACCAGGGCGCCATCCGTGCGCCTCCGCCAGATCCCGTCCCAAATCAGGTAGAATTTGGCCAGGTATTCATTGGTGAAGTTGCGATTGCGTCCCTGGTACCAGTAGTAGACCAGCTGCCGCTGACCCATGTTGCTGATCACCAACTCGTTGAAGGTCAGGCCCGCACCGATCATTTCCACCGGTTGATCAAAGAGCACTGTGCGCGTTCGGTTTTCCTGGATGAACCAGCCCGCGCCCGGCAGGCACAACTTGGGCGAATGGATGAAGTCGCCGGCCTTGCGCTGGTATTCGTAATAGGCCGTGTAAAAATGGACCGGCGGCCGGGACTGGGCCCGGTACTGAATGAGCGCATAATTCTGACCGCCGACCCGCTCCCACATTTTTTCGTCCATTTCTGAGAAAACGCCCGAATAGCCTTCGAAATAGGCCGGAAATTCCTGCAGCGGCTTTTTGAGCTGCCGGGCGGGCAGTTGGGCCATCCGGCCGACCACGGCTGGCACCAAGGCTATCAGAAGCAACACGATTATCAGGGAGGTCCAGGAAAGACGCGAAATCGTGAGTGCATCGGGAGCCGCCGTGCCGGCCTGCGCCGGCGCCTGGCGCGCTGGAGCCGGTTTTCCCGGCAGAAGATACAGTATCCAGGCCAGTATGCCGAAAAATACCAGGCAGACCATGAAGACCACCCATCCGGAAAACGAGTGAAAAAACCCCTGGGCCGCCCCGGCTCCCCAGGTATTGGAAACGATCCCGGTTCCGGCGATGCGCAGGATGTTGGCCATAATCGCGATCGGAATGGTGGCCGCAATGATGACCAGACGCTTCCACCATACAAACCGTCCCATGAAGGCCAACAGGACCCCCAAAGTAAACAACGGCAGGATAAAGCGCAGGCCGTTGCAGGCCTCCACGACCTGCAGCTGGTTAAAGCCAAGATCAACGATGTTGCCTTCCCGGAAGGCGCTCACCCCGAACGCCTGGAGCAGGTTCACCGACCATTTGGAAGAGAGCAATTGCAGTGGAAAGGTGATGTTGCGGTAAATAAAACCCGGCAGCGGCAGCATCAGAAAGAGCAGGGCCAGGGGGAACCGCAGGATGCGCATCACTTGCAAGCCGTACACCAGCCAGATGGCGCCGATGAAAAGCAGCAGCATGGAGACCCGTACCGTAAACAGCTCCGCGCCCAGTTCGCCCACCAGGTAAACGCCCAGGGCGGAGACGAGCACAAGCAGCGCGCGCCAGTCGGTTTTTATGGTCGTCCGGCGCAGCAGCTCCCTGCGCTGCCAGGCCAGGTAGGCAGCCACCGGGGGAATCAACAGACCGTGTGAAAAATCGTCGTTTTTGAGCCACTGGCGCACGAGCAAGTCGATCGTTTCGGCGTATGCCATGGCAACAACGGCCAGAATACCCAAAAGGGGAATCAGGACTTTGACCCAATTTTTATCCCGAGTTGAAACTGATTTCATTTTTACCCCACGCACGTGCGAACGATCTCGATCACCCGGTCCAGGTCTTGCACCGACATGGCCGTGCCCGAGGGCAGGCACAGGCCGGAAGCAAACAGAGCTTCGGCCACCCGGCCGCCCACCGCACGGGCGGGGTGACGTTTGCGCCCACCGGCCTGGTCGGCATACCCCGGCGTCGCAGCACCCGTTTGAAAGACCGGCTGCAGGTGCATCGGCTTCCACAAGGGCCGCGATTCGACATTTTCATTTTCCAGGGCCTTGCGTAGCGCCTCGCGATCCGTTCGGGCCTCGGCCGCATCGACCAGAATCACCGTCAACCAGCGGTTGCAGGTGCCGTACGCAGCCTCGGGCATAAACGCCACCCCCGGTAAATCTTTCAATGCCTGGTAGTAATAACTGAAGATCTCGCGCTTGCGGCGGACCCTTTCTTCCAGGCACTTCAACTGCGCCAGGCCGATGGCCGCCACGATGTTGCTCATGCGGTAGTTGTACCCGATGCACGAATGCTCATAGTGCGGCGCCGGATCGCGCGCCTGTTGGGACAAAAAACGGGCCCTTGCGATCAGATCGGCATCTTCGGACGCCAGCATGCCGCCGCCCGAGGTGGTGATGATCTTGTTGCCGTTGAAAGAGAAAACGGCCGCATATGCTCCGGCCCCCGCATGGCATCCGTTGCAGGTGGCGCCCATGGCCTCGGCGGCATCGACGATCACGGGAACACCGTAGGATTCGCAAGCCGCCTTGATGCTTGGGAGATCGGCGCATTGACCATACAGGTCGGTCGGCACCACCGCCTTGGGCAGGCGATGATTTTCGGCGCAGCGCGCCAGTTCTTGCGCCAAAAAATTAGGGTCCATGTTCCAGGTTTGCGCATCGGCGTCGATGAATACCGGCGTGGCGCCCTCGAAGACGATGGGCGTGACGCTGCCGATAAACGTCAAAGTCGAAGCAAACACCTCATCGCCCGGCCCGATGCCCAGGCCGCGCAGGGCCAGGTGCATGGCCGCCGTACCGCTGGAAAGCGCGACGGCATGCGGGATGCCGGTCTTTTCCACGAACGCGCGTTCGAATGCATCCACCATCGGGCCAAGGGGCGCGATGTAGTTGCTTTCGAAAGCCTGCGTGACCATCGCCAGCTCTTCGCCGCCCATGTGCGGCGGGGAGAGGAAAATGCGCTTTTCGGTATCGATCATATTCGCCTCGTATAAACCTGCTGAAAAGATGGAATGGGTGTACCCGCGGATTTGTTTCAATCGAACAGCAAAGCAGCTTTCATTTGTCTTACCATTTTCGAATCGTTCAGCTTTGTCGCCGCCAACTCCCCCGTGACCCGATGATATGCCAGTTCATATAAACTGCCCCAAAACTGGACCATCTCATTGTAAATCATCTTCTCATTGCGCCACTGCCGGGCTCCCCGTGAAGCTCGGCCGGTTGGAGCGGCCACTGCAAATCTTTCTACCCTTACGCCATCTCCCAGAAGCATCATTTTCAGTAGGAACCAGGACCGCGGCATGTGAAAATCCGAAGTGACGAGAATGACCGAAGATAATTTGGCGGAATCGATTATACGGGCTGAAAACAAAGCGTTCTCGAATGTGGTGCGCGCCAGGTTTTCTTTATGAAATATCGGCCGATTCCCACCGGCATATTTCCGCCCATAGTCTTTAAGCCTTTCATCGGATGCAGGCGAAATGATCATCCGAGCCGCCAGTCCATCCTCGACCACCCGGAAACCCTCCTGGATGCGGGCCGGGGAGCCTGCAAATACGACTACGGCATCGGCTTCATGGACGTTTGCGGGCTTATAGAAAATGTAATGAAAATACGCGGCTTGAAGAACAATAAGGACAAGGGCCAGTGCACCGCAGGCCGCAGAGAACCGGCACAATTTTTTCAAAATTCGGGTTTGCAAGGTTCAGGCGGATTCTTGTTTGATGATTCTGGCAGGCACGCCGACGGCGGTCGCGCGGTCCGGAATGTCCGTGATCACCACGGCACCGGCGCCTATGATGGTTTCATTCCCGATCACTTTCCGGTTGATGACTTTGGCTCCGGTTCCCCAGTAGGATGAATGTCCGATCCGGACTTCTCCTGAAATATTGCAAGCCGGCATGAAGGAGCAATAATCGCCGATGGCCGTTTCATGACCGATCGTACAGGCCAAGTTGATGATCACATGCCTGCCTATATGAATATGGGTGGTGATGATGTTGCCCGCACAGATGATCGTGCCTTCGCCGATCTGCACATATTCAAGAGGGCCTATGATGACCGATGGGTGGACGAGGGAAGGAAAAGATAAATTGGCGTTGGATATTTTATCCAGCACGATTTTCCTGGTTTTGGGCAGGCCGAGGGCGAATGCTACGGCCAGGGGCTCCGGCCAGGCATTCAGCTCATTTAAGCCGCCCAGCAACGGCAGCCCGTTGGTGGTGTGACTGGAATGCTTGCCGTCATCAAAAAAGCCGAGCAACTTCCATTGCGACCGGTTCGCATTGATATGGCCGATGAGCATAGCCACTTCCAACCCGAAGCCTCCGGCGCCGAAGACGGCTATGTCTTTGGGTGCGGCCACGTATTCTATCCTTTTCTTGATGCCCGTAGAGTCAAACAACCATGACGTACAGGATTGAATTCGCTCATGGTTGCCTCTCCGGGATGGTTGATGCCTTCTCTTCTGATAATCTGTTTCATGGTCAGCAGTATGATCTTTACATCCAACCACAACGACCAGTGGTCCACATACCACACATCCAGCTTGAATCTCTCCTCCCACCCGATGGCATTGCGCCCGTTGACCTGAGCCCATCCGGTCAGACCCGGTTTCATTTCGTGACGGCGCATCTGTTCGGGCGTATATCGTTTCAGGTATTGCATCAGCAAAGGGCGGGGTCCCACAAGGCTCATGTCGCCCTTGATCACATTGAAAAGCTCTGGCAATTCGTCCAGTGAGGAGGCTCGCAGGTGCTTGCCCAGACGCGTCAGACGTTGCTCATCAGGCAGGCATCGGGACTGAGGATCTGGCTGGCCGGTCATTGTGCGGAATTTAAATAGATGAAAAGGTTTTGTCAGCCTGCCGGGTCGGCTTTGCTTGAAAAACACCGGAAGCCCCATTTTCCACCCAATCAAGCCCCCTATGATGCACATCACCGGGGCCGACAGCATGATCCCGGCCATGGCCCCCATAATATCGCAACAACGCTTGACTGCCAAAGATCTTGAAAAAGAAGTCATCATCAGATCCCATCAGGCAGTTGAAAGCACTTGTCGGTAGATGCCGAGCACTTGTTTGGCGGTGTCTCGAACATCGCAGGCCGCTATGACCCGGGCACGTCCCCGAACTGCCATTTGTCTGGCCTGTTCAAGGTTGCGCATCATGTGGACAATAGCACGCGCCAGCTCGACGGGCTGTCGGGGGGCCACCAGCGCCCCGGTATGCCCAGGTATGACAAGATCCGGGAAACCACCGACATTGGCGGCAATCGTCGGGATCTCCATCAACAATGATTCAGCCGCACCGCCCAGATTTTCGGAATGGGATGGATGCACGGCCACATCGAAGTCCGGATAAAGCTCCGCCACATCATGGCGCGTCCCCGAAAAATAGGCCCGCCCGGGAATCTTATGTCGTGCGTAGTTGTGAATCGCTTTTTCGTATGCGTGCGCGCCGTCCCAAGGTCCGCCAATGAAGACGACCTTGATATCGGGGATCGTCTCCGCCGCAAGGGCAATCGCATCGATCAAATCCTCATGTCCCTTGATTCCGCGAATCTGCCCGGCCCATTTTTTCGGCGCATACATGTAAGCCACCATGCCTACGAGTGGCGTATCGTGACCGATATTTAATTCTGCGCGCAGTTTTCCGCGCTCGGAAATCTGCCTGAATCCATCCACATCGCAGCCGTAATAAGACATGAAAACCCTTTGAGGCGCGACACCGGCCGCAAGATAACGCTTTTGCGTGTCACGACACGTTGCGATCCAGTAGTCGCCTGGACCGGCCGTTGAAATCTCGGCCGTGCGGAAAAAGGTTTTCTCCAGATGCAAGGGGCCGGGAACCTGAAAAATTCTAGGCGGCTTGATTTTTCCCCGCATGGCCATTCTCAAGATCAGCGTGGTTCCCACGAAATGGCTGTGTATAAGATCGGGCTGAACCTTGCCGACCAGCCGCTTTAATCTCTTTATTCTTCCTGGAAGCAACCAGGGGTGATTGAGTGGGAAATCACAATTCACCCGGTGAACCTGGATGCCGTTTTCACGGTAAACGCGTGAAAGCGGGCCCTCATCCGGTATGACCGCATGCACTTCAACGCCGAGTTTGCACAACTCGCGCATCTGTCTCAGTGCCCAAGTTGCGCCCGTTGACGTTTTTACCAAGTGAAGTGCGCGCATCGTTTTCACGAAAGATGGACTCGATAGATACTGATCAAATCATCTGGCCTCCGCACTACGACGGGAGGACGGCCTGGTGGACTTTTCGCGAACTGATCGAGTTTAATCCCTTTGATTGTTCTAATTTCATTTTGAAATGCGTCTCTCTGCTTCCGGCTGCAGGGAAGATATCTTCTCTTCATGAGCGCTGCCCGCTGGCCGCTCAAGAATGCCGTAATGGTGATGATCAGTTTGAGGTATTGTGCCGCACATCCCTTGAGGGCGGCCCCATTGTTTTTCACGGACCTGAAATAATGAAATAAAAACCTGGCGCTGGTCATACGCGCGGAGGTCAGTTTCTTTATATGAAAGGAATTGTCCAACCTGTAGAAATACAAAGGAGCCGGGATGTTTGAAAAAACACTCTTTTGATAGGTTCTGAGCCACAGGTTGAAATCTACGGCAATTTTGAGCGACTCGTCATACCGGTTCCGTTCAAACCATACCTTGCGGCCTAGAACTGAACCATGGCATAGGCCGAACGTCCGTGAGGGGTGACGACATATCTGCTCGTGGTCCTGCGGCACCTGAGTATAGCCGACCGGATGATCGCATCCATCCAGATAACATATGCCTGTTCCGGCAAGATCGATCCAGGGTTTGGATTCAAGCAGTTCGACCTGCTTTTCTATTCGAAGAGGGGCGCACAGGTCGTCCGCATCCATTCGGGCAATATACTTGCCTTGGCACAATGCTGTTAATTTGTTCAAGCTTCTTGCGCGTCCCAGGTTTTTCCCATTGCGGTAGACCTTTATCTGGGGGTGGCAGATGGATTGGACAAGTTTAAAGCTGTTGTCGGTAGAGCCGTCGTCCAGGAGAACCAGCTCCCAATGCGTGTAGGTTTGCGCCACAACCGATTTGACCACCTCTTCCAATGTGCTTTCAGCATTGAAAAAGGCGCTTGTGATGCTGACCAGCGGACTTTTCACAGACCCTCCGGTAGCTTTTCCGCCCATGTCGCGCGGTGAAAAGTTGAACAGCTGTAAAAAACGCTTTTGACTATCTCGGTATTCCGGATGGGGCTATAGTCTTTAAGCACGCGCTCAAAAGCAGCATCCGCCAATTTTTGGCCATAAGCCGGATCCGCACTCAGGCGCAGAATATGCCGGGCCAGTGCATGGTCGTCATCAACAGGGAAAAGCAGACCGGTGCGGTCATGATCGATGACCTCGGGGATACCGCCCACCGGCGTGGCACACACCGGCTTTCTCAAGATGGCGGCTTCCAATACGACCCTAGGGAAACCTTCCGTATGGGTGGGCAGAATGATGATGTCGGCGCATTTAATGACAGCGGGCATGTCGTCGCGCCATCCAATGTATTTTACAACATGCAGCAGTCCGAGTTCGGCGATTTTTCTATCGAGGAAACGAACAAAGCTTGCGTCGACGCCGGCAGCAATTTTCCCCGGGAACCAGAGAACCGCATCGACACCCGCTTTGCGTATCCGGCTCAGTGCTTTTACGGCTGTCAAGTGTCCTTTCTCATGCACAGGGCGTGCAGCCGGCAGAAGGATTTTAATCTGCTTCGGCATGCCGGGGAGGGGCAGGTCCGGTGGCCTTTTGGATAGGGCCGAAACTTCCTGCGGATCGATCACATTTGGAGCATAGCTGATTTTGCCTTCGGATATCCCCATTCGAACGATTTGAGTATAAGTGGCTCTGGAATGAACAATAATGGCGTTCACCTTGTTTTTCAGCAGCCAGCGGAAAAGGTAGCTGATTTGATCCGGTGTGGCCCAGTTCCGCAGATAGACGATTAGGGGGATGTTCCTCAACCTTAAGCAGGAAGCGGCAAAAACAAGTGATTTTTCATTGTTCACCCAAATCGCGGAAGGTTTAAGGGCATCCACCTTATTGATGAAAGATCGCCTCAGCGACAATAGATCGGGAAGACTCAGCAAGGCGGCGGCCATGCGTTTGAACGGTCGGGTGCTAAATCCGATGTAATGCCGTTTGGCCTGAGGCGCCAGAATGTGCAAAGAAATACCGGCAGCCCGGATTTTGTCACAGTACGCCTTGCACGCACCGTAAGCATCGAGAATATGCACATCCAAAAATTGGTTCAACCGCATCGCCAGGTATACTGTACCTTGGGGTGCGCCGCCGAAATTGATGGTAAAATCGAAATGGATAATCCGCATAGGCATCAGGGGCATGTTTACACTAGTGGATAGTGCTCTTAACTTTTTCTCTTCTTTTCAGCAGGATATATTTGTCTTTTTTGATGGATCTTGCGGGGATCCCTATGACTACATCATTTTCATCCACATCTTTGACCACTACGGCGTTGGCTCCGATCTGCGCCCCGGAGCCGATCCTTACAGGACCGATGATCTTGGCACCGGCGCCGATAAGAACGTTTTCTCCCACCCACGGCTGGCTTTGACCGCATTCTCTTTTTTTCCCGCCTGCTCCGCCCAGGCCCACACCCTGCATGATTTTGCAATTGGACCCCACCTTACAAAGTCCTCCGATTACGATCCCCCAAGTGTGAGGGAAACAAATACCTGGCTTTATTTCAGCGGCAATTTCCAAGTCCATATGACATGAAAAACGGATCAATCTTGTGAACACGGCCGCCCGGATCCGATGTCCCTTTTTCCAATGCCTATGCCCCAGCCGGTAAAAGACCGAAGCCCTGAAGCCGGCGATCTGCAGCATGGCGACAATCACACTTAAAAATCCTCCAGGTTTTTTACAAGATGCCTGATAATCCAGCAGTATTTCATCGTAAAGCGACATGGGAGCATCCTTATGACAGTTCAAGTTGCTGATAAACACCAGGCCGCAGAGAATAATGCCGGTCGCATAGCAACATACGCTGGCCCACGCAGCCCCTTCGAGCGATAAAGAAGGTACCCATTTAAAGGCAAAGACCGATATGACAACCACACACAGAGCGTAAATCGGAAATTGTACAGAAAACGCACGTTGAGCGGAAATGCCAGTGTTAAAGGCTGAAAACAGGGCGAGCATTCCGCCGGCCAAAACAATCAAGGTAAAAACATCGGCGTGGGATGCATATTCCGGCTTGAACAGATGGGAAAGGATAACCGGGCCATGCAGGTGGACAATATACAGGCACGCAATCGAAAATAGGGTGTTGATGGCAAGATATCGAAGAAACAGCCCGACGAATTTGTTTTTATCCCCTATGTAGTGTTTGGATAAAACGGGCGCGAACACCTGGCCGAAAGAAGTGGCGAACAAGTTGAGGATCACGATGACCGAAGATAACGCGGCATAATATCCTACAGCCTCCATGCCGTTATGCCTTTCCAAGACAAAGCGTGGAACACTGACAAATAAGGTGCCCATCAGGGCGACGCAGCCCATGGGAACACCGATTTTAAGGAGGCGGGCGGCGCGTTGGTAAAATTCCTTGCTTTTCCAATAAGGCAAATTTAAATTGGGTTCATCTCTGATGTAGAAAGTGCAGAGCCGGTGATCCAAGAGGAACAACAACACAAATCGTGCAACGGCCATCCATCCCAATGCCAACCAAAGTTTTTCAGTCGCAGTATAAGTGCCGGCGAAAACGATAAAGCAAAGAAGACCGTTGGAAATATTGGATAAGGCAACCAGATCCATCCTCTCGTTTTTCTGCATGATCGACAGGTAAAATTCTCTGATGATCATGATTCCGTATCCTGCTGAGATAATGATCACCAGCCGGACAACTTCCCATGGGTAAATAAACAGGGAGATGCAAGTGGCAGTGACAGCACTGCAAATGGCGCTGCACACACTTATGCCCAAATAATCAGCCGCAAAAAATTGTGAAGCATGGTCAGTAATTTGTACGGTGCGCAGCTTAAATGTGTAAAACATTTGCACCGGTAGAGCGACCGCCTGGGCGATGGCAAACAAACCCACCTCTCCCACACTGCCGACTTTGGTCAGAGCAATCAGAATTAGCCATGTAAAACCGGCATATCCGATATTTCCGACGAATGCGTAGAAAACATTCGTGCTTAGCGACAGGTTGTTATGGGAACGAAACAATCCCAATGTGTGAACCACCCCGATGGCTTTGAGTGCCTACACCCCGATTGACGAATCTTGCCTCTTTTTATTTTGATGTGAGTCTCGAAATAATTTGCTCATGTTAATTAAAATCCAGCATGTAACCATTGCCCATATGATGTTTCTTGGCATTGCATTGCTTGTGTTTCTAACCCACAGCATTAAACCGCTGGAGGCGGATAGCAATACAACAGCGTTCATTAGATTAGGCTTACTAAGGTATCTCTCATAAATAAATCTAAAGAACCAGCCAACAAAGAGAAATGATAAAGCGCCTCCGTAAAATCCAAAATTCATATACGCCTCCATGGCAATTGATCCACCCCTTCCATGAGTATTGTCCAATTTTCCAAAAGCAGACTCTGTGAGCCACACGGCTAAACCTTTTGATATGCGAGTTGCTCCAGGCATAACGTTTGGAACGACAATTTTAAAGGCATCAATATAGGATTTCCCTAACCAGTAGTCGTGTTTTGAAGGTACTAAAGCAATGGCTATAACGACAGTCTTCAATGTTGTACCGAATTCAAGCCCTGTTTGAATGATCACATTGTTCTCTGAGACTTTTTTTTCATAAACTTCTGTTGCTTTCGGTAAATCTAACACGGCCGCGCTTCTTGTAATTCCGATAAATCCCATTATAAAAAAGGTGACCAGAACTGAGATGCACATGACATATAGTTTAATCCTATTTTGAAAGTAGTGATAAGTCATAACGGGCACTATGGCTAAATATATGAAGCCTCCCCTATCACCTAACAACAATACAGAGCTGATAAACAGGAAGACCAAAACGGAAAAGATTTTACCGTGCATTGTTTTATGATATAGAATTCCGCTCCCAGCACAGTATATACATAGCCCAACCATAGCAAGATATTGTGAAAACCAAAACAAACGACCACCTGGATTGTTTCCTAATCTTATAATTTCTCTATATTCTTTCAGTCCTCCAGATAAACCCACATAAAGCAGAAACCCCCAGAATAAAGAAAAACAAAATAAAAGGAGTATTTTTGAAGAAACTAATATTTTGTTATCTATTGTGTAAGGACTTATCAATCCATCATTCGCCCTGAAAACCGCCCCAGTTAATTCGTATGCGAATAAGAATATAGATAGACACATAACACTGTAAATTGTTGCCTGAACTACCTTTTCCGGCTTCCAGAAAACCTCCCAATCAATACCTACGACCCCAAATGTATATAAAAAGATATAGAAGAAATGAAAAACTGAATAAATAGCAGTAAAAATTACATCTGGACTTAAATAATTTGACGGTTTCTTTTCTGCAGTTTTTCGTATGCTAAAAGCGATGAGTATAATTATTAGGTTATAAATGATGAGGCGGAAGTCAGAGGGTTCAGAATTTCCTTCATTTGATAGGTTCAGGATAAGCGAAAAGATAATAGAAAGGAATAGAATACCTAAATATAGGATGCTGGGTCTACGCGCCGACACATCAAGTTTCTTTTCTTCTCTTGCTGCGAACATCATTAGACACTTGCAAATGACAAGTTAGTAAATCGCTGGATTATGAAAATTATAATCGCGTCCAGTGTATAAATAACCGATGCCCATACGGCTATGAATAATGAATTATCATTACTCATTGTGTAGTATTTATTTCTATCGGATCTTTGCCTGATTTTTTGTTTGCATCGCAAATAGAATCCCAGTATTCCCTCTGAGAACCATTTGCCAGCTTTTCATTCTTATCTGTATAATTATACCACAACTGAGGTATCTTAAATAGCCAGTAGCCATCGGACTTTTCAAGGGATTTTACAATATTTTCATTGATCATAGAACTAGAATATTTTCGAAATAGATATCCTGGCACATAGAGTCCATTTATACCCAATTCTTCCAGTTTTTCTTCGTATCGCTCCGGTATATTCTTATATCCACCTTTATAGTAGGTATCCACTGCATAGAGCAATACTGGATTTTCCGGGGTACCAAAAGCGCGAGCCATGCCTTCTATTACCCAATTGGGCTGGGTTGTATACGGATATACGCCTAAAAATAATTGAGGGTTTATTGAATGTAATGCTGCCCTATAATGTCTTGCATAATTGTTCAGCATGCCGGCTATATAATCGTGATAATCCTCATACAAGGAGTTTCTTTTAAGAAAGCTGGCTCTATACCTTCTATCCACGGCCACTATATTCGAGTTTAGACTTTTTTCTGCTATATAATCCGAAAAACATACATCACAATAGCAGGTCTCATCCGAGTAATTCCTGCGATTGTTAGGTAATTTTTCAGTTCCATACATCTCCAGATCTATCAAAACTCCATCAATAGACAATCCTTTCTTCAAAGATAGCTGGGCAATGTGACCCCCTATTTCCGACATATGCATTTCCCAAAAGTTCCTATCCAATGGACAAACAAACGTAGCTTCACTACCATCCGAGAATACCGCCGGTCTGAATTTCGCAAGCACTACTCCTTGGGGTTGCCAATTATATGCAGCCAACATGTGTAGATCATGCCTGTAGCATGCTTCGCCCCACCTCTTAAACCGAAGCAGCGTTTGATGAGTTTGTTTCTCATGAAACTGCCAGGCTTTTACAATTATCATATTTAGGCCTGATTTCTTTATCTCACTTATTTTGCTTGTATCATTATAGAAATATAAATAGCCCGCTCTGATTTTTTGATCTTTTATCCAGACCGGCAGAATAGCTTTTTGAACCGTATAGATAGTTGTTTCATCACTTGCTTGCGAATTGGTATAAATCAGTCCCATCGTAAAAAACGCTAAAATTGCCAACAGCAAACCGCCACATCTTATTGGTGCAATATCAAGTCTAGAAATTTTCATGCTATTCGCCTAATCTGCATTTGGAAAAACCTTGAAATGATACTCTCTTGATTCCGGCACCAGCTTGAATCCCTGCTGGGCATATCCGTTTTTAAAGCAGAAGGCCTTTTCGATCTGGTTCTGGTGCATGGTGATGTAGCTGACGCAATCCACAAGGCTGAAATTGCGGCGGCCCAGGGTCAACCACAGCTCGTAGGCCTGGCGGTGCAGGGTTTCATTGACCCAGTGGACCCGCATGACCGCAAGAACATCTCTGGACCAGCGCATAGCGGCTTCCGATCCGAGGCGGTACTGAAGCAGCGTAAGGGTTTCATTGACGGTGTAATTGGATGTTTGCAGGATGATTTCATCTTCGAGCAGCGCCGGCCATTGGGCTTTGGCGAACTCATGGTAGCGATCGGAGCGGTCCATCAAGGCGTAGAAGGCAGACGTATCGATAAAGATGTTTTCCTGTGCGAAAACTTTCGAACCTTGAGCCGGAGTCCGTTTTTTATGTTCCATCATACGACGGCTGAAGCCTTGGCTTGGTACATTCGGGCCTATTGTTCATTACTTATCAACGTTCCGGGCCTTTTTTCGAAGAGAAACTACCGACCACCGTAAGCGCTTTCTCTTTTTTCGAATTCAACAGCTTTGCCTTTTCTATATGCGTACGATAGAAAGCGATGCATTCGCGGATGATTTGAGACATGGAAACGTTCCGGCCCAGGGCATGTTGCTTCAACCAGTGAAGCTCTTCGGATTCAATTTGGATTTGGGTGCGTTTAAGCATGTTTTTTATGATGATGGCAGTCGACTTACATTATGATGTAAAAATAGGCAAAAAAAGTCCCCCCGTGTAACCGGAAAGTCGTTCCTGGGGAAAATCCAGCAGAGTTTTGCGGCCCATCAAATTTCTATAATAGCCTTCCAGGGTCACTATGCAATTCGGCCGCTGCGCAACGTGTGGCTCGTCCTTTCAGGAGCATTACATAAATTTAAATGTAGCTCCGCCCCTCGATTTACATCGCCACGTTAGACTCGAGATATGGAAGAAGCCTGCCTCTGGTGGGAGAAGATGGAACGGAACCGCCGAAGGAATGATGGTGAAGTAAATGGTACATACCAATACGTATGCGAACTTGGCAACATATATTCCGGAGTGAAATTGTAAGCATTATGCCCCATATGTTTTAAGCATCTGTATTTATAATATTTTCAAAAATAGGGTGGGTTATCCAGTTCTGAAAAATGGGTGATTTCACCCATACTAACAGCCCGGCCGAAATGGTAGCAATGCAGCATTCGATGACCTGAATCAGGTCCAACTGCCAATTGAAAGATTCAAAACCGTTCCCCAGGAGTCATGTATTCCAGCTGAAGCCGAAGCTCGCTTTCATTCCAGCAAATTTTATAACCGGCCTTCTAGTACAGCTTATAATAGATACCACGACATTATTTTAAGGCAGCGAGGGCAGATGAAGTTTAAGGAAAGCGTTTGCACGGTCAATGCAAAAAAGCTTTTTTATTCCGAGCGCACAGCCATCCGGAAGCATTTAAGGCGGAATTCTTCCCCCATAGCGGCCAGCCCAGGCGCACTCAAGCAGCCGCAGGACATCTCTCTCAAGCGTATTTACAGTCTGATCATTTTGGCCGGCGTAGTCATGCAGGCCTTGATCTTTTACGGGTATTACAATGGCGAGCGGCTTAATCGCATGACCTCGCCTTTGCTGGCGGCGGTCAGAGAAGTCCGCCTGGAAGCCGGCGCGGCACAGCATGAAATAAGCGATATCCTGCACGGCAGGGCCGATATTGACAATCCAAATCCATGGCTGTATCTCGACCAGGCCATATGGTATCTGCAAAATTTAGTGAACACCAGACAACTTGACTTGATCAAATGGACCCTCTCCGACGGCCAGCCGGATGAGCCCGCCGATCCCATCATGGAAATCCAAAAGCATTTGGACGCTCTCAAAAATTATTTCGCACAGCAAGCCCCCCCGAATTCACCACAGGAAATCGGCGAACTTAAGTATTCTTACGATCTCTATTTCGATGCCTTTTTAAACAACCTTAATCGGATCGAAACCGGCATCTTACAGTCAATCGCCAGCGAACGGATGCACTACCACTATACGCATATCGGCCTGATTCTCTTCTGCCTGGCCATGACCCTGCTGGTGGGCTTTACCGTTCATCGGTACGAGCGCCGGCGCAGGCAGGGGTATTCCGCCTTAAATGAGGTCAATCAACGGCTGCAATGCAGTGAAGAACAATTCAGGGGCTTGTTCGAAAAGCTGCAAGCCTCTTACGAATTCCTTCAAATTGCCAACCGTCACACTGATATCCACAAGATGCTCGGCGAATTCATATCCGCCATTCTATCCAAGACCGGCTTCCGGTCATGCGCAGTCCGTATCTTGGACGATACCGGATATGCCGCGATGCAAGCCCGCGGAGATATGCTAAACGGTGCATGCGATCTGAACAGGCCCTTGGCCCTGGCATCCAATCGATCCATTTGCGCACAGATCCTGCGCAATCAACTCCAAAACGAGCTCCCGGCCACCACCACCTATGGGTCTTTTGTTATTCCGACATGCGGTCCGGAAGAATTTCAATCCATACCGACATGTGCAGAGAAAGGCTGTTTTCTGAGAGAGCAGCGCGCGCTGGGCCTGATACCGATTCGAATAGGGGATCAGATCCTTGGCTTGATTCAGATCGCCGATCGCAAGCCCGGTCTTTTGACCAGAGACATGCTGGAAGTGATTGAAACGGCCGCCATGCAAATCGGCACAGCCGTCCAGCGCATGCGCGCGGAAGATGCCTTAAAGACTGCCTACAGTGAGTTGGAAAAGCGTGTTCAAGAACGCACCCTGGCGTTGTCCCGAATCAATACGGACTTGCAGTGTGAGGTGGAAGAACGACGGCGCGCCGAGGAACGCCTGCGCAAAAGCCGTAATACACTGCAAACCGTGATTGACGGCATTCAGGATGCCTTGATGCTGGTCGACAACGATCTGCACATCAGGATGCTCAATCGCACGGCCATGGAGATATTCGGCGTTACGGCCGAAAACGCAATCGGCCGGAACTGCCGCCAGGTCGCCTGCGCGAACAGAATCGGGGCATGCGCTGCATGCAGGGTTCCCGAAAGCGTTGCCAAAGGCGAAGTACTGACCTTTGAACGCCCATTCATGAAAGATGGAGAAGGTCTGGAGCAAGTTTCCATTTACCCGGTATCCGAAAAAGAACAGGAGGCCGGCGGGGCGATCATTCGAATTACCGATATCACCGAGCAGAAACGTCTGGAACAGCAGTTGATCCGAAGCGAAAAAATGGCTTCGCTGGGCATACTGGTGTCCAGCATCGCCCATGAAATCAACAATCCCAACAGCTTTGTCACTTTCAACATACCGATATTAAGAGACTATCTGGAAGAGCTGACCCGCATCTCCGATCAATACGCCGAGCATCAAAATGATTTGGAACTGTTTCACATGACTTATCCCGAATTCCGCAAGGATGTCTTTAAACTCGTGGACAATATCGAGCACGGTGCCAGCCGAATAAGCAATTTTGTCGCCAACCTCAGGGAGTTCTCGCAAAACAACGGCGAGCGGCGCAAAACATGGATCGATTTGGCTTCAGTGGTGGAAAAAGTACTTTCCATTTGCCGCAGCCAGATCAAAAAGGGCGTAAAATCCTTCACTTTCGATATTTCAGAAAAGATAGAGGCGATCTATGTGGATGAATACTCATTGGAGCAGGTCTTGCTCAATTTGATTGTCAACGCAGTGCAAGCGGCCGATAAAAATGATTCCTATGTAAAGTTGAGCGCGGCCCCAGGCCATTCATGGAAGGAACATACGATCATCAGGGTAGCCGACAACGGCTGCGGCATGGACCCGAAAACGATGCGCAGAGTCTTCGATCCTTTCTTTACCACCAAATCGCCCAGTGAAGGAACCGGCTTGGGTCTGTATGTATGTCACAACCTGATCCAGACCCTGGGTGGGCGCATCGAAGTAGAGAGCCAGCCGGATGTCGGCAGCACCTTTACAATTGTTCTGCCGGACAAGGACCGGCGGAAGCAGGTTCGGGGGCAACCCCATCAAACCCAATAAAACTCAGCAAACCCAACAAACTCAACAAACTCAACAAACCCAACAAACTCAACAAACCCAGTGAACGCCGGGATATAAAATGAAAAACAAAATACTCGTGGTGGACGATGAATCCGATTTCCTTGAAAGTATCCGCCGGGGATTGATCACCTCCGGCTTTAAGGGCATCCGCACTGAATCAGACCCGCACGCTGCTGCATCCGCGCTCGAAAATGGGGAGTCTTTCGATGTGGCTCTGATCGACATCACCATGCCGGCCATGAGCGGGATCGAGCTTTTGGAATTTTTCAAGAAGACCCACCCCAGCACCGAGTGCATCATGATCACCGCGCTGGATGAGGCCCGCACGGCCGTCGAATGCTTGAAAAAGGGCGCTTACGATTACCTGGTCAAACCGGTATCCAAGGAGAACCTGCTTTCTTCCATCAACCGCGCCCTGGAGCGCAAGCGCTTGCGCGACATCCTGAGCGTCGATCAAAAACGCTCGATACCTGCATTGAGCAATCCCGAGGCGTTCGCGGCCATTAAAACCCGCAATGCCCACATGCTAAAGATTTTGAAGGTGGCCGAACTGCACGCAGGCAGCGATTCTCCGGTCCTGATCACGGGGGAAACCGGCACCGGTAAAGAGTTGCTCGCCCGGGCCGTTCACACTGCCAGCCCGCGTTGCGATTACCCGTTCACACCCATTAACATGGATGCGCTGTCCGAAACGCTGTTCGATGATCAATTCTTCGGACATGCCAAGGGCGCCTTTACCGGAGCCGACCAGGATCGGGCCGGGTTTCTGGAAAGCACCCATAAGGGTACCCTGTTTTTGGACGAGATCGGCAATCTGCCTTTGGAACTTCAGGGCCGCTTGCTGCGTGTATTGCAAGACGGCGAATTCATCAAAATCGGCACCAACCGTCCGCGCAAAGTCGATGTGCGGATTATCGCGGCGACCAATAAGGATCTGGACCGGATGATGAGCAAAAACCAGTTCCGCAAAGATCTTTTCTATCGCTTGAGCGGCGGCTGGGTGCACTTGCCGCACCTGCGGGAGAGAAAAGACGATATTCCCTTGTTAATCGATGGTTTTTTGAAAGAGTTTTGCGGTCCCGGCGGGGCTGAATTGGAGCCCGAGACCATGGGTTTCTTGATGGCTTACGATTACCCCGGCAATATCCGCGAGTTGAAATCGATAATCAAGTCGGCCGTCAGCCTGGCCCAGGGCCAACCGATCCATATCGCCTGCCTGCCGCCCCAACTTCAGAAAACGCCTCACAATCCGGCATCGGCCAGGGAATCATCAGCGGCATTACCTACCCTGGCGCAGCTGGAAAAGGAGCACATCTTAAAAGTCTACCGCATGCGCAACAACAACAAAGCCGAATGCGCCCGCGCGCTGGATATCGGCATTAACACCTTGCGCCGCAAGCTTGCCGGCTACGGTGTAAGTTAGCATGCACCGCCATTGCTTCTATCACCCTTGAGGGTACCGGGTCCGGATGTACGTGCGCGTGAAGCAATGTGCAAAAGCAGCCCTTTTGTCATTCAGCGAACCTCTGCTTAAGGGAGTGTTTCCCTAACGCCAAATCCATCAACCCGCGGGACTACCGAAATGACCCGGTCCCAATTTGGGATGTTTTCTGTAGATTCCCGTTATTCCAACATCTTCTTCGACCCTCCCCTCCCAAAATGGTAGCCCTTTAGACGCTTCCGGGGCATCCAAACCGTCGCAGATGGCACGGGCCCTGCCGTATTGCCCGGATTTACACGGAAATCGAATATGGCACCTCTATTGCAAGCATTTCCGTTAGCAATAATTCTGAATGAACTGGTTCACCTGCTCAAGTTCCAACTTCCCCGGTACTATAAGCCCCCGCATCTCTTTTTGTGTTCCCCCGTGTGCTCAATTCACTGCACTGCTTCGTTTTTTTCTGAGGGCGGACAAAGTCTTCTTCTTGAATTTAAATTGAAGGCATTCATGGAAGTGGATAGACGGAAACATCCCCGTTATCGCTTGAATAACGGCGAATTCGTAGCCATCGGCCGCAACACGGACATGCTGGCATTCGTCCAAAATGCCGGCGCCGGCGGCCTGCAGCTGCAATATGTATCGGAAATCGGCAGAGCAGACCAATGGCAGCGGCTTACTATCATCGGCGGCAATTGCAGCCAGATTCTGATCGCAGATGTCAGCTGCCAGGTCGCCTATGACATACAAAGCCTGATGGAAGAGGGTTCTTTCCGCGGCTTGAATGTCCGGCTCTGCGGATTGGCATTTAACGAATTGACGCAATTACAGGAAAACATCCTTTATCAACTTATAGCCCGGCGCTCTGCCTCTAAAAACGGCAAAAAAGAATGATTGCAACCATGCAAGACCATTTGTTGAGGGCAACGACGGAGCTTTTCTCCATATGATGCTTTCGCAAGAAAAGGAGGAAATAGCATGCAAAAAGTTATCCAGGTGATGAAAAAGAGGAAAACTGGTGCCGGCAAGCTATTGTTTGCCCTGATGATTCCGGTGCTTTTGTTGATGTTGCAGGGCACTGCGTCGGCCTTCTTCCTCAATGTGGTCGATCAGAACGGCAACCCCATCCTTGCCGGTTTTGACTACCTGGTGGAAGAAGATGTAACCTACCCGGTGGACCCGGCCAACCCGGCCCCGGACACCGATGTCCTGGGGCTTAATTTTCATAAAAGCTACATGCCGGTTGTCGCCAAGGGCTCAGGGACCAGGAATCCGGTCGAAATCAGTGTTCCCTCGACCAAGCGTTACTTCGTATCCATCCTGCCCTATCCCGGAGGATATACGATGGGAGGCGCACCGGTGGCTGCCGGGCAAACCAATGTGACCGTCACGGTCAACCCGCACCCGGTCCCTACGGCGCAGATTTCCATCTTCGTATTTCATGACAACTTCCCGATCAACAACGCGCCCGACCTGCCCGAAGAACAGGGACTGGCGGGATTCGACGTGAAGGTGTTCGATGCCGGCGGCCGCTACGGCGTGGTCGGCGGGCAGCAGTTCACGGATGCTTTCGGCAATCCGTTCCTGACGACCTATCTGCGCACCTGTGATGCCGCGGGCCAGAATCCGGGCAGCGGAAACAGCCTCTGCGATGTGGACGGCGACGGCTCCCCGGATGTGGGTGTTCTGGGCAGCGGCACCGTCATCACCGATTCGGACGGTTTTGCCATCATCAAAAACCTGGCCCCGGGCAAATACGGCATCGTGATAACGCCGCCGGCCGGACAGGGCTGGCAGCAAACCACCACCATCGAAGGCACGACAACCATCGATGCCTGGGTCAAAGCCAACGAACCGCCTTTTTTTACGGAATTCGGACCTCCGGGTCAGCATGTCTTCGCAGGTTTTGTCAAGCGAATGAACGATACTTCGGTGCTCAACGGTGCAACCACCATTACGGGCCGGGCCGTCAACAATCACCTGTCGCGCCCGCCTGTGTACACATGGTACAATGGGAACCCCGTTCCCGAAGCCTGGATCGGCTTGAACGATCTGTCGGTGGGCATCGGCCGCGGTGTCTGGGCCGCTCCGGCCAACCCGAATGACAGCACTTTCAGCATCCCCAATGTCCCGCCCGGAAATTACGAGCTCGTGCTGTGGGATAAAAACCTGCTGCGCGTCATCGGCCTGAAACAGGTGGTGGTGCCCAATCCGGCGCCGGCGACCCTTGCGCTGGGCGATGTGGGCTATTTTGACTGGTTCGGGCATCTGCAAGGATCGGTGTTTTATGATAGCAACAGCAACGGGTTCCGTGACGACGGTGAGCTCGGTCTGCCGGAACAGTTGGTCCAACTGCGCTTCCGCGATGGGACCGTTTATGACAATACGACCACCGACAGCACGGGTGCATACGCCTTCAACAAGGTATTCCCCTTTTTCAGCTGGCTGGTGGCGGAAGTCGATTTTGCCCGCTTCACAGCCACCGGGGCAACCGTTGTGGTGGACGCCGGCGGACCCGTCCCAGCGGATATGGGCTGGGAAATGCCCTCCTTTAACCGTCTCAATCCCCAGGTGCAGGCGGACGGGGGACTTTTCTGGACGGAAACCTCCATCCCCGGTGAGGATTTGCTCTCGCTGGGCATCCAGACCTTTCTCGGGCAGACCAACGTCATCGACTGGGGCAAACGCGTTTACGATCCCGTCAACGATCCTTTCCCCAACGGCGGCATCTCCGGCATCGTTTTCTACGACACCACGCGCGCCGAAAACGATCCGCAATTAAATTTCGGTGAACTGTGGCAGCCTGGCATCCCGCGCATCCAGCTGAACCTGTACCGGGATGCCGAGGGCGACGGGCAAATCGATGACATCAACACACCCGCAGGCGTGCAGCTGGCGGATGTCGACAACTATCCTTTCGACTGGTACTGCCAGGGCAACACCCCCTGTCCCGGGACCCGCGGCCCCGAGGATTTTGACCAAAACGGCGATACCATATTCGACATGGGCGACGCCATCCAGATCACCTACTCCGACAGCTGGGACGACGAAGTGCCCACCGGCTGCCCGGGCGATCCAAATGATCCCTTCTATTACAGCGGCAAATGCTACGACGGGCTGCGCAACTTCAACCAGGTCCGCCCGGCGGTGTTCGACGGCGGGTATGCCTTCTCCGGCATTGATTCGGGATTCTACATCGTGGAAGTCGGCCGGCATCGGATTTACGATGTGGTCAAGTCCCAGGACAAGAATGTGGATTTCGGCGATGAGTTCACGCCCAGCGAGCTGCTGCTGCCGCCGGTCTGCGTCGGGGATTCCTACAATGTTCCGGAATATTTGTCCCTCTTCCCGGGGGTAAGACATCCCTATTACGATCCGGGCGACAAGGACTACAAGCCGGGTTTCAATCCGGCCAGCAATCCGGTGGTGCTCAGCGATTGCAACCGCAAGCACGTCCAGGTGGTCCAGACCGCCAACACAGCCGCGGATTTCTTCCTCTTCACCGCAGTGCCGCCGTCGGCCCGCATCAAGGGCTTCATTCTGGACGATCTGGCCAACGAATTCGATCCCAACAACCCCAATTTCGGCGAAAAATACGCTCCGCCGTTCATGCCCGTGGCTTTCCGCGACTGGACCGGCAAGGAGATCACGCGCGTTTATTCCGATCAATACGGCAATTACAACCTGCTGGTACCCTCCACCTACACGGCCAACGTGCCCAATGCCAGCGGATTCTCCCCGGCCATGCTGGTGGGCTGCATGAACGACCCTGGTCCGATCCTCGATACCCGGCCGGGCTCGCCGACACGAGACCAGATGATCATCGATCCGCAATTCAATCCCCAATACAGCCAGTTCTGCTACACCTTCCAGTACATGCCGGGGGCAATCACCTATCTTGACACCCCGGTCGTTCCGGTGGCGGCCTTTGCCGGCCAGAACCAGTTCCCGCTGGACTGCGAGTTCGGCGACGGCACGCCGGTGATCTTCTCGGCCAAACGCTCGGGCGGCAACGGCCCCTACATCGATATGACCACTCAGAATCGCACCCTGCAAATTACGTCGCTGGGTATGACCGAAGTGCCCAACCCGGCTTTCAGCCTCGGCGGCGACCCCCGCAAGACGATTCCGCGCGACTTCGGCTTCGGCACCTTCCAGTCCGGCAGCTCGGTCAGAATCGGCAACATCGCCTTGCAGAACGTTATCTGGAATAATGGGGTGATTACCGGTACCGTCCCGGCCGGCACACCGCCCGGCACCTACCAGCTTTCAGTGACACGAGGCGACACGGGCCTGTCTACGATCATGGGCGTATCGGTGGTCATCGGTCCCACTGGAGGCGGAGTGGTCGAAGTCAGTCCCAGCAGCAACCCCAACGCGACACCGATCCAAGATGCCATCGACCTGGCGCGGCCCGGGAGCCTCATCCTGGTGGCGCCCGGATACTACCCGGAAATGCTGATCCTGTGGAAGGATGTGCAGCTGCAGGGTTCAGGCGCCCCATCCACCATAATCAGCGCCCTTAACGCACCGGGTGAGAAACTCCTTGCCTGGCGCCAGAAGATCGACAGCCTGATTAACACCGGCGTCATAGATCTGCTGCCCTTCCAGGATCCCGGCTTCGGCCTGTTTGAGCCTCAAGCCCTGTTCACCGAGGAAGGCGCCGGAATCGTGGTCCTGGCCAGCAACCCGGACGGCAGCGGACCGAACAAGTTCACGCCCAACCCGCGGCCTCGCATCGACGGCTTCACCGTCACAGGCTCCACCCTGGGCGGCGGCGTGGTGCTCAACGGCTATGCCCAGCATGTTGAAATCAGCAACAACCGGGTCAGCGGCAACTCCGGCGTGTTCGGCGGCGGCATCCGCTCCGGGCACCCCTTTATCAACAATGTCGATTTGGTCGACAACGTCAATGACAACATCCTGATCCACCACAACCAGGTGACTCAGAACGGCACGACGGGGGTCGGCGCCGGGGGCGGCATTTCGCTCTACAACGGCACCGACAACTATGCCATCACCGATAACTATATCTGCGGCAACTTTTCCATCGGCTCCGGCGGCGGTATCGGCCACCTGGGCCTTAGCGACAATGGCCGCATTGTCGACAACACCATCATCTTTAACCAGAGCTTCAACCAGGGCACCAGCGTCTCCGGCGGCGGCATTTCCATCAGCGGCGAATCTCCTCCGGGAGGCGTGGGGTTGACCGAAGGCTCGGGTTCGGTGGTGATCGACTCCAACCTGATCCAGGGCAACCTGGCTGGCGCCGGTGACGGCGGCGGCATCCGCCTGGTCAATATCAACGGGCAGGATATCGAGCAGTACGAAGCCAACCCGCTCAACTGGCACACTGTGGATATCGTCAACAACATCATTGTCAATAATGTCGCGGGTCTGGCCGGCGGCGGCATTTCAATGCAGGACGCGGCCCGGCCCAGTATCATCCACAACACCATCGCCAACAACGACAGCAGCGCCACGGCGGGCCTGGCCTTCGAAGCACAGGCCGGCTTCACCCCCGGCCAATCGACACCGCAGCCCGCCGGTGTGGTGAGCCGCTCGCACAGTGCCGGACTGGCCGCCCTGATCAACGGCCTGGTGTCCGGCGGTGCTACCGGTCCATTCTACAGGGGCTTCAGCAACCCGCAGCTGGTCAACAACATCATCTGGCACAACCGGTCGTTCTACTTTGAGCTCGATCTGGCCGGCAACACAGGAACGCTCCTGGCCAGTCCTGTTCCCTACAATGATCTGGCGGTCCTGCCTCCCGGGGCCGGGGCGCTTGCCCCGCGCTTCTGCCTGCTGACCACCAGCATGGATGGCAACATCAGCGGCGATCCGCATTTCGTGTACGAGTACTTCAACGGCGGCCTGGGCTACATCTTCGGAATGCCCGAAGCCACGGTGAATTTCAGTGTGGCCGCGGCCGTGGACGAGGGCGGCAACTTCATCGACCTGCGCTTCAGCCCGCTGACTCTGTGGAATCCGTCAAACGGCCAGCTCTTCGGTGATTACCACCTCACTGGCGGCACCGGGGGTTCACCGGCGATCGATGCGGGTACGAACGAAGCCTTTACGCCGGCAGCGTTGGACGACCTGCTCGATATGGACATCGACAACGATACGCGGCCCGCCTTGGTTGATATCGGTGCCGACGAGTATGTCGCGGCAGCGGCTCCTGCAGCTATCTGTCCGGCAGACCTGAACGGCGACGGTTTTATCAATTTGGCAGATATGGTCCTGTTAAGGGCCAACTATGGAAAACAATGCCAGGCAGGTCAGCCGTGCACAGGAGATATAAATGGTGACGGTGTTGTCAATCTGAGTGATTTGGCCGCACTCAGAGCTGTCTACGGAACCACCTGCCCCTAAGCCGCAATCGAAATCTTTCCCCCGCCGAAGCAAGCATCGGCGGGGGAAAGAAAAAATTTATAACTTCCATAAATGGAGGAAAAAACATGAAAGCACGGAAGCGATACTTGAGATACGCCTTATCGCTGCTGCTCGTCATCCTGGGTGCTGCATCGTCCGGGGCCGGCGTCCTGGTCCAGTGCCCGACGGATACAAACGGCGACGGCATATCGGAGGACCCCAACGTCATTTGCACCCACTTGGCGTCGGGCGATGGATTTACGCGCATGGCCGACGGTGAACTGCAGTACATCTTCAGCTTTGCCGAGGTGCCCCCCGCCATGGCGGTGACCGACCTCGTCCCCAGCTTCACCGGCCGGGCCCTGTTTCCGGCCCCCACCATCCAATTGAAGCAGGACCAGGAGCTTTATCTAAGCCTGACCAATGTGGGCATGGTTATGCGGCCGGACCTGTTCGACGCCCACTCGGTCCATTGGCACGGTTTCATCAATGCCGCCTCGGTCTTCGACGGCGTGCCCGAGGTGTCTCCGGCCTCCAACATGCTGGCGACGATGCCCTTCTATTACTTGGCCGCCAAGGAAGGCACTTTTTTCTACCATTGCCACGTGGAAGCCACCGAGCACATGCAGATGGGCATGATCGGCAATCTGTGGGTGACCCCGCGCCAGAACGACCTGCCGGCCGGGACCAGCCTGAAGGGCTTCATTCATCAAGCCGGCTTCCAGTATGTTTACAATGACGGCGACGGCTCCACTTACTACGATGTGACTTACCCCATTCAGATGACCTCGTTCGACTCCAATTTCCACAACAAGCATCTGGCCGTCCAGCCCCTGCCGTTCGCGGAGATGAAAGATGACTACTTCATGATCAACGGCCGCGGCTATCCGGACACCGTCAATACCAGCGACAATGACCTGAGCACCGCCGACGGCGATATGGTCAATAGAGCAGGAGATTACTACGGTACAGACTATGTCGCCCAGCGCATGAACGCCTTGATCCAAGCGAACAGCGGGGACAAGATTTCCCTGCGGATCAGCAACGTCTCCACGACGGACATCATTTCAATCGCCACCACCCTGGGCGTTCCCATGCGCGTGGTCGGCCGCGGCGCCGAACTGTTGCGTGGCCCGGGCCCGAACCCCAAAGACACCTCGTACGAAGTCAGCGTGCTGAATGTCGGCGGCGGGCAGGCCTTCGATGTCATCATCGACACCACCGGCGTTCTTAGCGGCACCTATTTTCTGTACACGACCAACCTGCAGTTTCTCAGCAACAAGGCTGAAGAACGCGGCGGCCTGATGACCGAAATCGTGATCAACTAACAATGAGGAGGCATACCATGAACTCAGGTTTGAAACGAAGCGGCGGTCTCATTGTTGGGATCCTGGCCATGCTTATGCTGTGGGGCGCGCCGGCGCAGGCGGTCGTGGACGGGATCTCAGATACCAGCCAAAATCCTGTCTTTAACCTCGTGGCCAGGCAGGACTACATCAGCTCCCCGGACGGCGACAGCATCGTCATGTGGGGTTACGCCAACGGCGGGGGACGCATGCAGTATCCCGGGCCCACCCTGATCGTCAACCAGGGCGCCAATGTCACCATCAACTTGACCAATCAACTGCCCGTGGCCCACGGCCAGAACGTATCCATCGTCTTTCCCGGCCACGCGGTCACGGCCAGCGGCGGCGTCGCCGGCGCCCTGACGCGCGAGGCGGCATCCAACGGAGGTCTGGTGACTTACCGCTTTACCGCCGCGCAACCGGGAACCTATCTTTACCGAAGCGGCACCCGGCCCGACCTGCAGGTCGAAATGGGCCTGGTGGGCGCGCTTATCGTACGGTCCAGCATGGCTTCACATGCCGACGGCCGGCCCTACACCGACCAGATCCACTACGCCTATAACCACGCCGGCACGGCCTATCACCATGAGTACCTGTACCTGTTAACCGAAATCGATATCAAAATTCACGACATGGTGGAAGCCGGTCAAATCGCCCAGGTCGACATGACCGACTGGTTTCCGGTCCACTGGTTCGTCAACGGCCGCGCCTTTCCGGACTTGCTGCAGCCGCCGGGCGTGCCCTGGTTCCCCACCCAGCCGTACAACTGCGTGCCGCGCACCCATCCCTTCGAGAAAGTGCTCATCCGCGTGATCGGAGCCGGGCTGCAACTGCACCCCATGCACTATCACGGTCAGGATCCTCTGGTGATTGCCGAAGACGGCCGCCTGCTCACCAGCGGTGGAACGGCAGGGCCGGACCTGGGCTACAAGCTCTCGACCATCCAGTTCACGCCCGGGCAGACAGCGGACATGATCTGGGAATGGACCGGCGCGGACCTGGGCTGGGATCCGTACGGCCATGCGCCTGACAGCACTCTGCCCGCAGACCAGCCGATCGTAGGATATGAATACACGCCGGACGGCGTGAACTACCCCGACCACGGTCAGCCTTTTCCGGTGATTCTGGCCGAGCGCGACGACCTGGCCTTCGGGCAGTTCTGGAGCGGCAGCCCGTTCCTTGGCGGCATGGGCGATCTGCCCCCCGGGCACCCCGGCCTCAATACGGGCGGCGGGTTCCTGTTCCCCTGGCACTCCCACAGCGAAAAGGAGTTGACCAGCAACGACGTCTTCCCGGGCGGCTCGCTGACCTTCGTGGTTCTCGAGCATCCCACGGTACCCATACGATAGCGAAAGGGGGAAACCATTATGGACAACAAAAAGAGCAAATCATTTATGGGGGCCCTCCTTTGCCTGGTGATCCTGGGCATTTGGGCGGGCTCCGCGGCGGCGGTCACCTTCAACATGACCGCCGGGCCAACGACCTTGACCATGCCGGATGCGGCCGTTATCGACATGTGGGGATTCGCCCTCGACGCCACCGATGTCGGCGGCGTGATCACCCCGGGCGACGGGATCGTGAAGGTGCCCGGCGACCCGCTGGTGGTCCCGCCGGGCGAAACCTCGGTGACGATCAACCTGACCAACAACCTGCCCGAACCGGTGTCCCTTTCGATCCTGGGACAGATCCTGGCGCCGGCCGGCGGCCCGGTCTGGACGTCCGGTCTGAGCAACACCGTCTCCTCCATGGGAGCGAGAAATGATTTAACCTCGCGGGTGCGCTCTTTCGCCCATGAAACCGCCCCAGGCGCCACGAGCAGCTACACCTGGAACAACTTCAAAGCCGGAACCTACCTGCTGCAGAGCGGTACCAATCCCGCCAAACAGGTTCAGATGGGTCTGTATGCGGCCATCAAGAAAGACACGGCCGGAGGTGTTGCCTATACCGGCGTACCCTACACAAAGGAACTCATCCTGGTTTACAGCGAAATCGACCCCGCGATCCATGCCGCCGTGTCCGGCGGGACCTATGGGACGGGCGGCGTCATCACCAGCAGCGTACATCGCGATCCCAAATACTACCTGATCAACGGCAAGGCCTACGATCCGACGGCGTCAGACGGAGGCGGGCTGAATCCTGTGATTTTCGTTGAACCCTATGAAAAGGTGCTGGTACGGTCTCTCAATGCCGGCTACGACATCCATGTGCCGCAGTTTCTGAATACCTACCTGCAGCTCGTGGCCGAAGATGGATACCCGTTCACATATCGCAATACTACTACGGGCGTTTCCATTCCCTACCGCAAACAGCAGTATGGTTTTCAGCTGCCGGCCGGCAAAACCGTCGATGCAGTTCTAGAGCCCACCGTGGACGGAAAGTATTCCATCCACGATGCCATGTTGAACCTGACCAACAACGGAGCGGCGACTACAGGAGGCATGCTGGCCTACTACGACGTGGCCTGCGCCGGCGACCTGGACCACAACGGGCGAGTCAATCTGGTGGATCGCGTAACCGTTCAGCGCAATCAAGGGCTGGTCTGTGATCCGGGCACTCCTTGTCTTGGAGATATCAACAAAGACAATAGAGTTAATCTGGTGGATAGAGCTCTTCTGGAGCGTAACTATGGAAGAGCGGATTGTCCGATAGAATAGTTCTGAAGCACTTCTGTTTTAGGTCATAAATCAATCAAAAGGAGCTTAATATGAAAAAGATGCTTTTTTTAGTCTCGATTGCTTTGTTCTCAGTCATCATGGTCAATGGCGTTCAGGCTGCAATTACGCTCAGCCTGGTTCCAGTACAAGGATCTTCTGTTTTGGTGGGCAACCAATTTGATCTTGACCTGATTCTCAATACCGACACGGCCGGTTTGTTCGGTGGAACCCTGAGCTTCACCTTCAACCCTGCGCTGGTGACATTTCAGGGCCTTACTCCGGGAGCCGACATAGACACGGCGGCTGCTTATCCCGACTCCACAATTGATTTCTCAACACCCGACTTCACTAATGGCTTTGCTATAAATCAGGATCTCGATATCGGCACACTGTCTTTTTTGGCGCAAGACATCGGTACGGCTGATTTTGCGTTGAGTGCAATTTCACCATGGTTTGACATCAATTTTGATGAAGTTTTCGCAAGCCTGTCTTTCAATGAGGTGGGAACCTCGGTTTCAGTAAACGCAGTGCCGATTCCCGGCTCGCTCTTGCTGCTGGGCTCCGGTCTGATAAGCCTTGTGGGCCTGGGGCGAAAGAAAAGAAGCTAATGGCCGTATCTCGAAGCATTCACCAAGAGTAAAACAGATGAGGTGCAAACCTATGAAAATAGCGTTGAAGGTGCTCATCCTGCTTGGATGGGTCGTCATAGGCGTAGCGGTCAACGGGAAAGCCCTGGCCTTTGTCTTCGACATGGGCGCGGGCTCCTCGATCGATACTTCGGCGACCAACGCTGCCCTCCGGCTGGATGTTGTCCAGATGAATCCCGATTTGGACGACATTTTCTTCGATCTGGACGTCGGGCAGACCTCCGGTTCTTTTTATTTCGCCACCATCGGAACCACCGAGTCATGGATCAACCGTGACGATCTTCAACCTGCCGGGGTCACGGCGTTCGTCGACTTCGACAGCCCGGATCTGGTCCAAAGCATCGGCGGTTCGTCCGTGGGCTTCTCCGCCCTGTGGAATTTCTTCCAGGGATGGAATCTTGAATGGATGGATCCGGTGCGTATCGTCACGAGTTCAGGTATCGACTTTTCGGTCGACCTGAGCGATGTGAACCACTTCAACTGGCTGTGGCAGGGACCGGACGGCACGGCCGATATTTATGCCACTGTGACCTTGAATGCCGTGCCGGTTCCGCCGGCCTTGCTGCTGCTTGGCTCCGGACTGCTCGGCCTGTTGGGGCTGCGCAGAAGAATCGGTTTTTAAGTCGTTTGCTATAAAGCTGAAGTAGAATCAGCTAGGGGTGAAGACCTGCATCGCCATAACCATGCCGATGCAGGTCTTTCGTCCGGTGTTGATCTGCTTTTCACCGGACTTTGATCTGAAATTGCATTGAGGATCGATACTCATGCGCAAGCTTTTCTGCACCGTTCTTCTGATTTTCTTAATGGCGCCATCACCGGTCCTAATCGCCGGCGCGGAGGTCTTATCCCCAGGGCTGCAGTCGCGCTTGAACGCTGCCGCACCCGATGCCGAGATCCCGGTGATCATCACCCTGGCCGATCGGGTCGATGCCGGTACATACCGCGACCGCTTGCGGTCCGTTCGGCGGCGCAAGCTCGTTTCGGCCTTGCGCAGCAAAGCGGCCCTGAAACTGCCTCCGCTGAAAAATTTTTTACAAAACAACTCGGCCCGCAAGGTGCGCGAGCTATGGATAATCAACGGCATGGCGGCGCACGTACCCGCATCCGCGGTCGAACGGCTGTTGCGTTCTTTTCCCGGCGTCGCCAGCGTGCGACTGGATGAGGTCATCCATCTGCCCGAGGTCATGGCGGCCGGGGCGGCGCCGGTCGAGTGGAATATCGACGCCGTCCGTGCGCCTGCCTTGTGGCAGATGGGAATCAACGGATCCGGCATCGTCGTAGCCAGCATGGACAGCGGGGTAGATTTCCAGCACAATGACCTGGCCGGCCGCTGGCGCGGCGGGGCCAACAGCTGGTTCGACCCCAATGGGCAGCACCCGGCCGTACCGTATGACAAGAGCGGACACGGAACCGGCACGATGGGGGTCATGCTGGGCGGTGACGCCACCGGGACGGCCATCGGCATTGCGCCGGGGGCGCAATGGATCGCGGTGAAGATTTTCAACGATGCCGGGGATGCCTCAACGAGCGTCATCCACGCCGGTTTCCAGTGGCTGCTCGACCCGGATCAGAATCCCGCTACCGACGATGCGCCCGATATCGTGAACAACTCGTGGGGGTATGACGGGCTGGTCAACGAATGCATGCTGGAATTCCAAACCGACCTTCAACTTTTGCGGGCCGCCGGCATCGCCGTCGTCTTTTCGGCCGGCAACGAAGGTCCGGGGCCGGCCACCAGTATCAGCCCGTCCAACAATCCGGAAAGCTTCGCGGTAGGTATGGTTTCATCCACCCAGGATATCGTCAGCCTCAGCAGCAGAGGTCCGGGCGCTTGCGATGCGGCTGATGATGCATACCCGGAAGCGGTGGCCCCGGGGTTAAGTGTCAGGACCGCCGGCCTCAGCCTCAACGGCACATTGCCTAACGCATATACGGTCGTTACCGGGACCTCTTTCGCCGCCCCGCATGTCAGCGGCGCCTTGGCCCTGCTGCTGGAAGCGCTTCCAGGCACGAGCGTATCAGAACTGGAAACCGCCCTGAAGCAATCGGCCGTCGATCTGGGTGCGACCGGGCCGGACAACGACTACGGCCACGGAATGATCGACGTGCTGGCGGCATATCGACTGCAGGCCGGGTGCACCGACGGTGACGGCGACGGCTACTACCTCGAAGCGGTCTGCGGGACAGCGCAGGATTGCGATGACGCCGATGCCGGCATTCATCCCAGCTCGACGGAAATCAAAGGCGATGGCGTCGATCAGGACTGCAACGGTTATGATCTGTCCATCGTCATCGGCAGCGCCGTTTATCGCGTCGACACCAATGTATTGAAAGTTCACGCCACCAGCGCTCTGGCGGAGGCGGCGGCTTTGAATCTGGAAGGCTTCGGTCCGATGAACTGGGATAATGCTTCAAACCGCTGGGTAATGCTTGTCAATGCAGCAAGCGATCCAGGCATTGTTGTTGTCAATGGCATCGAGGGCGCTGAAAGCTCAACAACGACTGCATGCCAAAACACATGTCCGGCGGATTTAAACGATGATGGTACCATTAATTTAAGCGATTTAGTCCTGTTGCGGTCAAATTACGGAGAGGATTGTCGTCAACTTCCCCCGCAGGAACAGTGTATCGGAGACATCAACGGCGACTTGATAGTCAACTTGACCGATCTGGTATTATTGCGAAAGGACTACGGCCGCAGCAATTGCCTTGTTTGCCAATGATGCAGAACAGCAGGTCAATCAAATTGTTGCCAGCGAGGAATGCCATGTGGGTGCGCTGCTTACTATATCCGGCTATTCTTTTTCTGCTTAGCTTCCAGCCGCCGCCCGCTCTGAGCCAGAGCCGGCCAAAATATCTCACCGAGCCGGGAGTGAAATGGAACAACGGCCGGCTGAGCGGGGAGTTGAAGGATGTGCCTGTCAGCGGAGTTCTGCGGGATCTGCTACAGGGTAGGGATTTTGGTTGCACGGTCAGTGGCGTGCTGCCGGGCAACATCAGCCTTCGTTTCGAAAACATCACCTCCGAAGAGCTCATCCGTAAGATCATCCGCAACAACAGGTATAATTACACCTTGATTGTGGGCGGTGCCGATTCCGCGAATGGCGGTGTCGCCGCGGTCAGCGAGCTGACCATCTACCAGGGGGAAGCCATTGTTCGATTTACGAGAGTCCCCGCACGGATCGAGCGGCCGCTGCGACAGTCTTCCATGACCGGCGAACCGTCTTTCAACTATGCAAACGATAATCAAGCCGTGCAAACATCGAAAGCGCCCCCCGCAGATATCGAACAACTGGATCAGGAGATCAAATCGTTCATTGACCAGATGCTCGCGTCCGGCAAAATCAGCAGGGAAGAATACCAGCAGATCCTGGCTGAAATGAACAGGGATAAAAATGGGCCTTCGACTTCACCTTGAACAGGGATCGCGGCTTTATTCGAATCATTTGACGTGGTATGCTTTTTAACCATCTGTGACGCCGATGGGAGTGACCGATCTCATCGACCAGAGAAAAAAATTGCGGAGGTTGCGATGCACAACAGACAGAGCATTTTAAAAGTCCCCTCACCCACATGGGCTATTTTGTTGAGCCTTTTTTTTGCCATTCTAATCATGAGTTGCGCGTCATCCACAGGTGTCGCCACCCAGGATGATCGGATGCAGGCCGGCGAACCAGAGGCCAGTTGGGGCATCCATGTGGAAGGGATACGCCTGACCGCAGTGGGCCATCTGGTCGATTTCCGCTATCGCGTAACCGATCCCGAAAAAGCGCAAAACGTAATGCACCGGGGAGATGAAGCCTACCTCATCGATCAGGCCACGAGCGCGAAACTGCCCGTGCCGCTCACGAAGGTAGGCCAACTGCGCGGCACCGGCATCAAACCGGTAGCAGGGCGCGTTTACGCGGTCATGTTTTCAAGCGGCGGCATCGTAAAACGGGGCAGCGCAGTAACCGTGGTGCTCGGCGACTTGCGGATGGAAAATCTTACCGTAGAATGAATTGGATTGGTCGCACGATGCAAAAATTCCTCATCCCGACGATCGCGCTGTTCTTCATGGCGATGGCGTTGGCTGCGGCGGCGGATCCAAAACCAGCCTCACCGGGGAAAAAAGATAAGTGCCCGGTTTGCGGAATGTTTGTTTACAAGTATCCAGACTGGGTAGGACAGATCAGCTTTGCGGACGGCAAGACCTTCTTTTTCGACGGGGCCAAGGATCTTTTCAAGTATTATTTCAATGTGGCTAAATACAACCCGGGCAAGACCGCGGCTGATATTGCTGTCATGCGGGTAACCGAGTACTATGACATGCAGATCATCAATGCCAGGGCGGCTTTTTATGTGATCGGCAGCGATGTTTTCGGGCCTATGGGCAAGGAACCGATCCCATTTAAAACTCAGGCAGCGGCCGAAGAATTCAAAAATGATCATGGCGGAACAAAGATTTTGACTTTCGACCAGATATCCAGGGCCGTCATCGACCAGTTGGATTGAACGCGGTTCAGTGTTTTCTCGATAAAAGCAGGGACGCGCGCAGGGTTTTTTTCGAGATCACCATGATTATTTCTGCCTTCAGTACAGGGCCGGGACGTGAGAAAATCATCTTTCTATATCATTTTCATGCTTATCTGCAGCGCCATGCTCCTGTTCTTCATGGTGATCCACCCGTTTTTGGACATGCCGGGACACAGGCGGGACCAGGCTCAGAGAAAATTGTTGGTGGGAATGCTGCAACTCACCGATTTGTGCCTGTTTACGGAGGCGCGCTATACCCGTCACCTGTCCCAGGCCGACCTTTTTTCAGCTTTCCAGGACCATCCGATGAGTTTTGAACACTTTCCTTCCGGCGGGCTGACCATGCCGCCGGTTCGCTATACGCCGCTACCGGCGCGGTCGAAGGGGGGCTCAAGCAAACCATGAACATGCGCTGGATCGAACGGCATCGCTATTTTCTGGATTTCACGCTTTCCGCGCTGATGCGGCGCAAGGCCAAGAACATCTCCCTGGTGCTGGTCTTCGCCCTTGTGGTATTCCTGCTCAACGCCGTGCTGCTGTTCACCGAAGCCATTCGCGGTGAGGCCGAAAGGGTTTTGGCCGGCGCGCCGGAAATGATCGTCCAGCGCAACTTGGCCGGACGGCATGAATTGATCCCTCTCGCCTACATTGAAAAAATCAGGTCCATACGCGGTGTCCGCAATGTGGAAGCCCGGCTTTGGGGATACTACTATCACCCGGCCTCGCGGGCCAATTATACCGTGATGGCCACTGAACTCTTCGACTTGCAGGAAGATCAAATCATTATCGGCGAAGGTGTGCGCCGCACCTGGCAGGGGACGCAGGACAGCATGCTGTTTTTCAAGGCCTATACCGGAGAACCGGTGGCTTTGCGGATTCGGGACGAATTCAGCGCGGATACGGCCCTGGTCTCCTCGGACCTGATCCTGGTCAGCACACCCGCTTTTCGACGCATCTTCGGCATCGCGGAAGGATTCGCGACCGATATAACCGCCCGGATCCGCAACCTTGCGGAATGCCCCACCATCGCCGAAAAAGTGGTGGAAAGACTGCCCGACACCCGTCCGGTGCTGCGCGAAGAAATAGCGCGCACGTATGGAAGTCTTTTCGACTGGCGCGGCGGCTACGTCGTCGTCTTGCTCAGCGCCGCCATCATCTCTTTTCTGATTTTCGCCTGGGACAAGGCCACGGGCTTGACCGCGGAAGAGAAAAGCGAGATCGGCATTCTCAAGGCCCTGGGCTGGGACACGGCCGATGTACTGCTGCTCAAGTTCTGGGAAGGCCTGACCATCTGCCTGACGGCCTTCGTGCTGGGCACGGCCGCAGCTTACGCCTATGTTTTCTGGGCGGACGGCTCACCCTTCGAGCATGCGCTCAAGGGATGGGCGATTCTCTATCCATCGTTTGAGTTGACTCCCGTTTTCAATGCGTATCAGCTTTCAGCGGTTTTCGGCTTGAGCGTGGGGCCTTATCTGCTGATCACGCTTGTGCCGGCCTGGCGCGCCGCCAGTACCGATCCGGATACGGTGATGCGATAGAGATTCCGAAAAAAGGACCTAATACTCCCATGATCAATCTGCAGCGGATCACCAAGATCTACAACGCCGGCAAGATCAATGCCTTCACCGCCGTGCAGGAAATCGATCTGAGTATCAATGCAAACAGTGTCACGGTTCTTGTGGGGCCGAGCGGATCGGGCAAAACCACCCTTTTGTCCATTATCGGCTGCATGGTGAGGCCAACCTCCGGACGCGTTCACGTTCGTGAGCGGCAGACCAGCAGTCTACCCGAAAAATTCCTGGCCCAAGTGAGGCGCTCGACCTTCGGGTTCGTCTTCCAGGATCACAACTTGATCCGGGGCATCAGCGTCCTGGAAAACATCATGCTGCCGGCCTATCCTACGGGCGAAGCTTTCAAGGCTTTGAAAGGGCGCGCCATGGCATTGCTTTCGCGCCTTAAAATAGAAGGCAAGGCCGACCGCCAGGTCGAAGTGCTTTCCGGCGGCGAACGGCAGCGCGTGGCCATCGCCCGGGCGCTGATCAACGATCCCAGCGTCCTTATTGCCGATGAACCCACGGCGCACCTTGATACGGTGTTGTCGCGCGAATTTCTGGAGATCGCCGCGGCGCTTTCGGCCGAGGGCAAAACACTGCTGATCGCCAGTCACGACCCCCTGGTGTTCAATGCCGACATCGTCAGCCGCGTGGTGCGCATGCGCGACGGCCGGATCGGCGGCATCGAGGAGAAACGCAATTGATGCTCAATCCGGCCATCATCGCCATCGTCGCCGGTACATTGATGGTGAGCGCCTACGCGGCTTTTGCCGCATCCTTCGGATTGCGCATCATCCGCGGATGGGATTTAAACAGCGGCAGCGAGCACCAGATGGTCCTGGAGCGCAAAACATACCTGATTTCCACCACGATGGCCTACCTGTTCGGACTGGTGCTGTTTACAACCTTTCTTTTTGTCTTCACCGGCGATCATCTCCACCGCCTGTTCGTGGGGGCCATGTGTGCGGCCGGTACCTTCAACGTCAATGCATATGGCTATCCGCTCTTGATGATCAAGGTGCTCAATTTTTCCTTGTGCGGTCTGTGGCTTATTTTAAACCACCTGGACGGACAGGCCTATGACTACCCCCTGATCCGGACCAAATACCGCTTTTTGATTGCGATCGCCGTCCTACTGGGCCTGGACAGTTGGTTGACATTAAAGTATTTCGGCGCACTGCGCGCAGACGTGATCACCTCTTGCTGCGGCACGCTGTTCAGCCAGGATACGCAAGCGATCAGCGGCGATCTGGCAGCGCTGCCGTCCTACGGCACCAAGGTGCTTCTGTTTTTGGGTATCGCGATCCATTTGCGCAGCGGCATCCATCTGTGGACCACCGGCCGCGGGGCACGCGTTTTCGGCATCCTGAGCGCCGGTCTGCTGCTCTTCGGAATCGCCGCGGTCATCGGTGTGATATCGGTTTACTACTATGAATTGCCTACCCATCACTGTCCTTTTTGCCTGTTGCAGAGCGATTATGGATTTATCGGTTATCCGCTGTACCTGTCTCTGTTCATGGGCGGCATTGCCGGCGCGGGCGTCGGGCTGACCGGTCGCTACCGGAATGTCGTTTCCCTTCAATCGACGGTCCCGCGGCTGCAAAAAAGACTGTGCCTGTTCTCCGTGCTCGGATATGTGTGCTTTGCTGCCATTGCCGCTTTTCCCATGCTTTTCTCGGATTTCAGGCTGGAGGGGTACTAGTTAAAAAGAATTTAGGTGTATATTCAGGCGTTCTTCACGCTCTAAGTGGTTGAGCCAATTATAATACGTTCCGCGTCGCAGCATGAAAACGCCCAACCGATGCGGCTCGGAAAAAAGTTGAAGTATTTGGCATCCATGGAGAAGTTTATGAAGCTTTTTATCGATATACTGAAGCATAACAAGCCGTGGCTGAGGCTTTTGGCCGTTTTGATCGCGGGAGTAAGTTTGGGCTATTGGTTGCAGACTGAAGATCGCTCCGCCGCGCCGGAGCAGCAGGATGCTATGTTCGCCGCCGGTGAAACCGCCCAAATTTATGTTTGCCCGATGCTGTGCGTGCCGCCCCGCGAACATCCCGGCGATTGCCCGATCTGCGGCATGGAGCTGATGGCCACGCCTGTCGGCGAAGCATCGCCGCACCCGCGGGTGCGGTTGGCGCCGGAGACGGTCAAGCAGGCCCGGATCATGACCGCGCCGGTCGAACGCCGGTTCGTTTCGGCCGAAGTCCGGCTGTTCGGGCAGATCGAGTACGATCCCGTCCATATCAGCTATGCTTCCGCCTATGTGCCGGGGGTGATCGATCGGATCTATGTCAAACGGGCCGGACAAACTGTGCGTTGGGGGGATCCCTTATTCGATATCCGCTCTCCTGAAATCCTGATGATCGAAGAACAACTGGTGGAGGCCCTAAAGCTCGTACCCGGCTTCTACAGCCTGGATATGAACAAACCGCATGTCCGTGCCCGTTCGGAAGTCCTGCTCAACCGTCCGGGCAATCTTCACAAGCCGACGGCGGAACAAAAAAAGGCCTTGGAGACGATCAATGCCTTACGCCATAAACTCACTCTTATCGGTATGGAAAAAGTCGATATTGACGAGTTGATGAAAAAGGGGGAGCCAAGCGGCATTGCCACCATTTACGCCCAGCGCACCGGCATCGTCATCGAACAAAAAGCCTTTGAAGGAACCTTCGTCAATACCGGAACGCCGGTGTTTGCCATAGCCAACCCAAAGTTCGTCTGGGCCCGGCTGGAGGCTTATGAATCGGATTATCCTTGGCTGCGCATCGGGCAAACCGCCGAATTCGTGACCGATACCTATCCGGGTGAAGTATTCGAGGGCAAAGTCGCCTTCATCGATCCCCTTTTCAATCAGACCTCCCGAACTTTTGATGTGGGAGTCATCTTCGCCGACAGCAGCGGGCGCTTTCGGCCCAAAATGAACGTTCGCGCCCTGATCCAGGCCAAGTTGACTGCCGACGGCCGTGTCGCCGCCGAAGAAAATCCGGTCGGCCTGGCACCCCTGGTGATCCCCGACGCAGCGCCGTTGATCACCGGCAAGCGGGCCTTGGTCTATGTGGCCGTTCCGGGCGAAGAAGGGGTATACGAAGGCCGTGAAATCGTACTCGGCCCACGGACCCGGCAGCATTACATCGTCCGGGAGGGGCTGGAGTCGGGCGAAGAGGTCGTGGTGAACGGCAATTTCAAAATCGACAGTCAGGTGCAGATCATGGCCAAGGCCAGCATGATGTCGATGAAAGGAGCAGAGCGCGTCGACGCCCATCATCACTCCGGTGGCTCCGAGGCGATGGCGGCCGACCACCGCAACCGCATGGGTCGCCGTTTGGATGCACAGGCCTTGCAGATGGAGGATGTCAAGGCACCGGCACCCGACCCGGATTCCGAAACGCCTGCCCGGACGGAACACATGCACCATTGATGAGTTTTTTCCCTCTTCCCTCGCCCGGGCAGGTTTAACCCGATTCATTGCTCTTGATGTTCCTGTCCGGCATGGGTTACGAGGCATGCAAGCAGGGGCCGGAGGAGGCGTTCCCAAGCTGGAGCTTGGGAACGAGAATAACTTGGGAACGAGCATAACGGGGATTGCATCTGAAAAAGATCATCACATTCTGTCTGGAACGTAAATTTTTCGTGTTTTTACTGGTTTTGCTGCTGACCGGTTGGGGCATCCTCACTGCACCTTTTGACTGGCGCATCGGCGGTTTTCTGCGCGATCCGGTGCCGGTGGATGCCGTTCCGGATATCGGCGAAAATCAGCAGATTGTCTTTTGTGAGTGGACCGGACGCTCACCTCAGGACATCGAAGATCAGATCACCTATCCATTGAGCGTCTCTTTGCTCGGCATACCGAAAGTAAAAACCATCCGCACATTTTCGATGTTCGGCTTCTCCACGATCTATCTCATCTTCGAAGACGGCGTCGATTTTTACTGGTCGCGCACGCGCATCCTGGAAAAACTCAACAGCCTGCCGTCCGGCACGCTGCCTGCCGATGTCCAGCCCACCCTTGGGCCGGACGCCACGAGCCTGGGTCAGGTGTTCTGGTACACCCTGGAAGGCTGCGATCCGCAGGGTCGCCCCACGGGCGGCTGGGACCTGCATGAACTGCGCACCATTCAGGACTGGTACGTGCGTTATGCCCTGCTTTCGGTTCCCGGCGTCAGCGAGGTCGCCTCGATCGGCGGATTTGTCCAGGAATACCAGGTCGATCTGGATCCCGATCTGATGCGCGCCAACAAGGTATCGCTCAATGAAGTGCTGGCGGCCGTACGGGGGACCAACCAGGATGTGGGCGCCCAGACAATCGAAGTAAACCGGGTGGAGTACCTCATCCGCGGCCTGGGTTTCATCAAAAAATTGCAGGATCTGGAGACCGCTGTAATCAAGCTCAACGACAATGTGCCGGTGTTCGTCGGTAATGTGGCTCGCGTGACATTGGGGCCGGCGCCGCGCCGTGGGGCCTTGGACAAAAACGGCGCCGAAAGCGTCGGCGGCGTGGTGGTGGCCCGCTTCGGAGAAAATCCGTACGAGGTCCTTGCCGCCGTGAAGCGTAAAATAGCCGAGATCTCGCCCGGGCTGCCGCGCAAGCAATTGGCCGGGGGCGACTCGAGTCAGGTCCGCATCGTACCCTTTTACGACCGATCCGGCCTCATCCGTGAGACCCTCGGGACACTGGAGACAGCGCTCACCAGCGAAGTATTGGTGACCCTGCTGGTCGTCGTGGTGATGCTGGCCAGCCTGCGCAGTTCGTTGACGGTGGCGGGACTCCTGCCACTTGCGGTCCTGACGTGTTTCATCGGTATGAAACTGTTTGGAGTGGATGCCAATGTGGTGGCGCTGTCGGGCATCGCCATCGCCATCGGCACCATGGTGGACATGGGGATCATTCTCACGGAAAATATCTACCGGCATCTTGGCGACAGCAAAGCTGCGCAGATCGACCGCTTCAACGCCGTACTGACGGCAACCCGGGAAGTCAGCGGGGCCGTGCTCACCGCCACGGCGACCACGGTGGTCAGTTTCCTGCCGGTGTTTACGATGGAGGCGGCCGAAGGCAAACTGTTCAGACCCCTGGCATTCACCAAGACCATTGCCTTGGTCGCATCGATGACCATCGCCATGGTGATCATTCCGCCGCTTTCGCACCTTGTATTGGGCCGGCGGTCCGGAACAGGCAAACCGGGTTGGATACTGTTCGAAGGATTGGTCTACCTGGGCATCGGGCTTTCTTTTCTGGTCGATTGGCGCATCGGCGCCAGCATGGCGTTGATTGGCGTGTATCATCTTATTCAGCGCAGGCTGAGCTTGCCGCTGCAGAAAAAATTGCGCCTGGCCGGCACGGCCGCGATCGTCGCGGCGGTCTTGATCACGCTGGCCGCGCACTGGTTGCCTCTGGGACCGGAAAAGGGACTGTGGCGCAACATCCTTTTCGCGGGCACGCTGATGGGCGGCTTACTGGCCTTTTTCTACGCGTTCCAGAAAAATTACCGGCGCATTCTGAGCTGGTGCCTCGCTCACAAGATGTTTTTTCTGTCTTTTCCGCTGGCCGGTTTGCTCCTGGGAGCCACGGTGTGGCAGGGGTACGGCAAGCTGTTCGGCTGGCTGCCGCGCCTGGTGCATGAGTCGGCTCTGGGCGAATATGCGGCAGCGCGTTTCCCCGGTCTGGGACGCGAATTCATGCCGCCGCTCAATGAGGGCGCTTTCCTGTTCATGCCCACCAATATGCCGCATGCTTCCATCGCTGAAATGCTGGAAGTGATCCAGATACAGGACGCAGCCATCCAAGCGCTGCCGGAGGTGGAATACGCAGTGGGCAAACTGGGCAGGGCCGAAAGCCCGCTGGATCCGGCGCCCGTCGCGATGATCGAAACCTTGATCAACTACCGTACAGAATATTTGCAAGGGACCAACGGCCAGCCGCTGCGCTTTCGACACAGCATGCAGGAAAATGATTATTTCCGCAGCCCGGATGGAACGCCGCTGGCGGCCGCGGACGGAAAGCCTTACGTGGTGCGTGGACGATTTTTAAGAGACGAACACAAACGCTTGATTCCGGATGCCGGAGGCAAACCGTTTCGATTGTGGCGTCCGGTGCTGGATCCAAAGCTCAACCGTGGACGCGCGCCATGGCCGGGCATCCGCAAGCCGGACGATATCTGGAACGCCGTAAGCCGGGCCGCCTACCTGCCGGGCACCACGCCGGCCGCTCGGCTGCAGCCGATATCGGCGCGCATGGTGATGTTACAAAGCGGCATCCGGTCGGCCATGGGCATCCGGGTCATGGGACCGGACTTACAAAGCATCAACATCGCCTCGATCCTGATTGAAGAACAACTGCGCCATGTGCGTTCCATATCCCCAGGCACGGTGATTGCCGATCGGCTGATGGGCAAGCCGTACCTGGAAATACATATCGATCGCCAGGCCATCGCCCAATACGGCGTCAACCTGCAGCAGGTGCTCGACGTCATCGAATATTCCATCGGCGGCAAACGCGTGACCACCACGGTGGAAGCACGCGAACGATATCCAGTGCGGGTGCGCTATCAGCGTGAGCTGCGCGATACGCCGGAAACTCTCGGCCGGGTACTGGTGCCCGCGCCGGATGGTACGCAGATCCCTCTGCTGCAGATGGCGCGCATTGAATATACACCGGGCCCTGAGGTGATCAAAGGAGAAAATACGTTTCTGGTAGGGTACATCCTTTTCGACAAGATTCCCGGAAATGCGGACGCCGATGCGGTCGAAGAAGCCCGCGAACACCTGCTGCAGGCTATCGACAACGGGCAACTGGTCCTGCCGGACGGCGTCAGCTACGCCTTTACAGGTACGTATGAAAACCAGATCCGAGCCGAAAAGCGTCTGGCCCTGATCCTGCCATTGGCGCTGATCATCATCTTTCTCATCCTGTACCTGCAATTTAATTCGGTATCGACCAGCATGATGGTGTTTGCCGGCATCATCGTGGCCTGGGCCGGCGGCTTTATCATGATCTGGCTGTATGCGCAGCCCTGGTTTTTAAATCTGGATGTGTTCGGCGTATCCATGCGCGACTTGTTCCAGGTGCATCCCATCCACCTCAGTGTGGCGGTCTGGGTGGGTTTTCTGGCCCTTTTCGGGATCGCCTCGGATGACGGCGTGGTGATGGCCACCTATTTGAAGACAGCCTTTGCCGAAAACCGCGTGAGCAGCGTCGCGGGTATTCGCCAGGCCGTGCTGGAGGCAGGCTTGCGCCGCGTCCGGCCGTGCCTGATGACCACCGCCACGACGCTTCTGGCCTTGATCCCTGTGCTGACCGCCACTGGGCGCGGCGCGGATATCATGGTGCCGATGGCCGTACCCACGTTCGGCGGCATGCTCTTTGAAACCATCACAATGCTGGTGGTGCCGGTGGTCTATTGCTGGCGCGAAGAGGCGCGCCTGCGCCGCGGCATGGAGACAGACCGGTAAGAAGAGATCCCTTCCATCGGCGGCTGCAAAAGAAGTTGCCTGCCGATGTACAGTATTGTAGTCGCATTATTCCTGGATGCATGCGCGTATGGCTTTCAATAAATCTCCTTTGCCCGTGCTTTTAAGCACATATCCTGCCGCTCCGGCGACCTGCATCGTTTGCATGTGCTCTGTTTCTTCATACATGGACATACCGATGATGCATATTTCCGGAAAGGACCGGTGAATGATGCGGGTGGCTTCTATGCCGTCCATCTGCGGCATGGAGAGATCCATCAAAATGATATGCGGCTTCAACGCTTGGGCCAGCCGTACCGCCTCCGCTCCGTTTTGAGCTTCCCCGATGATTTCGATATCTTGCTCTCCGGCGAGCATTTGGCATAAGGAAGCACGCAGGGCGGCATGATCGTCGGCCACGAGCAGGCGCACACGGCCTGCCGCCTTTCTCGGAGGGAAATCGCCACCGACCGAGTGCATTTTGGCTTCCTGCGTCAGACCGAGAGGCGCTGCGATCGTAAAACGGCTGCCTTTTCCGGGGCTGCTTTCGATCGACATCCGTGCCCCGATCAGGTCAAGCCGTTCGCGGATGCTGAACAACCCGAATCCTCTGCCTGCGGTTTCCGGCGACTGCAGGATGGCGGGATCAAAACCCACCCCTTCGTCCCTGACCATGATCTGCAACTTGTCACTGCCGGTTTTTCGGAGGTCGACCTGCGCACGCTGAACCGCACTGTGTTTAACCACATTGAAAAGCAATTCGCGCACTGTTTCAAACAGCATGATTTTGATGGTGTCGTTCAGGACCGAAATGTTCTCGGCCTCCAGATTGACTTCCAGGCGGTGCTTTTCAAGCATCCAGCGGGCAAGCCACTTCAGACCATCCTGCAGATCTCCCCTGTGCAGGATCGGCGGGCTCAGCTCAGCGGTGAGATCGCGCGACATTTGGATTGCTTCTCCAAGCAGGTGTTCAACCTCCAAAGCCGACCGGCGGTGCCCATCATCATCTTCTTGGTCGCCCAGATATCCAACTTGCAATTTGGCGGCCGCCAACAATTGTTGGAGGCCGTCATGGAGCATGATGGCAAGTCGTTTGCGTTCGCGATGCTCGGCCATGGTGATTTCGCCGGCCAGCGATCGCAGTTGGTCCGAGTAGGCGTTCAGCTTCTCGTTGGTGGTCTTCAATGCCTGTACTGCATTCGTCAACTCCTTGGTGCGGGACTGCACCTTCCGCTCCAGCTCTTCATTGGCTTTGGCCAGATCGGCCCGGCTGCGGCGCAGTTCCTCTTCATGTCGCATTCGGACAATGGCCATGGCCAGGAGATTGGTAATGGTACGCATCAATGACAGATCCTCCGCACTGAAGGCATCACGGGTTCTGGCTCCGAAAGACAGAGTTCCGATAGCGGTTCCATCCACGTTGAGCAAAGGGTTGCAGGCATACGCCCGGATTTCCAGTCGCTTCGCCAACACGACGCGGGCATCCTGATTGTCGCCGATATGCTCGGCGATCATGGCAGAGCCTTTCTCAGCGACATATCCGCATATAGCGGCGCCGTAATCCAGCCATTCTATTTCCAGCGCCTGCTCGGGCGCGATGCCTGCATAAGCATTCAGGTGGAGTCTTCCTTGAACCGGATCGATCATGTAATTGAAAAACGTGTTGCAGCCTAAGAAATCCATTGCTTTTATGCAAAGCGCATGTAGAACCCCGTTCGGTTCGGAGGCATGCAACAACTCATGGCCGGTGCTGGATAGGAGTTCGTACCGCTCCATGTTATAGCGCATAGCGGCTTCCGCCTCTTTTTGCCGGCTGATGTCGCGCAACACGAAAGCCAAAAGTTCTTTCCCACTGCTGTCCTCGAACGCCGAGCAGGAGACATCGGCAGGGAAGCAGGTGCCGCTTTTGCGGGTAAAGACCAGTTCGCCTCTGTATCGCTCCTTGGGGCCGGTTTTTTCCAAAAAATGGGGCACTGCCGGACGGCCGCCTTTCAGAAGGTCATCCATACTCATCCGCCGCAACTCCGCTTCGGGATACCCCAGCATGCGGGACGCCTGGGGATTGGCGCTGAGAATCAGGCCTTCGCAGACCGCCACCACGATGCCGTCAAAACTGTTCTCGAAAACGGATGTATGCAGGGACCCCGGTTTTAGAAGCTCCGCCAGCATCTCGTCCAGGGACCGTTCGCGGACCGCCCTCACGACCGAGATGATGAGATAAATGCCTCCCAGATATTGGGCCAGCCTTCCTGTCCAACCGAGTATACCGCCCACCGAGCGTGCTATGGCTATCCCCAAAAGCCCCTCAGCAATCAGAATCAGGGCCAGCGCGTGCCAGAAAACGAAATCACTTTTAAATTTCAACTGGCCCAGCCAGAGAATCAACCCGGATATCAGCAGCAGCAAAATGGCATTGGATATGATCACCTGCCTGAAAACCGAAAACCCCTGTGCGGGGGTGTAAAAAACGGGAAACCACCCATAGCGGGTTGCCGCGATCAAGAGGCCCACGACCAAAACCACACCGGCATATCCAACAGCCAGCTTTCCTTTTCTGCGTATAAGTCTCTTTTCATTGGGCTTGTCGATCAGGATCATGGCGGCGCCGGACAGATAAAACAGCCCCGACAGCAACGAACAGAGATTATACAAGGTAACGACGGCATTTACGCCGGCCGGAGATTCCATGAACCATCCTGAAATCATTCCGTTCAAACCAAAAACCAGGGCGCCGCTGCCGAAGGACAGGAGGCCCGGGGAACCGATGTTCAGGTAGCTTCTGGCGGCCAGGTAGCTCGCAATTAGGAAGCCGATGCCGAGAAACAGCATGTTCAGGATCGGCAATACCAACGGCGGAGAAAAGACATGCCTTAATAGGAAAGCATCGGAAAGTAGAAAATGGGCGCCCAGGATGATCAGCAGAACGAACATTGCCGATAAAATGGCATATCGCTTGAATCGGTTGTTCGGCGCATTCATCCGCATCATCCCAGGTGAGGCTCGCTATATAACCGCGCGGCCTTCCGTTGCATTTGGATAAAGTCTACCCGGCCGCCCATTCGCGCATGCACACTCTCGGCAGCAAAAGCGTACGACGCGCAACATTTTCAGCTGTCGTTTTGTGCGCGTGGTCCGTCAGCCTAATGAAGCAGAATGTTCGACTCTTTTGGGCTCCATTTTCTTTGCATCACGGAATCGAAAAAAGAGCACCCAAAAATTGTAACGCACAACGGGCAAGTCAAGCGACTGGGTGACAGTGGGGGTGACAGGGACGCCCTTAACTTATTATATTATATTAACTTGATGCACAATCGTCTTGATATGGTTTCGCGCATGCCAGGACAAGCCCGTATAGACGCACCCGGCGTCTTGCATCACATCATCGTTCGCGGGATTGAGCGTCGCAAGATATTCAATGATGACGAGGATAGATTTGATTTTCTAGAGCGCATCGGCCATATCCTGGAACAAACCCAAACGGCCTGCTATGCTTGGGCCCTTATTCCTAACCATTTTCACTTATTGCTTCGAACCGGGGCCTATCCGGTCGCCACCGTAATGCGGCGCCTGCTGACC
>QZKV01000085.1 GCA_003599575.1 Desulfobacteraceae bacterium | reverse complement strand
TACCGCGAGCCCCCGCAGGCAGGCGAACGGGTCGTGCATGTGCACGCCGATGCCCGCCAGCCGGCCCTGCTGATGGGGTTTCACGTACCCAACATCGGGCACCCCGATGCATATGTTCTGGAAGTCATCGCCGCCGTGCTCTCGAGCGGCAAAAGCGCACGCCTGCATGCCGAATTGATTCTGGAAAAAGAGCTGGCCCTTTCGGCCGAGGCCGGCAATTCCCTGCTCTCGGCGGACCCCGATCTATTCTACTTATCCGCGGTCCCCATGCGCGGAAAGGGAGTGGAAGCACTGCAGGCCGCTCTCTTGGAGCAACTGGAGCGGTTGAAAAAGGAGCCGGTGGAAGAAAACGAGCTGCGCAAGGCCAAAAACCAGCTCGAAACCGAGTTTGTCTTCAGCCAGGATTCGCTCTTCTACCAGGCCATGCTGCTGGCGCGCTATGAAATTGCGGCCGGCTGGGAGACAATCAAGGACTATCTGCCCGCCATCCGCACGGTCACGGCCGAAGATATCCGCCGCGTGGCCGCCACCTATTTTGTACCCGCAAACCGTACCGTGGGCATCCTTCATCCTCGCGACGCCGGTCCGCCGCGCGTGCTGGGAGATGGGCCGGTCCCACGCCCCGAACCTCAATCAGGGAGAAACCCATGAGCGCCATTTTCTTTTGCGGCCGCCGGTGCGTGGTGTTGGCGATTGTACTGGCATGCACCCTGCTCCCCGCTGCGGCCTTTGGCGGCGCAGGCCCGCCGGTCCAGCGGCAGGTTCTTCCCAATGGAATGGTCCTGATTGTGTCCGAGGAGCACACCCTGCCCTTCGTCACGCTGCGGTATCTGTCCGATGCCGGCGCCTGGCGGGATCCCGCGGCGCTGGCCGGCTTGGCCAATCTCACGGCCGAAGGGCTTCTGCTGGGCACCCCGTCCCTTACCGCCCACCAGATCAACGAACGCGTCGATCTTCTGGGGGCGGCCCTCAGCGCCACCTGCAGCTTCGACTACGCCGCCCTGGATTTCAAAGTTCTGAAAAAAAATTGGGCTCCGGGCAGCGACCTCTTTGTGGATGCGATCACCCGCCCGACCTTTCCCGAAGAGGAGATCCGGCGCAAGGTCCGCGCCATCCAGAGCGCGTTGAACGAAGAAGAAGATCAGCCCGGGGTCGTGGCCGAGAAAGCGTTCCAGCGCGCCCTGTTCAGATATTCGCCTTACGGGCACGCGGTGGAAGGTACCATCGAATCCCTGGAGGCCGTCTCGCCTGAGCAGGTGCGGGATTTCTATCATCGCCGTTACCGGCCGCAGACGAGCATTCTGGTCATCGTGGGGGATGTCAGCAGCAGTGATATCCAAAGCTTGGCCGACCGGCTCAGCCAATGGGAGGGCAGCGCTGCCGCCGAAGAGGCGCCGCAGCAGGTTTTTGCCCCCTCGGCCCGGGATGTCCACATCGATCAACCCGTGGCCCAGGCTAATATCGTCCTGGGGCACGCCGGCATCGCGCGCGCCAACCCGGATTTCCATGCGGTCACGGTAATGAACGAAATCCTGGGCGGCGGCTTCACTTCCCGGCTGTTGAGGCATATCCGCGTGGAAAAAGGCCTGGCCTACGCGGTGAGCAGCTACTTCGAAGCGCGCAAATATCCCGGCGCCTTTCAGATCGTTCTGCAGACCAAGAATGCTTCCGCACAGGAAGCCATCCGCATCGCCCGCGAAGAAATGCGGCGCATGCGGCAGGCGCCGGTCAGCGACCAGGAGCTCAACACCGCCAAAAATTATCTGATCGGCAGTTTCCCTTTGCGCTATGCATCCCAGAACGGGCTGGCGCAATTGCTGGCCTACATTGAATACTACCGGCTGGGCCCCGATTACTTCGCAGAATATGCCGGCCGCATCCGGCGGATTGAAAAAAAGGATGTGCAGGACGCGGCGCGCAAATACCTCCAGCCGGACAAAGCCATCGTCGCCATCGTGGCGGACCTGCAGGCCGCCGGCATGAAATAGCGATCAAAACCATGCCAATCGGCCTGTTGGCAATCCTCCATGCCGTTGCCGCCAAGATCGCCGCTATCGCCTATTTACCATGATGGCGTAGCGCATCGATCAACTCGCCTTTTTGCATTTTCGAGCGGCCCGGGATGCCCACCTGCCTGGCCTTGTCATACAGATCCTGCCGGCTCCACTCCTCGTAGCGCGGCGCCTTGCCGCCCCGCCGCCCGGCTTCGGAGCGCGGGGTGTTGGCAATCCGGGCGGCCTTCTCCTTGCTCATCCCTTGTTCACGCAGCTTTTCATAGCGCGCGTCATCTTTGATTTGGGGGCCGTGATCCTTAACCATCGTAAATTCCTCCTGTAAATTGAGCGGCACCAGGTAAATGTATCTTTCCAATCAATATGTAAAACGGATTGCGACGAGGACAAATACGCCCCGAACCTTATTGAGACGGGAAATGTGCTTTAGAGCGGCGTCTGAACACACTCAGGGCGGTTGTCCGATGAATGCATTTTTAATTTCAGTTCTCCAAGGCCGATCGTACGAAGTGACGTGCTCAAATCTTGGAAAAGCTAGACGGCCCTGCGCATACAGGCCAGCAACTCTTCGACGCCGACCATTGCGATACCTGAATTGATATCGGACATGGCATAGGGAATGACCAGCTCGTTGTTATGAATGATCGCACCGCAGGAATAAACAACATTGGGAACATATCCTTCACGCTCTTTTTCATGCGGTGCGAGCAACGGCTCATCCAGGCGCGCGATGACTCTGGTGGGGTTTTCAAGATCGAGCAGGATAGCGCCGATGCAATACTGGCGCATAGGCCCCACACCGTGGGTGAGCACGATCCAGCCTCGATCGGTTTCCAGGGGTGAACCGCAGTTGCCGATCTGAATGAATTCCCATGGGTAGAAGGGCTCTTGGATGATTTGAGACGTCTGCCAGAAGTGGATATTATCCGAAAACATGATCTGGTTGTTCTCACCATCCTGGCGCGAAAGCATGACATAGCGGCCGCCGATTTTGCGCGGGAAAAGCGCCATACCCTTGTTTTTGACGGCTTTGCCGTTGAGCGTGAGCACATTGAAGGTGATGAAATCCTTTGTTTCGATAAATTGCGGCAAGATTGTCTTGCCGTTGTAAGCGGTATAGGTCGCATAATAGGTGACTTCCTGCCGGTCGTCGAAAAATTGAACGAACCGGGCATCTTCGATGCCTCTGCTTTCGTTCTTCGAAACGGGAAAGATCACCCGTTCGGATATGCGGTGATCCGGGTGGAAACTCACCTCATAATTGGAATCCGCGAGCCAGCACATGATTTCGGAGGTTCTTTTTTGGCGGGCTTCCGAAAATTGCGGCTTTGCACGCAGCATTGCAATTTTTTCCAGCAACTGACTGTACGTAAAATCTTCCTGCAGCAGGTTCAGAATATGGGCGGTGACCTCATTGCCGGCCCCCATCTCGTTCAATTTGCATCGAAAAGGATTGCGCTTGTAAACCGGGTCCAATTGAAGATCCGGTGTTTCCACGAAATCACTGATCGGGTCGAAGAGAAGTCGGTTGCGCCGGTCTAGGACGCCGCTGCGAAATACAATAGACGAGATGTGGCCTTCACCGGTTGCCCGCAGGCTCATGATGAAACGCAGGCCGCCTTTTTTCAGATGGCTCTGATCCGGATGGGCAACAATGGAAGGGTTGAACAGGGCGGCCGATTCAATAGAGTACTCCTTTGTGAAGTAGGCGCCGATGAGGGTCCTTTGCACCTTGCTGAGCATGGTATCGCGCGGAAGATAATCCTTCACCACATCGAGGTGCCTCTCAAAGATATGTTCGAGGTCTTCGTGCCTTCCGGAATAATCGATCATGATCTGCGCAACCAGCTTTTTGGCCGCCGCAACCGGCAGGCTCATTACCCGCTGAATGACTTTGGAGATGCGCTGCATTTCATCGGGAAGATGAAGCCGGGTGATCACTCGCGACGTATCGCCTACGATCTTGTTCGTTTTTCTTCTCACTTTAAGTTTCAGCCGCTTTTCAGAACGCATATCATTTATCCTTGGTGTCGATCGATGCAATGCATCGAAAGCCGTTCACCATGAAAGTTAAGCTACGGGTTATTGGGTTTATCGGGTTCGTTGGGTTCATTGAGTTATTGGGTTTACATCCGACCCAACAAGCCCAACAAACCCAATAACTCAACAAACCTCTACAGCGCCGGCCGGGAATCCGTCAGACAGAGCGCCACCAGTTCATCGATGACGGCCGTACCGGCGCACATGACCGTATCCGCCCCGCCCCAGTATATTTTGACCGTTCCGTCGTCTTCGGGAACCGCCCCGCACGTAAAGACCACGTTGGGCACATAGCCGCTGACTTCCCAGGGATCTTCGGGCTGCAGTATCCATTGATCGGAAACGCCGATGATGTTCGCCGGATCCTCGATGGCATGCAGGGCCGCGCCAAGGCGATAGACCGTTCCGGACATGGTTTTGAAAACGCCGTGGTAAATATGCAGCCAGCCCTTGCTGGTTCTAAAGGGCGGCGCGCCGGGCCCGATTTTCATTTCATCCCAGTGGTAGGCCAAAGGTTTCATGATCACCCGGGAATCGCCCCAGTGCACCAGGTCGGGAGAATAGGAGATCCAGATCGACCAGGGGGAAATCTCCGAATGCGGCCGGTCCAGACGGGCATACCGGCCACCGGACTTTTCAGGAAAGATGACCACGTTGCGCAAATCGGCCTGCGTGATCAGGGCAATGCGTTCGACCTTTTCAAAATCGCGGGTGTGCGCCAGGGCGATCCTCACGCCGTGGCGGGAATAGGCGCTGTAGGTCAGCAGGTACTCGTCTTGCACCGGGGAGATGCGCAGGTCTTCGACGCCGAAGGCTTCGTATTCGGCAAAAACACTCTCCGTCGAAGGGATTAAAAAGGGTTTGGGATGAACCTTGAATGAGAAGCCGTCCGCGCTGTCGGCCCTGCCGATGATGGAGCGCCCGTTGAGCAGGTGCGATCTGAAAAGCATAATGTAGCGGTCGTTGTGTTTGACGATGCCCGCATTGTGCACGGTGGCGACCGGATAGGGCACATCGTGCCGCGTCAGCACGGGGTTGTTTTTGAAACGCTGTATGATCGGCGTGTGATTGTTCATAGTAAATCCGCCCTGTGGGCCTTTCAAAGCGGCTGCCTGGGTGTCCTCCGGCAGCCGCTTATCGATTTCGATGCCGTCAGGCCAACGCAAGAATTTGTTCATAGACCTGGATATAGTCATCAATCATGCGATCGACGGTGAAATGGCGTTCAATCCGCTGCCGGCAATAGGCGCGGTCGAGATCGGCAACCCGCGCGACCGCCGCGACGGCCTGCTCCACGGTGTCGACCAGAAAGCCGCTGCGGCCGTTTTCGATCAGCTCGGGCATGCTGCCCCGATCAAAGGCGATCACGGGCGTGCCGCAGGCCATGGACTCGACCACCGACAGCCCGAAAGGCTCGTTGAACTGTATCGGGTGCAACAGCGCCAAAGCCTTGCCGAGCAGCCGGTTGCGCTCAGCGGGCCCGACGCTGCCGACATACACCACCTGGTCGTTGTCTATATGCGGGGCGACGTAGCGGTCATAATAATCCCGGTCCTGAATGATCCCCGCCATTATCAACTTTTTACCGCTGGCCCGGGCGATGCGCAGGGCTTCGCGGGCACCTTTGTCCTGGTGAATGCGCCCGAGAAACAGCAGGTAATCTTCCGGGGCGGGCTGAAAATCGAACAGCGCAAGATCGATGCCGTGATAAACGGTCCGGATATAATCAAGATCCGGGGAGCGGTCGGCATCGCTGATGGACACATAAAACGTCCTGCCATTGTACTTCTTGTACACCGGCAAAATCCCGGGCGATGAAAAGCCGTGAATGGTGGTCACCACCGGCGTCCTGGTCATGCCCGTATAGGTCAGCGGCAGGAAGTCAAAATGGTTATGAATCATGTCAAAGGCGCCGGCATGCTCGAAGAGTTCCGAAATGTGCAGGCACTCCCATACTTTGGGGATGAGCGTAAGGTCTTCTTCATAGCCCTGCGGGCAAACGGCTTGCAGCACGCCGCTGGTCTGCGAGTCCGCAGTGGCAAACAAGGTGACATCATGACCGCGTGCGACCAACCCCTCGGCCACCAGGGATGCCACGCTCTCCCAGGGACCGTAGTGACGCGGCGGCGTGCGCCAGGCAATCGGCGACAGCATCGCGATACGCATGGTGGATCCTTTGATCATCAAATTTTCGAAGCCCTGGGCTGTTTCAGCACCTCGTCGGCATAGAGCTTCTGCAATGTCATCAGCGAAAGCAGCCAGGCCAGGGAGGACTCGGCGCCCTCATTCTGGTTGATGCCGTCGGCCATCAGTCCGTCCCGGCAGCCGCCCGTCTTGGGATCATAGAGCGGCAAGTTGAGGTCGTTGTGTCCGAGGAACCAGTTGAAGCACATGACCGCGTGATCGAACCAGGCTTTGTCGCGGGTGACATCAAAGGCTACCGCGCAAGCTTCGACCATGGCGTTGGTCTCGATGGGCTGCTGGTCGAAACGCGCCCTGTGGCCGCCCCGTTCAAACCACCCGTTGCTGCCGATGGGCACCAGGTGCCCCTCTTCGGTTTGGACGGCAATCAGCCACTTGAGGGATAAAAGCCCCATATTGACCATGTCATGTCTTTGCATCGCGCGGCCGGACAGCAGCAGCGCCTGGGCAAGTTTGCCGTTGGCATAGTTCAAAGCGTTTTCCAGCCAAGGCCAATCGTCGGTCGCATGATTCATAAATTGATTGAAAAGCCGGTCGGCGAGAAGGTCCCGGATCCTGCGCACATCGCTGTCCCCGGAAAATTTTTCCAGGTAGGCATGTATTCCCACCAGGGAAAAAGCGATGGCGCGCGGCGAATGAAAATTTTCCACGGCCCGCAGGGCCTTGCTGAAAAGGGTCGTGCTCGTGGCCAGATGCCCGGGATTGTGAAGAAACGCCACCGCTTTGCCAAGGCTCCACAGCGCCCGGCCATGCGCATCCTCGGACCCGACCTCCTCCGTCCACTGCCGTGAATAGGTCATGAAGTTGCGAAAGCGTCCTTTTTCTGCATTGAAAGCATACAGAAGAAATCCAAGATAATGGCCGCAGAGTGAATCAAGTCCCCAGCCGTTGGTGGGCAGGTACTTTTGCCCCATGGCCGCGACCAGCAAAGCCCTGGCGTTGTCATCGGTGCAGTAGCCGTGGATGCGATCGGGGATGGTATACGTGGCGTGCTGCAAAATGCCGGTATCATCGGTAAAGGCTTTCAGGTGATCCAGCTTTATCTCCGGAAGTTCGAAATGGGTGATGGCCTTGATATTCGCGACATAGGAATGCCGGGGACGCGGGCTGCGGATCCTGTTCAGCTGAACTTCCCTGAACACCTGGAGGTATTTGCGGGAGACCTCTTTCCAGACGGCGTCGCGGCTAAACAAGTAAGCTTTTTTGCGCATGGCATGCCGGTCGACATCGTTGGCCAGAAGGGCGGTGATTTGTTCGGCCATGGCATCCGGATCCCGGAAGGGCACAATACGACCCCGGTCTTCGGCAAGCATCTCGGTAGCGTACCAGTACGGGGTTGAAATGACGGCTTTGCCGGTGCCCATGGCATAGGCCAGGGTGCCGGAAGTAATCTGGGCTTCATCCAGATAAGGGGTGATATAGATATCGGCGATGCCGAGAAACTCGCACAGCTCCTTTATTTCGACAAAACGATTTTGAAAGATGACATGCTCACCGATGCCGAGCTTGTGCACGAGCTGCTGCAGCATGATGCGGTAGGCATCCCCCTGTGATTTCAAAATATGCGGATGGGTTGCACCCAAGACCATATAGACCACATCAGGATGTTTTTGGATGACCGCCGGAAGCGCCTGCAATACCGTTTCAATGCCCTTGTTGGGGGAAAGCAGGCCGAAGGTGAGCAGTACTTTTTTGCCCTCCACACCGAACTTGTCTTTGTTGAAGCTGGGATCGATAAACGGCGTGTCCGGAATGCCATGATGGATAAAGACGATTTTGTCTTCGGGCACGCCATAGATATCTTTGAGGAAGTCGGCTGCCTTGCGGCTCATCACGACCAGTTTGTCGGACAGATCGGAGAGCTTGCACATGACGTCGCGGTATTCGGGCGCGGGATCCTTTAAAACCGTGTGCAGCGTCGTCACCACCGGCATGCGCAGATTGCCCAGCAGGGTCAGCAGGTGGCTGCCGGCCGGCCCGCCGAAGATGCCGTATTCATGCTGCACGCTGACAATATCCGTTTGGCTGATATTGAGAAATTGAGACGCGGTGCTGTAGTCGCTCAATTTGTTCTGGTTGATCTCGAAACGCACTTTTTCAGGATAGGCATAGCCCCCGGGCTGGTCGTTCATGGCCGCCGCCCAGTTGAAAATATCGGGCGCCTCCGCCGATAAGCCTTCAACCAGATCAGTGGTGAAGGTCGCAATACCGCATCGGCGCGGCATATAGTTGCCGATGACGGCCACCGAACCGATTCCCTCGTAATACTTGATAACTGCTGACATACCCCCCCCTTCTATTTGCTACGCTAAAGCGACTTCTCATGCGCGGTTGCGCTCTTTCCCGCGGGCGGTATGAACAGCCTCCATTCCTTCCGATCTGTGAACGGTGTAAATGTGGATTGCATGCGGTTCGTTCAAAAGGCTCTTTGTTCCCAGCAAAACGCCGAACATTTTGGATCTTAAATGGTGATCCAGGTGCTTTCGCGTTTGCCATTCCACGAGAAGATTCAAAAGGTTATTGTCTTCGATGGTGCAAAAAAGAGAATAACTCAGACAGCCCTGCTCCTTTTGCATGGATCCCATAACAGAGAGAAGCGTTTGCACCAGCTCTTTCTGCTTTTCCGGGATCACGTTCATGCAGATTCTGACGATGATCATTGCGGTCACCTCTCGACAATGCCGGCCTTTCTGTTCAGATGTCGCCCAGTACAATGTGGATTTCTATCACCATATGCCGTCTTGCCCTTTCCGAAACAGCTTAACCACTCTCGCAGCACGCCGGCGTGCCGCCCTGCAAGGCAAGTTCATTAACGATAAAGCGTTGCTCCGGTTTGCGACATTTCTGCCCGGGCCCTTTCAATCGCGGTTTGGATGTTCTTTATGGCATATTTGAGATTCTCTCCGTCCGAAACGGTCTTCCCGGCGATGGGCGCAATGGAGGCGATTCCCTTGGATGTCAGGTCGTTCGAAAGATAAATCTGAATTTCTTTGGCCTTGGACACATAAGCTTTGAAATCGTCCTTCGCGCCTACGCTGTTCTGGGCGATCCTTCCATATATCTCCCCAAGTTCTAGACGGCGCTGCTCACTGAGTTGCTGTATCTGCGGGTTTTTGTATTCATTGCCTTCCTTTTGCCACTCCTCGAAATACTCCGTTCCCCGGGCGGCCATTTCATCTGCGTGTCTGACAAAATCCTTTTCCATTTTTTCAACTTCCGATAGGTTGCCCGTATATAGCTCGAACGCCTTCTTCACATCGGATTGACCAGGCTTTGTGAGTTCATCAAGCGAGGCGCCTGTGGCATCCAACTGTACGACAATCAATTTGATGGCGTTGTCCATGGTTTGCATCGTTGTTGCTGCTTCGTTTGAACGCTGAATGCCGGTCGAAGCGCAGCCGACCACGCTGATGCCGGCACCGACGAACATTGCAAAAATTAAAGCAAACGATTGACCTGTTAGTTTCATTTTGTACTCCTTCATTGGAAAGTTTCTCATAAACTCTTCTACCTGCCTGAATTTCTCGACTTATGCCTTTTTTCCGGAACTCTTCCCCCCAGTTTTTTCTTTGCCTTCGGTTTCCAGGTCGGGATTCCAGGCTTCTTTCGCGCCCCCATGGCAATCCTCCTGCCTGAATCACTTTTTATTGAATCTTTGCTCGAAGACGGTCCATGTGTTCTCCAGACTCTGCTTGAGATCTTTCATGGCGTCATCATCGATATCCGAAAGACCATCAAACTCAACATTCCACTGGTCCAGTAGAGATTTGAGCCCATCTCTATTATTATCTTTTCCACTCATCGAAGTTTTTAACCCTTTCATTAAACATCTTTACAGGCTTTGGGGGTTCAGGGAATATGAGCAGGGAAGAAAAAATATTCACCCCTGCTTGGCCGTCCGTCGCACAACCTGCGATTTGGGCAATCTGGGCCCAAATAAATAGAGAACCGTCCGTTTGCCGGATAGAACTGCATTTGCCGCAATCTGCCGATAGGAGCAGGATTGAAAGGATGCTGACTACGAGGTAGTTCAATCTTTGTGCCAGGTTTCCCAAACCTGTGTGGACTTCATCCATCAGCTCGAAATAATAGAGAATACATGTCTATCCCAACTATTGAAGCAGGCGCTAAGGGCTGCTTAAGATGGGTCGTATTTAACCGATGGTCTTATATGACCTCTTTCCCGCTGCTGACTGATCCCTCACCCTGGCACTCTCCCCCTCAGGGGAAAGGGTATTGGATAATAACGAAATGGTCAGGAGATTGCGACGGGCTTTCCCCTTCGCCAGTATGGGGAGAGGGGACGCGAAGTAAGCATGCTATTTCGAGAAGCTTATAGCAATAACACTTGGTGGTCTCGTAAAAAGTCCAGACCCATTACGGAGAAGACTATTCCCTTTGGCTATCTCCATTTTCTGGTCGTGACCAGCAGCACGATTCCCCCCATGAGCGCAACAGCTCCAACGATGGGCGGCAACGGGAGTGTTCGAGTTTTCTCCGCACTCACTTTCAGCGAGCCGAAATGGACGATATTTTCTCTGGTCGTGTAGGTGATCCCTTGATACACAAAGGCTACGATCCCTATCGCGATAAGAACGAAGGCGAGAACTGAGGTTGGTTTCATGTGACCCTGCCTTTATATTGGATCTGGTAATCCGCTTTGGTTAAGTGAATTGGCGAAGCGGATAACCAGATCGTTTTTTTGCCTTGGCATCGTCTTGGGACTAGGTTCCCTCGACGGTCATGTTGTTGATCACACTCTTTACGCCGTGAACATCGCCAACGAGTTTGGCGGCAAGATCCTTTTCAGCCGCGTTTTTGGCTTTTCCCCCCAACTTAACCACACCTTTATCCGTCTCGACAGTGGTGTTTATGGCGCTGGTCGAGCGATGATACAGCAACGCCGTCTTGACCAGGGCGGTGGTGGACGCGTCATCGATGGATTCGCTCATGGTATCCATCCTTTCGCCCATTGTTTTTTTGCCCGGCTTCATTGCAGCTTGGCGCACGGTCATCTCATTTTTTACGTTTTTGACGCCTTCCACATCCTTGGCATATTCGTTAGCCAAGTCCTTTTGGGCTTTGCTGGTAGCCTCTCCGCGTAAGGTTACGGTCCCATCTTTGGCCAAGACCTCGGTAGCGATGGCGCTTACATTGCGATGGAACAAAAGGTTGGATTTGACCTTGGTAATGAGCCACGCATCCGAGTGCACTGCAGGGGCCTCACCTTTTACTTGCAGCTTGTCGTCCACGCTTTTAACTTCAGGAATGCTCGCAACCGTCTCCCGGGCCAATGATTTGCCGGTTTCTTCGGAAACAGTCCCAGTCAATGTAACAACGCCATCCTTGGACCGGACTTCAATATCATCGTCCTTGAGATAAGTCTTGAACACATAGGACTGTTTTGCGGATGATTCGATGCGGTCATCGATATCGGATGCAAACACAGGGACGTTGATTAGAACCAAAGAAGCCGCTGTTGCTATCAGTGCTAAAAGATACATTGTTTTTTTCATGGTACAATTCCTTTTCTTTGTTGTTAACTTTTTTCAAGAAATTTACTGGCATGATTCATATCCGGCGGCTGCCTCTGCGCTCACGGAAATCAGTGTTGTATCAGCGCCATCGCTTCCTGCAGCTCGTCCATCTTCAGAGGTTTAAAGAGGATGCAATCCGGGCCGGTTTTCTCCAATATGACCGGAACCTCGGCCGGGGACATGCCCGTCATGGCAATGACATGCATGCGTGGCACCAGGGATTTGACCCGGCGGGTCAATTCCCACCCATCCATGTAAGGCATCTGGATATCGGTGAGCACGAGATCGAATTTCTCCTGTTCGAAACGCATCAGGGCCTCGAGGCCATGATTGGCCTCCTGGACGTCGTACGCCAGGGCCGTGAGCATATGGCAAACCGTGGCGAGCACCATGCGGTTGTCATCGGCAACCAGGATTCTAAGGTTGGATTCAGTCGACATAAGGTGGATCTCCTTTTAACTTACCCTCCGACACGAAATCCGGAAAGCGAACCGATGACCCCGAAGACACTCAACAGCCAGAGGACCACGACAATTACCACGACTATGTTCAGTATGCTTTTTATTTTTCGGTCCATGGGGATGTAGTTGTTAATCAGCCAAAGGATCACGCCAACAACAATCAGAATAATAATCAAATTGATCAAAGACATAATATTCTCCTTTCATGTTCGAAGCCCACTGACCAGCCATCCTGACCAGTGATGAGCTCATTCTCCAGTAGGCAGGGGCGCGCAGGTGTCAGGTGCAAGATCAAAGATAAGATGGCCGAAATGTTCATAACAGTCGCTGCAAAGGATCAAAATATTTTGTGGACTTTGTTCATACATGACGCCGCCCAAAAACCCATAGCCGCCGGACGTTTTCGTGATCCCGACTTCTGTATCACGTTTACACTTGTGACACTTGCAAGTGTAAATGCAATGATTTGCATTAGGGCTTTTCTGAAACATCCTTGCAATAGATTCAGCTGCTATGATCAAAGAGAAAACTCCTTTTTCTGCGCTCGGCTACCAATCTATCCCCGACTGCTCAGTTATCTGGCTATCCGCTTCGGTGCAGCAATATTGAGAGCAATTGCAGCAATGTGGCGCCAAAGGGGATATTTGTGAAGAAATTCAGGGCATGCTCTCATGGCAGATGTCAAGAAGGTCTGGATTGCAATCGTCGGCACCCTTATTTTCCCGTTGGATGTAACCGGCATAATTTTTCAGCTTTGCGGATGACCACGACCCCGCCTCCCGAAGCGGATGCTATCGGCGGCTGGCTGTACGCTCACGCAGGAGGCCGAGAACCTGCCAGGCAACGGCCAGCCCCAAGGACAGATTGGAAAGCGTGCGGTACCCCTTCGACCGGATTCCCTGAACCTCGAGATGGACCAGATGGCGCCGCAGGTCTGCGCATACGGCCAGGCGGTTTTTTTCCTCCTGGATGGATTTCAGTTTTTGGTCGAGAAGCATGCCATGTCCTTCTTGAGTTGGTCCAGGCTCTGGCCAAAAAACAACGATTTTCGCCCGAACCGCCGGTACAGAGCTATAAAAACGGTCCCCCCCACCAGCAAGCTGCCCCCTGACGCGACCGTGAGAGCGTAAAGCCTCCATTCAGGCGCCATGAAGTATACGCCGGATAGAACCAGCAACAGGAGCCCGAGAAAGGAAAAGACCACACCCATGCAGGCCAGAAGCAATGTCTGGGCAAAAAGGATCTTGGCCTCGCGCAGCTCCAAAGAAAGGAGTTCCAATCGATCCTGAAGGATTTGGGCGGCTATCCCGCCCAAGCGCCCGGCCGTACCGGTGAGGCCGGAAATAGGCAGAAGCAGTCTGTCCATGCTATTGCCTGGAAATGAACCAGCCGAGGAACAGGCCGGCTATAAGGGTTCCGCCGATGGCATAGTACGGTTTTGCGTGCATGAACGCGTCAGCGGCCTTGACCTGCTCCATCAACTCGTTTTCAAGCTCGCCGTACTCGTGCCTGGCTGATTCCAGGCGTTCATCCAGAGCGGCTCTGGCTGACTTGACCCGGTCGTCCAGCTCGCCGGAGGTAGCCTCCACGAGCGACCGGGCATGCTCCATGATGATCTGCATTTCCTTGTGCATTCGTCGGGAATCATCGGGTGTCTTTGACATTGCTTAATCTCCTCATGCTTGCGTTTTTGCCTTATAAGGTGACAACGCCATCCTTGGATAGGATTTTAATGTCGCCGCCCTTGAAATAGGTCTTGAACACATGGGATTTTTTTTACGGATGATTCGATGCGGTCATCGGATCGGATGCAAAAGCAGGGGCGTCGATTATAACCGCGGCCGCGGTTGCTGTCATTAATAGGCGTTGATTTTCTCACGTGTGTTCCTTTTGTGCGTGTGTTTTTCAAGCCCCCTTCATCCGAAACATTGCGGAAAAATGAAGAATAGAAAATGAAAACTGGAGAGAATAGCGGCAAGGAGTGCCCAACGGTAGCATTGTGCCTATACCTTCTACTTCAATTCTTATGCCAGGCATACGAACGGCAGGCAGGTGCACCCATCATTGTGATTCTTAAGAAGAAATCGCCTGGAAGGCACTTATAGGCCCTATATTGAAATGCCCAAAAAAAGGTCGCATTTAACCGATGGTCTTATATGACCCTTTGCGGGTCCTGCCTGGAGAAAGACATGGGTTGGATAGAAGGGGTGTGTCATTACGGCAGGTTATAAAAAGAATGCGGTTATCCACAAAGCCCAAGTGGATTAGAAATCCGTTGCCTGACGAGTTGTGGTTTCGTACTCGTACTCAGCGAAGCGGTACTCGAAGACGCTGTGCCCGATCGTTTCGAGTACGCGTATGTATACCTTCGCTCAACACTTAACACTTGACCGGCGAAGTCGGTCAATTATTCTTTTTGGATATTGAGCTTACGCATGCGGGCGCGCAATGTGCTGCGTTCAAGGCCGAGTATTTCAGCAGCGCTGTTTTCGCCGCTCACTTTCCACCTTACCTGCTCAAGCACCCGCGTAATATATTCACGTTCGACATCCTCCAGTGTGCGGCCGGCTCTTACGGTTTCCTTATGCGGCCTTTTCAGTTCATCCACCAGGCGCAGTTTGGGTCCCGAAGAGCTGATCACTGCCCGTTCGAGGACATTTTCCAGTTCGCGAATATTCCCTGGCCAATGATAGCTTTGCAATGCATCCATAACGTTCACCGGGACCATTTCAATGGACTTCCCCAGTCTCTTTGAAATTTTATTTACGTAAAAATTCACCAGCAGCGGAATGTCTTCCATGCGATCCCTCAAGGGCGGCATGGTGATCGGAAAGATATTCAGCCGGTACCACAGATCCTCCCGGAATTGGCCCTTGCGCACCTCCTCTTCCAGGTTGCGGTTGGTGGCGGCAATGATGCGAACATCCACTTTTTTCGTTTCGGAGCTGCCCAGGCGCTCAAACTCGCCGTTTTCTATCACCCGCAGCAATTTGGATTGCAATTCCAGGGGCAGTTCGCCGATCTCATCCAAAAACAGGGTGGCGCCGTGGGCGACTTCAAATCTGCCCAGGCGCCTTGAAAGCGCGCCGGTGAAAGCACCTTTTTCATGGCCGAAGAGTTCGCTTTCAATCAGGTTGGACGGCAGGGCCGCGCAATTCATTTTGACCAGGGCACGGTGCTTGCGCAGGCTCATGCCATGCACCGCGCGCGCCACCAGTTCCTTGCCGGTTCCCGTTTCTCCGAGGATCAAAACGTTTGTGTCGGTGGCGGCGATTTGCTCAACTTTGAAGAACACGTAATTGATGGCATTGCTTTGGCCGACAATGTTCTCATGGTTGTATACCACTTTAATTTCTTCCTGAAGATAGGCTCTTTCGGCTTCAAGTCTGTCTTTCAGCTTCCTGATTTCAAGAAGGGCGTCCTCGGCTGTTTGCCTGCTTTTTTCCGCCTCTTCCTTCGCCGCACTGAGTTCGGCCGTTCGTTTTTCAACAAGCTCCTCGAGATGTCTTTTGTAATATTCACGCTCGGTCACATCCTCGATGGCCAATAGAATCAACTGGGTTTGGTTTACCTTGCTATAGATCCGCCTGGCATTCAGGTGCATGATCTTGCGGCCTATGTTCTCAAAGGTATGCTCCACCTCAAAATCATTGAATACGCTATTCCGGGGAAGAATATCATCAAGCAATTCTCTGAGCCTGGGAATGTCCCATTGCCGGTTGCCAAGATCGTATATTAAGACCCCCTCGGTCTCATCGGGTTGGACGTTGAAAGAGTGGTAAAAAGATGCGTTGGCAGTTACAACTTTCAGGTCAGGATCAAGCACGATCAAAGGTTCACGAATCGAAGCCAGGATATTTTTAAAAATGTCCAAAAAGGCTTTCGGCATTCTTACCTCAAACCGGCTATTCCCGGAGTCGAAAGGGGATGTATTCTGTCGATTATGTTCGCCATGACCTTCCACTGTGAGATAGGTCAAAACCATAACATAATCTGGTTACGCAGTAAAACTGTGCATGGAACTTCGTATTCGTACTCAGCAAAGCGGTACTCGTACGCGACCTCTCGAAGGTATGTGCGATAACGTAGAATTTCGAGGACGCGTACAGAGATGCAGTTTGCTCGCGTAAATCATCAGGTAAAGGAATTTGGTCACTGTACCGAACCGCCGCTTCAATTACGCGCGAACACCTCCCGCAGTCTTGACTGGCTTGGGATTTCGGCCGACTTTGCCATACTGCCGGATGGCGGCCAGCAGGATATCGGAGCTGCTGCTCTTGCTCAGGTAGGCCGCCGCACCGGCTTGCTTCATGGCGCCGGCCTGATCGGCGGCTTCATACATCGATAATCCGATAATGCGGATGTCCGGCAGTTCCGAATGAATGATGCGCGTGGCGTCCACACCATTCATCACCGGCATGTTGATGTCCATCAAAATAATATCGGGCTTGATTTGTCGCGCCAGCGCCACGGCTTCCGCTCCGTTTGAAGCTTCTCCCGCGACGTCGATATCCGTTTGCATGGAAAGCATGGCGCGCATCCCGTTTCTCATCACCAGATGATCCTCCACCAGCATGACCTGGATTTTGTTTGCGGATTCGCGGCGCGGCCTCCGCATGGCGCATCTTTCCTGCGAAACGTCCTCAACCGTTTCGACCCTGCGCTGCGGTTGGGTAAATGCGCCGGTGTGCATCGGGGCGGTCAATGTCACGGTCGTGCCGCTGTCCGGCGAACTTTCGATTTCAAACGTCCCCTTCAACAGCACCAGCCGTTCGCGTACGCTGAACAAGCCGAATCCCTTGTCCGTCTCACAATCGGACTGCTCCAGGTGTTGCGGTTCGAATCCCGACCCGTTGTCGCTGACCACAACTTTTATCATAGCACCCTCGGTGGTCATTGCCACCCGCGCGCTATCTGTTCGGGCGTGTTTTTTCACATTGAAAAGCAGTTCCCGGACAGACTGAAACAACAGCACCTTGATCGCTTCCTCAACCGGGTAATCCTCTTCATCGATTTGAATCTCGACATCCAGCGCGTGGGTTTTTTTCATCCAGCGGGCCAGCCATCCGAAGGCCTCGGGAAGACCTTGCCGGAAAAGGACCGGCGGCGACAATTCGGTGGAGAGCATGCGCGCAGCCTCCATCGACTGCAAGATCAGATCATAGGCATTTTTGAAGGCCGGCGCTTGATCCGCGACGGTTTCCGCGGACGCAATGTCCAGGTTGAGCCTGGCCCCTGCCAGCAACTGCTGCAGATGGTCGTGCATCATCTCGGCCATTCGGCGGCGTTCGCGTTGTTCCGCCATGGTCAATTCGAGCGACAGGCGGGCCAGCTGCGCGGCCCGGCGCTCCAGCTCGCCCTGGGCCTTTTGCAGGGATAGCTCCTGCTGTTTGCGTTCGGTCACATCGATAATGGCCAAACGCCAGCCTTTGAACCCTTTTTGAGCATCGAATACGGATCTGGCCATGAAACGCACCCACAAAGGCTGATCTTCTTTCCCCCGCAGACGCATTTCACAGGAAGATCGTTTTTTGTCCGTGACGTTCAGGTAGGAAAAAAAGGCGCCCTGGTCCGCCGGGTGGACCGCTCGGGCAAAAAGCGATTCTTCGAGCAGGTTCCCGGATTGGGCCAGCAGGCGGGCGGCGGCCTTGTTCACCCGTTCGATCATGCCTTGGCTGTTCACGGTGACAAAGGCCACCGGCGCTGAATCGTACAGCTCAAAGTAATCGTTGCGCGCAGCCTCCAGCTCTTTGGTCGACCGGTTCAGCTCCTGGTTTTGAAGCTCGAGTTCGACCTGGTATACTTCGATTTCATTGAGCAGGCGCAACATTTCCAATTCAACGCCGTCCGCTGTTTTCGCCCCCCGTTGGTCTATGACCTGCTCGGCCTGCTTGCGCAGCGCTTCAAATGCCGCCTCATTTTTTAGCTTCAGTGTCATGACCGGCCTTTCCGTCCTGATCCTTTAGGATCGCAGCGTCAATGGATTCCCGAACGGTGCCTACCGTCGCTGACCCACTTTTCACACTTTTTTCCAGATCGGCTTGGGCATTTTTTTGGGCATCGATGTTGACAAAGGTCAGCACCGCCCCTCGAGGGCATCCGCCCGTTGGTGCACCATGATGGACATGCGGTACCATTGTCCGTCTTGGGTGCGCACTTCCTCTTCGAAGGAGGATTGGGTTTGAATTACCCGGCGCACCTTCTGCGTAAGGTTCTCGTACTGCAGGTTGTGGGAAATATGATCCAGCGGCCGGCCCGCATCCGTATCGATCAGGTTGATCAACCGGGCGGCCTCGGCGGTGAACCGTTTGATGCGCAGTTCCGTGTCCGTAAACACGATGGCGATGCGGGTGCTGTTGAGCACATCGGTTATCGAATCGTAGGCATCCTGAACCTCCTCGATTTTGCTGTACAGCTCGTTGTTGACCGTGGAAAGCTCCTCGTTGAGCGACTGGAGCTCTTCTTTGGATGATTCCAGTTCCTCGTTGGTGCTCTGAAGCTCTTCATTGGAGGAATGCATCTCCTCGTTGACCGATATGAGCTCTTCGTTGGAGGCTTCCAACTCTCGCAGGGTGGTGTGGTAATCGTCCCGCACGGTGGCCAGATCCTGCTCCAGCACGGAGTTGCGCAGGGCGTCCGCCCGATCTGTTTTTGGCTCCCCGACGTTGCCCTTTTGCGGTGATGCTGCCCCCACCTGCTCGAATAAAACCATGAGGCAATCCTTGAGGGACGGCGCACTGATGGGTTTTACCGTCAGATCGATCCTGACATGCTGGCCGTTGGTCTTGACCTGCAGACCTTTCTTGCGGATCGGCCGATTGTTTTGGAAGGCCTGATGCAAGGCGCTGGAAAGGGCCGTGCGCACTCCTTCGCGGGCCATGTCCGTTATGCGCAAATTGGCCTTTCCCTGGGCCGGTTCCAGGTAGGCGCCGGTCCGGCCGTGGATGTAAAGAATGTTCCCGCCGTGATCAACGATCGCACAGGCGGGCGTGTGTTCTTCCAGGAGCAGGCGCGTAACGGCCTGGGCAATCCCGTCATTGTCCGGGATACCGTCCGGCCGCTGGATTCTGGGGTCCACGGGGGACAGCGGTCTTTTTGCACCTGATGGAAACTGAATGCGGGGTCGAATGTCCCGCCCGCTTTGTTTTTGGTACAGGCTGAACTTTTTGTCGATGGGCTGGAAAAGCTCCGCAAAACGGCCGGTACCCTCCGAGGTGCCGAGGAACAGGACGCCTGCGGGCTTCAAGCTGTAGTAGAAAAGCGGGATCACCTTGGCCTGTGCGGCGGGCTTAAGGTAGATGAGCAGATTGCGGCACACCAGCAGGTCCAGGTTCATAAACGGCGGATCGCGCAAAACGTTTTGCTCGGCAAAGATCACCGACTCGCGGATCTCTTTTTTTATCTGGTACAGATTGTTCCCCGGCACGAAAAAACGTTCCAAACGTTCGGCGCTCACGTCTGTCGCAATGTTGACGAGGTAGACCCCCTGACGGGCTTTTTCGATGGCCTTGGCATCGATGTCCGTGGCGAAAATCTGTATCTCGTGGTTGACCTTGAGCTCGCGCATGCATTCTTTGACCAGGATGGCCACCGAGTAGGCCTCTTCTCCGGTGGCGCACCCCGGGATCCATGCCCGGAAGCTGCCCTTGCCCTGCGAGCGGGCAAGCAGATCCGGGAGCACTTTTTCTTTCAAAAAGGCAAATACTTCCGGGTCCCGGAAAAAGTTGGTGACCCCGATCAGCAGATCCTGAAAAAGGGCCTTGGGTTCAGCGGGGTTGTCGTGCAAAAACTCGAGGTACTCCGAAACGCTGCTGCTGCGCGTAACGCTCATGCGCCGCTGGATGCGCCGGATCAGGGTGCTTTTTTTGTACATGGAAAAATCGTGCCGGGTGCGCTCGGCCAGAAACGACAGGATCATGTCCAGTTCGGAGGCGTGCGGGTGATTCTCCTGCGGCTCATCCCGGATGGCGGCCGGGTGCCTGAAATACGCTACCAACTGTGCGGGCATGCGCGACGGGGCCAGCACATAGTCGACCAGGCCGGTTTCGATCGCACTGCGGGGCATGCCCCAGTGCCGCGCCGAGGCCTCGTTCTGCGCGACCGTTACACCGGCTTTTTCCTTGATCTGCCGGACCCCCTGGGTGCCGTCGGTGCCGGTGCCGGACAAAATGACACAGCCGGCCGCCTCTCCGCGGTCTTGCGCCAGGGACCGCAGAAAAATGTCGATCGGCATGTGCAGATCGGCCCTGTTTTGTCGTTTTTGCAGGCGGATCAAGCCGTCCAGGATGATCGGATCGAGGTCCGAAGGGGGTATGTAAATTGTGTCGGGCGCAAGGCGCGTGCCGTCTTTGAGCAGCACCACCGGCACTTTTGCTTTGCGTTCGAGAATCTCCGGCAGCCGGGTTTTGTGATCCGGGTGGCTATGACTGACCACGACAAAAGCCATCCCGCTTTTTGCCTCAATTGCAGAGACAAAAGCTTCCAGGGCCTCCAGGCCGCCGGCCGATGCCCCGATGCCGACGATCGGGAAATTGTTGGGTCTGAGTGCCTCGACAAGAAGCCTGGCTTGTTCAGCCTTATCCGCATTGCGGCGTTGCGGGGCCGGGCCCATGGCATCTTCGCCGCCGGATAGATGCCCCTGTGGTGGCTTTTCCGCCCCCAGGGCTTTTTTTCGCCGGCCGGTTTTTTGCGCCTCCTGCCCAGCCGGTTCCTGTTTGGACCGCCCGCGCCGCAGGCCGGCTGCGGCATCGCGCCGCTGTCCGGTCGGCGCCACGTTTTCAGTTTCGCCATTTTTGGTTGGGTCGGTCATTACTCACCTTTGGCAGCTGCGTTGCATCCGCATGCCGTTTTGTTTGATCCTACTGCCGGAGCCAAGCGGGGAATTGCCGCAATCCAGTGTTGAAGAGGGAGACGGCCAGAGCATGGAGACAGACGTCCGATTACTGGATCGTGCCAAAGCGCCACAATGTGCCGGCCTTGCCGGATGATTCCGGATTTTTGAAATTTATCAAAATTTAAAACCTGAATCAATTACCATTTTGATAATGCATATATATATAAATCCAATATTTAAACCCGGATTAACACTGTAACGGGCCACTTGCGGGCGGGCGCGGTTTCCAGCACCGAGGAGTTATCCTTTTGGCGCTTTATCCGCGATCATCGCCTCCGTGGTCATGAGCAGGCCGGCCACGGAGGCGGCATTTTGAAGCGCACAGCGGGTTACCTTGGTCGGGTCAACAACTCCGGCCGCGATAAGATCTTCATACGTTCCCGTTTCGGCATTGAACCCAAAACTGCCTTTACCTTCCAAAATGTGCTGCAGCACCACGGAGGCCTCAAAACCGGCATTGGCGGCTATCTGCCGTGCCGGCGCTTCAAGAGCGCGCTTGATGAGGTTGACCCCGAACTGTTCTTCGCCGGGGAGTTGCGTCGTTTCCAGCACCTTCAAGGCACGCAGGTAGGCGACGCCGCCGCCGGGGACAATGCCTTCCTCCACGGCTGCGCGCGTGGCATTGAGGGCATCCTCGATGCGGTCCTTCTTCTCCTGCATTTCAGTCTCGGTCGCGGCCCCCACATGGATAACGGCCACGCCCCCGACCAATTTGGCCAGGCGCCCCTGAAGCTTCTCCTTGTCATAATTGCCGCCGGTCTCTTCAATTTGAATTTTTAATTGTTTGATGCGCGCCTCCAGGGCCTTGCGATCGCAACCCCCGCCGATGATCGTCGTAGTGTCCTTGTCCATGGTTATCCGTTTGGCGGTTCCCAGGTCCTGCAGGAGTACCGTTTGCAGGTCGAGGCCCAGATCCTCGCTGATCGCCCGGCCCCCGGTCAGGATGGCCAGATCTTCCAGCGTGGCCCTGCGATGGTCGCCAAAACCAGGGGTCTTGACGGCCGCGCAAACCAGAGTGCCCTTTAGTTTATTCACCACCAGAGTGGCCAGCGCTTCTCCATCCACCTCCTCGGCCATGATCAGGATCGGCTTGCCGGCTTTGGCCACCTGCTCCAAAAGGGGCAGCAGATCGCGCATGCTGCTGATTCTTTTTTCATGCAGAAGAATATAGGGATCTTCCAGGTGGACCGTCATTTTCACCGGGTCGGTGACGAAGTAGGGGCTCAGGTAGCCGCGTTCGAATTGCATCCCTTCGACCACCTTCAGCGTCGTCTCCATGACCTTGGCTTCCTCTACCGTAATCACACCCTGTTTGCCCACCTTTTCCATGGCCTCGGCGATCAGGTCGCCAATGGCACCGTCGTTGTTGGCCGATATGGTGCCGACCTGGGCGATGTCTTTTTTATCCCTGGTCGGTTTGGAGATCTTCTTCAGCTCTTCCACCACCAGCACTACGGCCTTGTCGATGCCCCGTTTTATGGACATGGGGTTCAGCCCGGCCGCCACGAGCTTGGCACCCTCGCTATAGATGGCGCGGGCCAGAACGGTAGCTGTGGTAGTGCCGTCTCCGGCGTTATCGGAAGTCTCCGAAGCGGCCTGGCGGACCATCTGTGCGCCAATGTTGGCGAACCTGTCTTCCAGTTCTATTTCCTTGGCCACGGTTACGCCGTCTTTGGTGATTTTGGGCGAGCCCCAGGCTTTATTGATGAGGACATTGCGGCCTTTCGGCCCAAGGGTCACCTTCACCGCGTCGGTCATGGCGTCCACGCCGTTCATCATCTTCTCTCTTGCCGGTGCGCCGTATTTTATCTCTTTTGCTGCCATTGCGTAAGCCCTCTTTCATTGCTGTGTTGGAAGGAAAATGAGGAGAAGCAAGTGTTGCAAACCCATTTTCCGTGATCGACAAAAGCGAAAGAAACGATTCTGTATATCTTTACATATCAACTTTCATGCCGGATTTGGCGGGCATTGCTGTAGTTGCTATCATCCCGATTGAATGTGAAAATATGCGGAACGGCACCATACACGAAATCAAAACAGGTGGTTGCGCCACGGTCATATGTCGCCGATGGTCACATATGACCTATTGATTACGCGTACGCGCACGAGTACCGCTTCTCTGAGTACGCGTACGAAGGCCACAGGCTGTAATTCCATGCACCATTTTTCTTTAAAAATCCGCACTTGGGCGAGCTGAATAACCGGCAGGGTTCTCGCGTTTTTTCCAGGATCACCTACCACCATACTGTTTTTCGTGGAGAGCCTGTCGTGCCAGAGCGTCCAGGTCCGCGTCCGTTACCGTGGGAAGAAAGCGCTTTCGATAAAGCTCGTCGTGGAGGATATCACCAATGGCAACCAGAGGAGCTGCAACCAAAACACCCAGCGCACCAAAGGCCGCGACACATAAGAGCATCGAAAACATCACCGCAATCGGATGCAATTTCATGCCGCGCGCCATGACGAAAGGCAGAATCACGTTGTTCTCCAGAGCCTGTACCGCGATGAAGGCGAGCAAGACCCACAATGGGGTCATTCCTCCTATGCCGAGGGCGAGCAACAGTGCGGGCACTGCGCTGAGGATCGGGCCCAGAAAGGGAACGGCTTCCATGACGCCCGCGATCAGTCCGAGAATCAGCGCGTCTTTGAATCCGAAGATCGGCCACATGATCAGAAGCACAAGCAAGCCAACCGTCACCATCCCCGCCAGGGTCGCGCCAGCCCAGCCGGGTACGAACTTGCCAATGCGTTGCATGATGATAAGGGTGCGATCGTGGTGGCGCTCGGGCACCAAGGAAAACATGGCTCCAAGGATCGGGCGGGGATTCATTAGCGTAAAAGACACGCCGATAAAGACCGTCACCAAAACGACCAGCATCTGTGCCCCGTTGAATGCCAGCGCCGTGAAGCTGCCGACCACCCCATGTAACATCTCGCTTATCCTGGAACGAATAGATCCCGACACTTGCTGGGCTTTGGACAAAGCCGGCCTTGCGCCTCGTTGGCCGGATTCGTGCTTATCCGATGCCCTACCGGCTTGTTCAATTTCATTGGTGACTTCAATCTGGAATTTTTCTTCAGAAAGCACTGCCTGCTGCTCCATTTTGATCAGGGGCTTCTGGAGACGTTCCCAGTAACCGGGCAACTCTTTCGAGATGTTTGTAAACGAAGTCTTCATCGGCCCGATGAAAGCCCAGCCCGTCAAGATCATGACCGCGACCGATGCCGTCGCGATCAGGGCTGTCGCGCCTCTTCTTCCACCCGTGAAAGCCCGCATGGAGGCGACCACGGGATTGATGGCGAGCGAAATGAGTACAATGAGCAAAAACGACAAAAGAATGGGAGCGAGCAGCGAAAATGTCTGGATGAAAGCGAACAGCGCCGCTGCCAGGAGTACATAAGAAGAAATCGAGCGCGCTTTCATCGCTTGCTTGGGGGTGTCGGGCATGGCGTTTACTCCAGTGGGTGATAGGGCTGTCCCAGCGCTTCGTGCACCTTGGCGGCAAGGTGTTTCATCGAGAAAGGCTTTTGGATAAAGCTCACGCCCTTGTTCAGGACGCCCAAGTGGGCGATCACGTCGGATGTGTAGCCGGACATGAACAGGCAATTCAGATTCGGTTCAAACGATCTCAGTCTTTCCGCCAACTCACGTCCGTTCATTTCGGGCATGACAACGTCGGTGATCAACAGGCGGATTTTGCCGGCATGGGTCTGTGCCAGCCGCATGGCATCTGCTGCCGTGTTGGCTGTCAGGACGGTGTAGCCCATGGTTTCGAGCATGATTTTGATCAACTTCAAGATCTCTACTTCGTCCTCCGCGATCAGAATGGTCTCGCCATGGGCTTTGGGGGTTTTGGTCGCAATCTCTTCCCACCGGTCGGCTGCTTCCCCCGCTCGGCTTTGCAGGTAGATTCTGAATGTTGTGCCTTTGCCCGGTTCACTCCAGGCTTTGATCAATCCGTTGTTCTGTTTGATGATGCCGTATACCGTGGACAGCCCCAGGCCGGTGCCGCGGCCCGCGCGCTTGGTGGTGAAAAAAGGCTCGAAGATATTCTCCTGGGTCTTCCGGTCCATGCCGCAGCCACTGTCACTGACGGTCAACTCGATGAAGTCGCCAGGGACAAAGCCCTCGTGATCGTCGCAAAAGGATTGGTCAAAAGTCACCCGCCCTGTTTGGATGGTTATCTTGCCGACGTCCGCGATGGCGTCGCGGGCGTTTACACACAGATTGGCCATGATCTGGTCGAGTTGGGAGGGATCCATCATGATCGGCCCCAGGTTTGCTCCGGGCAGCCAGGTCAACTCGATATCCTCCCCGATGAGCCGGCGCAGCATCCTGAGAATACCTTCGACCGTGTCATTCAAATCGATCAGCTTGGGCGCGATGGTTTGTTTCCGGGCAAAGGCCAGCAATTGACGGGTGACTTCCGCGGAACGTTTTGCGGCATTGAGAATTTCCCGGAGATCGTCATGCACGGGCTCAGACGGGTTCACTTTGCCCAGGGCCAATTCCGCATAACCGAGAATCAAGCTGAGCATGTTGTTGTAATCGTGGGCCACCCCACCCGCCAGCCGTCCGACCGACTCGAGTTTCTGAGCCTGCCGGAACTGGGACTCCAGGGATAGCCGCTCGGTGATATCCTCGATCAACTCGATCGCAGCTGCAATCTCGCCTGCAGCATTGCGCACCGGGGATGATACGATGCGGTAGTTGCGTGTCGCGCCCGCGCGCGGGTTTTGAAAGGCCATTTCATGAACAGCCCCGTCCTGCAGCGTTTTGACGGTAGGGCAGTTGACGCACGCCGCCTCCAGCGGTGGATCATTGAATGCGCGGTAACAGATGGGGCCTTGCGCTATATCGATAGCCGGAAACCACTCACGCAGCTGCTGGTTCAGTTCGAGAACCTGCATCTGGGGACTGATGAGGGCCACACCGATGCTGATGTTGTCCAGAATGCTGCGCCTCTTGGCCTCGCTCTCTCCCAGCACTTTTTCAGCCAGCTTTCGCGCACTGATGTCGCGGATATTGCACTGGATCACTTTTTTCCCGTCCACGAGGTAAACATTGCTGACAAATTCAACTGCGATGCGTCGTCCATCGAGGGTGAGCAGCGGCAGATCCTCATAACGAATATACTGGTTGTCTTGCAGGACGATGAAAGCATCCTTGGATGCGGCTATGTCTTTGAATGCACCCAGTTGCCAAAGGTGTCTACCGAATACCGCATCGTAAGAATAGCCGAGCAGCGCCAACAGGAAAGGATTGACATCAACTACTTTGCCCGTATCCGCATCCAGAATCAGAATACCGTCCTTGGCTGATTCAAAGAGCCTTCGGTATTGCTTCTCCGAATTTTGCAGGGCACTGATAGTCAACTCTTTTTCCTGCAGCTTTTCTTCTAACAGCTCATTGAGTTTGTTCAGTTCGGCACTGTCATGACGCAGTCTTTTTTCGACATGCAGGTTCGGCATTGTCACCACCTGTACATTTTAATAGCAACCATGGCGCTATCGCGCCGGGCTGCGGTCGTCGTCCAATATTCTTTTGGGCCGAACCGTCAGAATCCCAGGAAGACCCCCAGGCCGACATATTCAACCTTGTTGTTGTAAAATTGACCGTACGGATCAAACCCCTTGTACCACTCGGCCATGAGGCGCAGGCGACGCTGTCCCGGGTCGGGGTGGCCAAACTCTAAGCCTGCCTTGACGCTGGTATCGATGGGCCAGTCATTCTCCTCCAAACTCTTCATATCCACCCCGGCGAGGGGCCTTCCGTTCCATACCAGCGGCTTGCCGGCGCGATACTCGATTCCCCAGTGGGCACTCAGCGGCTTAAGATCATCCGGTTCTTTGTGCATCAGGTACTCACCGCCGCCGTACACCCGCCACCCGCGCCACTCGCGTGAATAGATGAGCTCGATGGCCTCGAAGCTGAGATTGACCCGGTTGGGTGGATTCACGCTCTGCAGGAATTCATCCCCCAAATGTGAACTCTGATGATAAATTCGCAGCCGCAGCGAATTGTCGCCATGGCGATAGGTGAGGGGAATGCCGATGGTGTAATCCGCATTGATGAGGTCGTAAGAAGGGGTATCGAGATTGAATTGGGCGAGCAAGCCACCCGCCACGCTCAATTGCAGACCGCCGCCCTCGCGGATGCCGAAAAAGCGGTAGATGCCGAACGTTTCGCCAAAGCCAACGGACGCCATGGTATAGTGAACGCCAGTTGATCTGAAGCGGTTGACGCCGGCGAAAAACCGCGGTTGCTTCGGGTCGGCGATCAGCGGCCGGAACAAGTCGCCGGTTGGAAAGGCTTCGGCTGCGCCGGACAGTCCAAGGAGCCTGCTGGCCGCACCGGGCCGGCCGGCGTCCGCAGGCTTTACGACGACCGTCAGGGTCTGAAGACCGTCGATCGAGCGCAACTGCCGGCCGGCCGCTTCCCGGCGCTGCGGGTCATCCTCATACAGGGTGATCGTGGCCATACCGTTGACCACTTTCAGCCGATAGCTGTCTTTTGCCCAGAGCAAGTCCCGCTCGAGGATGGCGGCGATGTAACCGCTCAGATAGGCATCTTCGTTCCTGCCCGCAGCCGTCGCCGATGGCGACGGAAAGAGAAACACGCGACAGCAGATACAGGCGGCGATCAGGCGGGTGAAATTGAAGCATGTGGCGTTGCGCAACATCTTGGTCGCTCTCTTCCGTTTGATGACAGGTTGTATGCCCTGCCTATCCGGTGGACTCTAAGGTGCCGGCCAGCCCATGATGGGCACCGTGCTGATGCTGTTCTGCGGGCTGCCCGCGATGACCCGATCGCTGTATGAGACATAGACCAGCACATTGCGCTCGCGGTCGAAGAAGCGCACGACCTGGAGCGTTTTGAACACGAGGCTGCGGTGTTCGTCAAAGACCCGCTCGCCATCCTTGAACTCGCCAAGGAACTGAATCGGCCCGACCTGGCGACAGGCGATGCTGGCGTCGCTGGTGTCCTCCGCCAGGCCCATGGCGCCTTTCACACCGCCGGTCTGGGCCCGGGAGATGTGGCAGGCGACACCTTGGACCTTGGGGTCGTTGAAGCCGTCGACAACGATCTTGTCGTTGGGGCCGAGCCAGCGAAAATTCGTGCTGACCGAGCCGGTCGTCCCGCGTTCGGGACGGCTGAAAATCCACCATCCGGAGAACACGACGATCAGAACAATTCCTGTACCGACCATGATTCCGACCCTTTTCATAAAGCTTCACCTTCCTAAGGTAACCCCAAAATTGGTGCACCCATCCGCAAGAGAAGACAACGCTCGCCTATCTGACGATCAGATCATTCTTTACGGATTTGACGCCGTTGACGCTGCGTACGATTTCAACCGCTTTATCGACGGCCTGTTGAGAACCCACAAAGCCGCTCAGTTGAACAGTACTTTTGTAGGTTTCAACACCGATCTGGAATGATTTGAGAAAATCATCCGCTGCAAGCAGGGATTTGACCTTGGTCGTGATGACCGCGTCGTCAACGTATTCCCCGGTGCTTTCCTTTTTGGATGTCGATGCACAGGCCACAAATGCGGCGATGAGCATAAGAACGATGAAAAGGCTGAACAACCTATTTTTCTTTTTCATAGCAAGTGCTCCTCTCGTTTGAGACCTCACCAGGTCCGGCAAGGGTTTAAATGGTTAAACGTGTATCCGTCCTTGAACATATTCAAATAAAGCTCATTCTCGCACATCGGGTGCCTGAGGTTTTCAGTCGCCGTGATAAATACTGCTAATGCTGTTTCTCATTACACGATCTCCTTCTCTGTTTGTTCTAATCGGTCCTGGTTATGGATGGCGGCAACGCGTTGCCCTTTGTACCCATGTTCATTTTCTACAACTTCAATCTTTGTGCCAGATTGTTAATGTTCAGCGAATCTCACCCATAGTTCTGATCTTTAAAAGTAAATTGACCAAAAGTCATTTACAGGGCCGCCCCTGAAAGAGAACCAAAAGGGTCATATTCAACCGACGGTCAAATATGACCCTTTCCGCGGGGGGTGAACCGGAATGAGAATTGCCGCTTTTGAAAGTCAACTATCGGCGTACGAGCGCGTTAAGGCCGGCTGCACTCAATGCATTGTTCAGCAACTGGTGCGTATCCGCTTCATTCTCGCTCTTCAATGCCTTATCGGCAAGTTCGCGCGCCTGCCGGCTGGTGAAGGTTCGGAGCGTCCATTTGACCCGCGGCAGGCTGGATGAGGTCATGCTCAAGGAGTCAACGCCGATCCCCAGCAGCAGAAGGGCGGATGCCGGATCCCCGGCCATTTCTCCGCATACGCCGACCGGCTTGTTTTGACGATGGGCTCGGTGGACGATATCGCCAATGACATGGATGACGGCGGGATGCAGATTGTCGTGGCAGCCCTGCACGCGTGGATTGCTTCGGTCCACGGCCAGCAAATACTGGGTAAGGTCATTGGTTCCGATAGAGAAGAAATCCACACGCCGAGACAGTGCGGCGATCAAATAGACGGCCGAAGGCACTTCGATCATGGCGCCTATTTGGGGTTTTGCGGCAGGCTGGCCTTCCGCCGTCAGATCCAGATAGGCACGGTCAAGCAACCCAAGGGCAGCATCGATCTCATTGACCCTGCTGATCATGGGAAAAAGAATCTGCAGATTATTGATCCCGGCATTGGCGCGCAACAACGCCCGCAGCTGGGTCAGGAAAATCTCGGGATGATCGAGGGTGAAGCGGATCCCGCGCCGGCCAAGAAATGGATTGGTTTCCGCGGTGGTGAAAAAAGGCAGCTCCTTGTCGCCGCCGGTGTCCAGGGTTCGGATCGTCACCGGTTTTGGGGCAAAGGATTCAAGCAAATGGCGGTACAGGCTGTACTGTTCATCCTCCGTTGGCAGTGTATCTCGGGCGATAAAGAAAAACTCTGTTCGGTACAGGCCCACGCCTTCATATTCAGCGGCGCGTGCGGAGACTTCATCGGCGCCGATTCCCAGATTCAAGAACAGTGGCACCAATACCCCGTCCACGGTTCGGGCGGGCTTATCGCGCAGTGATTCCAGTTCGGCGGAGATGGCTTGCTCTTCTTGCATGCGCTGTCTGAATTCATTGATATCCGCAGGTGAGGGGTTGATGCATACGACGCCCTGCTGGCCGTCCACGGCGATCTCACAATTCTCCAAATAACCGATCGGAAGATCGGTCAGCCCCATGACGGCGGGAACACCCAATGCCCGGCAAATGATCGCCGTATGGGATACAGCCGATCCTTTCACACTGATGATGCCGCTCAGCCGGTCCCGCGGCACATTTGAAATCTCAGCCAGACTGAGTTCCATTCCCGCCAGAATGCACTGCCTTGGATACTCGCCGGACGCGCGCGCGGTCCCCTGTAAATGGAGAAGAATGTGCCGGCCGATGTTGCGAATATCTTCGGCGCGCGCGGCAAGATAAGGATCTTCGGTCTGCTCAAAAACGAGCGCCAGCTCCAAAATGGTGTCTCTTAACGCACCGCGCGCCCATTGCCCCTTTCGGATCCGTGCAACCGTTCCTGCATTCAGCTTTTCGGATTCGAGCATCATGACATAAGCATCGAACAGGGATAGAACTTCGCCGGGCAGGTAGGCGCTCATGCGTTCGCCGCTTGCGCGCAATTCTTCTTTGGCCGCGCTGACAGCTGCCTGGAAGGCCGCCTCTTCCGCGGCAATGTCAGGCGCTCTACGGTCCGGTGTTGATAGCAGATCCGCAGGTTGCGAAAGCAAAAGGCTGCCGATGGCCAAACCCGGCGCGCAGGGAATTCCTTTGATCAAAATCCTCCCCCGCGATGGGCCGTTGAGTTGCCTGCTGAAATCCGATTTCGCCAGAAGGTGATTGATGGCGCCGCCAAGCTGGGTCGCAAGCGTCGTAAAAAAAGCCGCCTCGTCATTGTCAAAGCGGCGCCGTTCATGCTTCTGGGCCACAATCACGCCCAACACCCGGCCATGATGAACAATGGGCGCGCCCATAAAGCCGTGGAAGGATTCCTCTTCGGTCTCGGCGATGTGGTGGAAGCCGGGATGATCGGGGGCATTCGCCAGGTTGACGACTTCCTCATGCGCGGCGACCCAACCCACCAGCCCCTCGTTACGGCTTACCCGCGCCTTGCCGACCGCGCCGGAGATCAATCCATCCGCTGCCTTGAGGAGATACTGGTCGGTTGGCGTGTCTTTTAGATAGACGGAACATGCATCGGCATCCATGGAGGATTTGGCCCGCTGCACCACAAGGGCTAGGGCCTCTTTCAATTGCGTCTTGCCGCCGATTTCTTTCACAATTTGACGGGAATTTGCCAGCATCAGAATGCTTCCTCTTTTTTGGCAATGTTTTTGGCTTGTTGGTAGCGGGTATCAATCTTCAGTGCTTCGTGACAGGCACTCAGTAATCCAAGTGTATTGTCAGCGCCATGTCTTGCCCCTCATAGGGGAATTCGGCTGCGGAAAACTCAGGCGGGCCTAGAGCGGGTTGTGCGTTGTTTGAAAAACCATAGCCTTCCGTCGGGACCTCCAACCAGTTGGTGTCAAGCTTGCCGTTCATATTTTCATCATGGATGACGGCAACCGCATACGTTCCCGGCGGGATGTCTACAAAGTCGCAGCGCGCCTGGGAACGCTGAATTTTGAGTGCGTTTATGTGGGTTGCAAAACGCAGATACTCAAAGGGAAACCCATCCGGTGATTCGAAGAGCGCACATCCTATGGTTCCCGTGCTGTTTCTGATGTCCAGGATCTCAATGCGAATGCCGGGGCATGCTGACGCAGGCAATGCCGTGGCGGGAAGATTCACCAACACCAGCACGGCCGACAACACAATGCACCGGGCCCTTACGGCGACGCTCTTGTGCCGATCCTTGACCGTGAAGGTCACCGCATTGCGCTTATCGATCGAGGTGTGTTTCAATTTTGCTCCAGGTCTTTTTTCTTCCGCTCAAAATCCTCTTTGTCAATTTCACCTTTTGCGTAACGTTTTTTCAGGATATCCAAAGGCGATTCAACCCTGGAAATATAGGAGCCTTTTGATTTTAAGGCCTGAAGCATGAAATAGATGGCCACACCTACTAAAATTACAAAGATAAACCACATAAATTCTCCACCATAACGTCAGAAGTATTGATGGATTCGTAAAAAGTCGCAACGCTACTCTCCACGCGTCATTCCGGCGCAGGCCGGTATACCGTAAATTCAAGATCTTCTGGAGATCAAGTACGGCATGACAATTGGAGGACGCTTTACGGCACCAACAAGCACTGGTTGGTAAGGAAAAATTTCTTCTAAATCTCCCTTGTTTTCCGTTATGTCAGCGATCAACCAAATTGAAGGATGAGCATCCGGCCGGAACGCATCAAGCAATCGTCTTTCCGGCAACAACTTCTTGTTTGGCGTGGGCATTGCTCTTTCTTCTATTGAAACTGCCGTGGAGCAGCCAGCCCAGGATAATTCCTACCGACAAGATCAGGAACATCAACAATGCCCTCGACATCGACAGTTTCCAGAATAAAAATCTCAGATCCATAACCGTAACATTCTGGACTATGAACACGACGGCCAATCCGGCCAGGATTGTGCCAATTATGAGTTTAACATTCATCTCTATTCTCCCAAAACTCCACCTGTTTCATTTAACCTTGTTCAGGCAGCGATGGCCGGTGCGGCAGCCGATAACATCGCTCTAAGCACTTCGCCTTCCACACTTTCCTGCTGGGAAAGAAGATGGGCCAAATCGTCAAGGACGGTTCGCCTTTGCGAAAGGATTTTACGCACGCGCTGATGAGCTTCCTCGATAAAACGTGTGACCTCGTCGTCAATCTGGGCGGCTTTGGCTTCGCTGTAATTTTTGCCGGGTGAAAAACTTTCCGGGAGAAACAGCGGCTGGCGCGGACGCTCATAGCTCACCAGGCCCAGACGCTCGCTCATGCCGTATTGCACCACCATGGCCCGGGCGATGTCCGAGGCCCTTTGCAGGTCGTTTTGTGCCCCGGTGGAGATTTCATTAAACACCAGTTCCTCCGCTACCCGCCCCCCCAAAAGAACGGCCAGGCGATCGATCAGCTCCGAGCGCGTCAATAAATAGCGGTCCTCAGTGGGCTGCTGTTGAGTGTATCCGAGCGCCGCAATCCCGCGGGGTATGATCGAGATTTTATGCACAGGATCGGCATGCTCGACAGACTCGGCCACAATGGCATGTCCGGATTCATGAAAGGCGACTATTTCTTTCTCCTGAGCATTCATCACGCGGTTTTTTTTCTGAAGACCCGCAACCACCCGGTCGATGGCTTCGTCGAAATCCGACAATTCTACAGTTTCTTTGTTGTTGCGGGCAGCCAGCAGCGCAGCTTCATTGATGATGTTGGCCAGGTCCGCGCCCACAAAGCCCGGTGTGCGGCCGGCGATTTTGCGCAAATCGACTTCGGGACCCAGCAGAACGTTGCGGGAATGGATTTTCAGGATGGCTTCGCGACCATTGATGTCCGGGCGGTCCACCAGGACCTGCCGGTCCAGACGCCCTGGGCGCAGCAACGCCGGGTCCAGGATTTCCGGCCGGTTGGTGGCGGCCATGATGATGACCCCTTGATTTGTTTCGAACCCGTCCATCTCCACCAGGAGCTGATTCAGCGTTTGCTCCCGTTCGTCATGCCCGCCCATCACATTCATTCCCCGGGCTTTGCCCAGTGCATCCAGTTCATCGATGAAAATGATACAGGGCGCTTGATTGGCTGCTTGAGAGAAAAGGTCGCGAACACGCGCTGCTCCCACGCCGACGAACATCTCTACGAACTCGGACCCGCTGATGGAAAAAAAAGGCACTTTGGCCTCGCCGGCCACGGCCCGCGCCAGAAGGGTTTTGCCGGTTCCCGGCGGGCCGACCAGAAGCACCCCTTTGGGTATTCGGCCCCCCAATTTCTGAAATTTCTCCGGCGTGCTTAGAAATTCGACCACTTCCTGAAGTTCTTCTTTGGCCTCATCGATTCCCGCCACATCGGTGAAAGAGACCTTGGTGTCGCTTTCGGCAAAGATCTTGGCTTTGCTCTTGCTGAACGACATGACGCCCATCCCCGTCCCCATCCTTTTCATGGCGAACCGCCAGAGCAGGAATAAAATGCCGAGAGGCAGGATCCAGGACAAGAGGCTGCTCAGAATTTTATTGTCATAGCGTCCGGAATAACTGACCCTGCGTTCATCCAGCTCCTTGACCAGGCTGGGGTCATTCACCCGAACGGTGGTAAACTCCTTTTCCGGCGATCCTGTCAACGTTCCTTTAATACTTTCGGGTCCGATGACCAATTTGCCCACGCTCCCTTTCGCAATGTGTTGCTTAAATTGACTGTAGGGAATCGTCTCCACTTTTGCGGAAAAGAAGAATTGCTGCAGATAAACGAAAAACAGCATGACTAACAAAAAATGCCATAGGCTGAATCCTTTTTTTTTGGGCAGGGCGACCTTGTTTTTAAGATGATCACAGCCGCCGAAAAAGGAAAGCAGCTTAGCCTTTAGATTCTCGAGCGGGTTTTTATTTTCATTGGATGTCATTGACATTTCCTATATCTGTCTACGCTAAAAAGGAGATCAGGAAAGATATTTTTTCAAATCCCCCATGGCCTTCGCTATTTCCTGAATCGCCTCGTGCATGCCCTCTGCGCCGGAGCTTTTTTTTGCTTTGTTCTTCTCGAGTTTGCCCTGAACCTCGAATTTAAGCATTTCTAGACTTCGGGTGCTTTTTTCAAACCGCAGGCGATGCTCTTCCTGCATATCTTTTATGGCATCGGATGTAATCTTTTGGATGAGTTCATCGGCATCCGCCAGTAGTTGTTCTATATCTTTGGATTCCCAATCCGTTTCCATGATTTAACCTCTTTTCATGCGCCATCATTTCTTCTGCCACGCGCAGCCAGGACGGCTTGCATCCCTTCCGCTCGTTGAACTGAGTCAATATGGATGTCATGTGGTTGGGACAAAAGACTTCTGGTCCCCAGCAAAACACCGAACACGTCTGACTCTAGATGATGGTCCAATTTTTCTCGATTTTCCCACTCCTCGAGAACGCAAAGCAGGTTTTTGTCCGTCATGTCATAAAAGAGCGAATAACTGCGGCAGCCCGTCTCCTTCTTCATGGGATCCACCATCGACACGAGCGTTTGCACCACCTCTTTCTGCTTTTCGGGCAACACATGCATGGTTATTCGGAGGAAGATCATGACAGCCACTTTCCGGCAAAGCCGAGCTTCAGGGATATTCTATGATTTCAAGCACTGTGTGCTTTCTTGTTCTGGCCGAAACAGCATTGACGATGGTCCTGATGGCGCCTGCGTTCCGTCCTTGCTTGCCGATTATCTTGCCCAAATCTTCCTTGGCGACTTTAAGCTCAACGATTAACGAATGGGCACTACTGATTTCAGAGACAAATACCGCTTCCGGTTGATCCACCAGCGCGCGGGCAATGATTTCAACCACTTCTTTGATTGAAAATCCGCCATTGTCCGGTCTTATCAGGTTTGACGAGGTTCGCATGCGTTCATCCCTTGAATGCGGTTGATGTCAACCGTTTTTCCGCAACACAGAAAAGGAAACCCTAACAGGCAGCCTGGTGGTGCCTGTTGTCATAACTACTCAAGATTCATGCCGGAATCGGTGTATCGGGCACTTAAACATATTGTATTGATTTAATTGAGATTACGCTTGATAAGGCGTGGACGGGTAGGACGAGAAAGATGAACGCCAATGGTCATTTTTGACCAGTGATCATATGTGACCAATCTTCCGGCCGCAAGAGCGCCATATACCAACAGTGGCGGTAGGAATGGTCATGAGGATGGGTAAAAGGGCAAAAGCCTTTGATCAGAGCAAAACAGAACCCGTCGTCCCGGTGAATACAGCCGGGAGACGGGTTGCCAAAGCTGCGCAGAAATCATTTTCTCTTATGGATGGCGGTTCAATTCCCAGTTTCGGAATCGTACACGGTCTATGGCTTTATCCTCTTTGTTTGCGTTCATCGCACCAATGCAGCGCTGCCATTTGGACGGGATCCCAGGGGCTGGATAGCGGAGGCGTGTAGGAAAGATCGAGGTCGCAGAGTCCTTCTACGCTCATGCCGTGGTAAAGGGCTGTGGCAAAAATATCGATGCGTTTGGATACTTCGGTTTCGCGGGGACCGACAATCTGTGCACCGAGCAGCCGTCCGGTTTGCCGATCGCCGGTGATTCGGATGACCATCTGCTTTGCGCCGGGATAGTAAACCTTGTGATCCCACACGCTGAGTTCCGCCGTGAGCGGAGCAAAACCGGCGGCAGCAGCTCCTTTGTCCCTCAAGCCAGTGCCGGCGGCCACTTGGTTGAAAACCTTGACCACCTGGGTGCCCAGGCTGCCCTGAAACTCACGTTTTGCGCCAAGCATGTTTTCGCCGGCCACGCGTCCCTGCTTATGGGCTGTGGTGCCAAGGGGCATGTAAGCATATTGCTCCAGGACGCGATGCCAGGTTTGGGCGCAATCACCGGCCGCCCAGATATCATTGACGCTGGTGGCCATGGTGCGGTCCACTTTGATGGCGCCGCCCACCCCCAGATCACTGCCGGCCGTTTGGGCAAGGGCTGTGGCTGGCTTCGCGCCGGTGGCCACCAACACCATATCCGCGGGTTGCGCATCCCCCGAAACGGTTTCAACAACAAGACCGCTTTGTGTCCGCACGATGGCCTGAACCGCTTGGCCGGTCACCACCCGGACGTTTTTGGACGTAAGTTCAGCCCTTATTCGCCGCCCCATTTCAGGGTCCAGGGTGGTCATCACCTCGGGAGCGAATTCCATCAGCGTTACTGCCATTCCCCGGTGGGTCAGGGCATCGGCCATTTCCAGGCCGATGTACCCGCCACCGATGATTACGGCCCGGCGCGGGTGATTCTGATCGATAAAACTTTTAACGGCGAAACTATCCGCCATCCAGCGCAAAAAAAAGATGTCTGGGCCATCCAAGCCTTTGATCGGCGGCTTGGCCGATTCGGCGCCGGTGGCGATCAACAATTTATCGTAGCCGATCTCAATATAATGTCCATCGGCTGAAACGAGGTGGACCTGTTTAGGCTCCGGCAAAATGGCCTCCGCCCGGTGATCGAGCAGCACCCGAATGTCATGTTTTTCAATCTCATCGATGTTGCGGTGTGCCAACGCACGCCAATCTTGCACTTCGCCGCTGATGTAAAATGGCAAGCCACAGATACTGAAATTGGGATAAGCGTCGGCCAGCACCATTGTGACATCCGCTTGTGCATCCAGTTCCTTGATGCGCAAGGCCGCACTGATGCCGGCATCGCTGCCGCCGATGATGAGCATGTTTTTCATTTAGCGCTCCTCTTTTTCATCCCGGCCCAATTCATAGGCCTGCGATATAAGCTCCAGGGGGTGGAATACCGGAAACGGCAACATGTGTTGGAACTGCAAGCGGCAACTTAAACAATCCGTGATGACCACCGTCGGATCAGCGGCTTGAATTTTGCGCATCAAAGGCTGGGCGAGATTAAGCGAAGCTTCATGGAAATCTTTTTTAAAACCCAGGCTGCCGCCCATGCCGCAGCAATCCATGGCGCCGCCGCCCGACACGACCGTCAGGCCGGGGATCAACTGCAGCAGTTTTTCGTAGGGCCTGCCGATGCCCTGTTCGCGTTGATGACAAGGGGCAAAATAAGCTGCGCGGCTGTCGATCCTTCCAAAGCGGGTATTGAGCCGTTTTTCGCGGTGCAGTCGTTTTAGATATTGCCCCATATCCATGACGCTTTCAGATAAGGCGATGCGTTCTAGAGGATTCAATTCATGAAAATAGCCATCGTCTGTTAGGATTTTGTGATACATGGACTTCTTTAAACGGATAAAACCTTTGTGCTCAGCGCTGGCAGCCGGAATCTTGATTTCATCGGCAGTGGCATTGACGGATTTTTGGTAAGCATCCGAATAGCAGGCGTTTTCCCTGAGTAGAATTCTCAAAAGAAACCCGCAGGTGGGGCAGGAGCAGACCAGGTCATAACCGGTCCGGGCTGTTTTCAGCAGAACCTCCAGATTAAAGCGCACCCGCTCAAGTGTGGTGCGCTCGTCACCTTCCAGCAAGGTGGGCATGCCACAGCACTGCTGCGGCGGCACATGCACCGAAATACCATTGAAAGACAATACCGCGACCGCTGCCCGCGCCACTTCCGGAAAAAAATAGCCGGCCGTACAGCCGGCAAAATAAGCGGCTTTTGGACTCCGGTGCGGCTTACGGTCAAGTCCTTGCCTGCGCGCCCAGGCGAAGAAGTTCTCTCCGGCAATTCTGGGCAGTTTACGCTGCGAATGAATTCCGGCCACCTTTTTGGCCATGCTGCAAACGGGTGGAAATGACAGGATCCGGTTAAAAGCTTTGGGCGCTAGCGTGCTCAGTCGACCAAAACGCTGGACATCTGCCAACAATCGAATCGACATCGGCATGCCTTTTCTTCGCACCCGTTCGGTCTTACCCCGAATCACATCCATGCGGATGTCGGGGCACGGGCACAAACCGCAGAGCGTACACAGTTCCGAAAGCCGTTGCAGCTCATCTTCACCGATTGGCCGGCCGTGTTCTTTTTCCTCATCGTAGAGGCGGTAGAGTTCCGGGAAAAGCAGGCAGCATTCATCCATTAAAAACCGGCAGGTGTCGCAGTCGGCGCAACCGTCCAGAACACTGCGAATTACCTTTTCAGAGGTGGTGTTTCCGCCGGAATTCGTCTGCATGGATTTCTCCTGCCGCTTGGTATTTTGATGTGCCAATCGACTCTGATTAGCGGATAGCAGCGGCCTTGGGAGATAGGTCATTCGACATAAAACCCCCCTTCTGTTCAATCGACCAGGCAGTCGCCCGCCCGCGTTGTCAATGTTGTTGTCTTGAACCAATCTTGGGTGTTGGTGCAGATTTTGACCAACATGAGCATCACCGGCACTTCGATGAGCACGCCCACCACCGTGGCAAGTGCGGCACCGGACGACAAGCCGAAGAGCATGGTGGCCGTGGCGATAGCCACTTCGAAGTGGTTGGAAGCACCGATCATGGCCGCGGGGGCCGCATCCTGGTAGCGCAATTTTAAGATGCGCGCCAACCCGTATCCCAGCCAGAAGATCAGCATGGTTTGGATAAAGAGCGGAATGGCAATCCAAACAATGGTCAGCGGATTGGACACGATCACTTCGCCTTTGAAGGAGAAGAGCAGCACAAGGGTAATGAGCAAAGCGATGATCGTAATGGGGGTCAGCACATGCAGGAATTTCTCCTTGAACCATGTTTCTCCCTTGGCGGCGATGATCCAGCGCCGCGAAAGGTACCCGGTCACCAATGGCAATGCCACGTAGATGGCAATAGAGAGCAGCAATGCCTGCCATGGCACCGGCAAGCGCCCGACACCCAGCAGAAAACCGCCCAAAAGCCCGTAGAGCAGCAGCATGGTCAACGAGTTGATGGCCACCATCACCAGTGTCAGTCCGTCATTGCCGCGGGCCAGAAATCCCCATACCAGCACCATGGCGGTGCAGGGCGCGATGCCCAGCAGGATGCAGCCGGCCAGATAGCTGCGCCACAATGGGATTTGCAGCATTTTGACGCCGTCCACCAAAACCACCGTTCCGGCTCCATGCGATGCGCCTGCGGGAAGGTCTAGTCCGAAAGGCATTTTAACATAGTCCGTTGCTTCGGCGCCGATGACCCCATAAAACAAAGTCCCCAGAAAAAACAGAGCGATGGCGTACATGGTGAAGGGCTTGATGCACCAGTTGACAAACAGGGTCAGAAAAACCGGCTTGCCGCTTTTGCCGGCCTTTATAACCGAGCCGAAATCTATTTTTACCATGATCGGGTACATCATGAAAAACAGGCAGACCGCAATGGGGATCGATACAACCGGCGCGTCGTTGACATAAATGGCCAGGCCGTCAAGATACTGTGCAAAGCCGGGAGCGATTTTTCCCAGCAGGATGCCGGCCATGATGCACAGCAAAACCCAAAGGGTCAGGTAGCGTTCGAACACGCTGGTCATTTTACGGTCATTGACGGTAGTGTTACCGTTGTTCATGTTTCTTACACTCCTTCTTGAAGATTAGTGTTGGGCGATTTTAGCTCGCTTTATTCCTGCGCTGCTTCTTTTTGCGGCATCTTGCGATTGTTGACGGCATAAAACCTCGGGATCCTTCGTCAAAATTTCCGCAAGGCGCTGCCGGTCTGCCCGAATCCGGGGCTGGTCGTTGATGGCCCCCATCAACCAGGTCAGGGCTTTTTCCTGGGTCGCCTGCGGCAGAGCGTCCGCCAGTCGATAATACATCCAGCGCCCCTCTTTGCGGCTTTCAATCAGGCGGGCGCTGCGCAATATGGAAAGGTGCTTGGATACGGTGGAAGACGCGAGTCCGATCAACTCGGTGAGCTGGCACACGCAAAGTTCTTTGTCTTCCAAGGCCGCCAGCAGCCGCACCCGGCTTTCATCAGCAAGGGCTTTGGTAACGGCTATTATCTCAAACATATATAGTTCCTTTGCACGGGTTACAGTGAGCAGGCCAAGCTGGGGACCGGATGAAACCAATGCTTGAGAGTGTATCGCCACCCAGTTCATGGTCGTGCCTGCTTCGTCTTGCAACCATTAATCGTCCATACTTCTATAATTCGCCAGTTATCGAATTGGCATTTTTAATCCAATCTCCTCGCCAGTGTCAACTCGATAAAGGGAGGTTTGAAAAAACAAAAAGCCCTGTTAAAGGGATTTTCGATGCTCCAAAGGAACTTGATTGAACCGGCATCGCGAATTTGCAATGCCGATAATAATAATTAATCAGCTTTCTGGTTTCAAACCCGCCTCCATCCATGGAATCACGAGAGTCGCTTAACAGGAACCCGTTTAATCCACGGGGGCAGGTCGTGCGGACCGCCCGTAGCAAGCCTTAGCGGCCCTTGAAAGGGGGTCCCGGCGCACGAACTCTGGGTCCCGCACGACCGGTCGATTTCGGGCAGAATTGCCGCCAGTGGATCCCGGAAGTTGAGCTATTACTTAAATTTGGACGATTGACCTGCATCGCACGCTTTCTTCGCAGGCTCGTTTTCAGAAACTTGAACTGACTTTGGTTCCTGTGTTTCTGTGATCTCTTCTATTTGGACTGAACAGCAGCGACCTTTGCCCCCAAACAGCTTTCCAAAGAATCCGCGTTCGCCTTTTGTTTCGGTCATTTCTTGCCTCCTGAAAATTTTTTTCTCTTTTTGATATGTCAGCCGATTAAATTGAACGCATATCCGCCGAGCACCGCTGTAGCCCAGATAACCGCCACAATCGATGCCACCAACCGTTTTCTGAATATGCTTGCCAGCATCGCCATTTCCGGGATGGCCATTCCCGCCCCGCCGATGATGAGGGCAATAACAGCGCCCATGCTCATCCCCTTTTGGAGCAGGGCCAAACCTATGGGAATGGCCGTCTCCACGCGGATGTACAAGGGAACGCCGATTATGGCCGCTACCGGAACCGCAAATGGATTTTGCGGACCGGCGATATCGGCAACAAATTGTTGGGGGATATAGCCGTAAATACCTGCGCCGATAGCAACACCGATCAAGAGGTAGGCCAAAACACCTCTAAAATCACGCCACGCCGATTGGAATGCCATCCTCATTTTTCCTGAAAAGGCTACTGGTATCTTAAGCTCCGTTGCGCTGCAACAGCCGGCTTTCACCCGGACATTCTTGACGTATCTGGCGCCTCCCGTTTTTTCAAGGATCACACCGAAAACGACCGATCCTGCGAAAGTCACGCCGAAGTAGAGCAGGCATGCTTTGAGCCCCATGAGCGTCGCTACCATGGCGATGATGATGGGATTGAGCAGCGGCGAAGCAATGACAAACGACATGACCGGACCAAAAGGCGCACCGGCATTTAACATGCCCAATGTCATCGGAATGGTCGAGCAGGCGCAAAACGGGGTCAGGGAGCCGACCAGGGCGCCTAAAAAATTCCCCCAGATGCCTCGCCTGGCGAGCCATGCCCTTAGTTTTTCCTGCGGGAGGTACATAAGGACCAATGCCACAATCGTGCTGATCCCCAAAAAAAGAACCGTCAACTCCGCCGTAATAAACACAAAATATTTAAGGGTGTCGATCAAGGTGCCCATAACGTCTATGCTCCGCTTTGGTTGACAGTGTCAACTTTATGGAAAAAAATTATTTATTTAGTGCGCCGGCCATGGCTTTCAACGATTGTTCGATGATAGAGCCAAGCTCTTTCGGCAACTGTGCAATAACTTTTTTATATTCTTCGGAGTAGCGGGCATTGGCCGTATCAAGGATTTCCCCGCCGCGCTGCGTGATGACGACACAGCAGATTCTTGCATCATCATACGACTTTTTTTTCTCAACATATCCCTTCTTTTCCAGGCGGTTGACGATTCTTGTGGCACCACTTTTAGTAAATCCAAGCGCCGTCCCGATATCCTGAACAGGGCAATGCTTGGTGTTGGATATCTTGTCGAGAGCAAGAAATTCCGGCATCGAAAGGTTTTCACAACATTCACCGTTCAATCCCTTTGGGCCAAAGTGCCACACAATATCCATCAACGCGCGGCTTATTTCAGAATTGTCGTTACTCATTATTTTTCGTATCCAAGTCTGTTCAATCACGACGTTTGGCACCATATCCAAATCGGTTGACATCGTCAACTATATATTTTTCAGCTATATTTCATTGAAGCGCAGAGCAAAGATGGCCGTTCTCAAGGTTATTAAAGGTCCTTCCTAATTTTTTGAAATTCTTCTCCGCTAATTTCTCCTCTATCGTATCGCTCCTTTAAAATATTCAGTGCACTGGATCCATTCACCTCCAGCGCCCTGTCCCTTTTTGCGCTTTGGATCAGCCGCCTGAGAAAGTGAAATATTGCCAAGATTGCGAGAACCCAGAATAAGAATCCCATCATCATAAAAGGCCATCCACCTGACCATCCGCCGAAGAACGGGCAAAACCCAGGACCCCGCTCAGCCGCGGCTTTTCCTGGACCCTGAGCAACGATTTCAAAAGACAGGGCATTAAGTAAATGCATTGCCCAACTGCTATTTGTGGGGATAATATCCTTTTTTCCTTATTAACGAAATTGGCTAAACCATACTACAAATTGCGCTTGCGCAAACATCGCGAAAGCTTCCGGATTGCGTCGCGATGGTATTGAGATGCATCGTACAGCTGACCACAGATCTGGCACTTTACGATTTCATTTTTTCTGCCGGACTTACCAGTATGATGTGACCACACGCCGCAAGATGGGCATTTGGAGGGCAAACCCCACTCATACCGCATGAGTAAACAGGCAGGTGTGTAATCCTCCTGAAAAAACCAATTTTGATCATTTCTATCTTTTTTATTAAAGTTAACGGAGAACTCCTTGGAATACTTCATAAGGCTTCCTCCTTGCGATTAATGAATGAACATTTCCCCAAAAATCCTACAAAACCGCTTTTTGACTTCCGCTTTTTGGCGGCATATCCGCAAAGCTAAAAGCGCTCGAGTTGACCGGGGCCATAACAGGCCTCGAATACCGGCACTCAGTGGCGTTGAAGCGCTTTTTCAACTTTTTTGGCCAATACCGCTTTGATAAATTCCATGGCACCCGCGCGGTCGTCGTCCATGGCGATACGCAGGACCTCGCATGCCTGCATAGATTCCAACTGAATGTGAACCGGTTTTAAGTTCATTGTACTTCTCCAGATATTATAAAATCCTGCCACTGATTCTGATTGGAATGATTGGGCGTAAAGAACTGTCGGTGTGAATTAGAATACTATCCACATAGCTGCCTTTATCGGCCTTTGTGTTTTCCACCCGAATCACGCAGCGGCCTTTGCCTTCGGCACATTTCTCTTTGAATTTGTATTTGATAAAAGCGCCGTCGGAGGCTTCCAAGCGCTTTATTTTGAACGGATACTCCTTGCGGGGGATGATCTCCACATCCATGAAGAGGGGTTTACCGGCACTGCCCATGAAGCGAATGTGTGCCGGTTTGATTTCAACGAACTTTTCCACCATGCCGGTGACGGCCACTTCCATATACGGCCGATTCGGATCGTTGGTTTTGATCCGTACACTTTCCCGAATCTTCCGGCCGCCATCGCCGCTGGTGCCCACTTTGACCTGTATGCGTCCCTCCTGCCCGGGAGGGATCTGCCGCGTGCTGGAAGCGGCGGTGCAGCCTCAGCCGGATTTAAGATCGAGAATCTCCAGCGTCGCCGTACCACGGTTTTGAATTGTAAATTCGTGTTCTATTGGGGTCCCCTCGACCACCGGTTTAAATTCATAGACAGTTTGAGGGAGGTAAGCATCCGGGTTCTGGGGAGCATCAGCAGCAATAATCACAGCAGGTAAAATCAGAAGAAGCATTGCTGTGATCCAACAATGTTTTGTAAACGCCATCATTTCTCCTTTCAATACAAAATGGAATTAAAATGGGCTCAGGGGTTATATGTCTGGGGTCAACTCCTTTATCAGCATGTCAATGCCCGCCGGAATATCGAGGCTGCCTGTATATCTGATTTCCTGCTGGCCGGGTTTGAGCACGATGCAGGTCGGGGTGCTTCTGACCTCATATTGCCGGCTCAGTTGCGACCATTGATCGAATGCGGGGGATGTATCCATCAACACATACGCAATTTTTTTCTCCTTGAGAGCTTGAAGCAAACCGCGTTCCGAATCAACGGCGTGGGTCTCGGCGATGGCGAATAGCGCGCTTCGGGCGCAGGCAATCAGTATCAAAGACGTGTTTCGCAGACATGACCTCCATAAAATTTACAGGCGCTGTTTCCCCGGAAGGAGCCGGGCAGCAGGATGCCAAAAGAAAACCCATACGGTCAGATAAACCGAAAAGAACAAAAAGAGTGCGTCTCGCGCCACAGTCCACAGCATACCGGCGGGATCGCCGCTGGATTGGGTTGAAAAGCAGCCGCAATGGACATCGATTCCGCGCACCTGGTTGAAAATGAGCGCGCCAATGAAAAATCCCAGCAAACCGGTGCTGATTACCGAGACTCCGGGCATCCAGACACCGGCCAAAAGACAAATACCCAATAAAGCTTCCAGCCACGGCAGCACGATAGCGGTCAGGTTGATCGTAGAGTCGGGCAGTATTTGGTAATTGTAAACTGCTTCCGCAAAAGCTTGAGGATGAAGGATCTTGTCGAAACTGGCATAGAGAAATATGGCTCCCAGGATAATTCGCGATGCATGATAAAGAAGAACACTGGGCATTCGGGAACTCCTTTCTTGATGAGCAGTTTTTTGACCGCTACTTTGTGAAAGGGTTCGAGCAGATGACATCTCACATAGCAGCGCGCCGCCACCGCAAGGGGAAGTTTCAAATTGCAGCACGGGGTGATCGATCCGAAACTGTTTCCTCGCCCATATCGTCATTCCACGACGGCCGTTGGCAGACCGGCCTGCCGCCACACGCTCCAACCGTTGACCAGCACCCGCACGTTTGCATACCCCATCTGCTTCAGAAAAGGGCCAGTTCATGGCTCAGATCGCAGCTTTCCCCGTCACAGTAGGTGATGATCATGCCCGCGTTGTCCAACCGGTCGGCCGTTTCCATGAAATAGCGATCCGCATCCTGCCCGGGAAGGCTCAGCGCGCCACGAATGTGCCCCTGGGCATATTGCGCTTGCGGCCGTGCGTCCAAAAAAGGACAGTATCCTGTTTGAATTCTTGCACGGCCTGTTCCAGGGAAATGACCAGGCTATCGCCAGCGGCGTCGGCAAAGCGCGCATCCACCGACCAGTCGCCTACCAGCGCGATGCCATCGGAACGAAGGTGGTTGCTCAGCAATGCAATCAAGCCTGCCACGATGATCAGGGAAGGCAGTTGCCAAAGAAGCTTTTTGAATCTTTCTTGAAAAATCATTGTCTCACTTCCAAGCGAATCAGACGGCGGCAATGAACGGGCCGGTGATGAAGTAAACACCCAGCAAAGCAATCACCACGCCGGCGCCGCGCCGGAACCACATACCGGCCCCCTGCCAGGCGCTGCTTTCCGTTAGTCTGCGCACCATGGCCGTGGAGCTGCCGGCCACCGCGATGGGCAGGCAATGACCCACGGCAAAGAGGATCATCATGACCGAACCGGCCACGATCTTCTGCTGCACAGTGACAATGGCCAGAATCGGCGCGATAAAACCGAAGGTGCAGGAACCCGAAAGAACGCCGTAGGCCAGTCCCAGACCAAATGCGCCGTGAATGCCACGCAGATTGAGCCGGTACAGCAGCGATCCGGACATGGAGCAGGCCTGCACGCCCAGCATCCCCAGGGCCACCCAGATCAACACGATGCCCACCAGCACCTGCCACCAGGAACCCACGTCGCCGAGCATGCGGCCCAACAGGGCGCAAGCAATGCCGACCACTGCGATGGTAATGAAAAGCCCGACCGAAAAAGCAATGGCATACCAAACCGCCCGGCGCGGGTTAACGGCGGTCTGCTGACCGCCCACATAGGCCACGATCAGCGGAATGGAGGCCAGGTGGCAGGGGGAAAAGAGCACACTGACCATGCCCCAGGCAAAAGCGCCCACCGCGGCGATGGCCAGCCCGCCGGTCATCCACTGGTTTACAATGAGCAGGAATTGATCGAACATATCGTTATTGTCTCCTATTGGAAGTCTTCGTTAGTGATGAAATTTTTTGCTCAGGAAACCCCGAGCCGGGTCAGGACTTCCACGATCCGCTTTTTATCCATGAACCCGACATTGCGGTGCACCTCTTTTCCATCGGCATCGTAGAAAATCTGCGTCGGTATGGCCCGGATGCCGTACTTGCGCGCCTGATCCGGATTCTTCCATACATCAATAAAAATGATATCGGCTTTGCCGGCGTACTCTTTTTTCAACTCCTCGATGATTGGGGCCATCATCTTGCAGGGAATGCATTCTGTGGCGCCCAGGTCGATCATCGTCACGCGTTTGCCGGAAGGCTGCGTTTGCTGCGACTGTGTCGAAGCGACGATCTTGCTATCCGTGGATACATCTTTTTTTGAATCACAACCGTAAACAGCCCAGGAAGCCACCAATAATGCTGCCGCAAGAACAGCCCATTTTAACTTTGCTTTCATTTCTTCACTCCCATTTTAACCAGCTGCTTTGTTACTTCGGCCTCAGCAAAAAAGCCCACGTGTCGAAAGAATTCCTTGCCCCCCGCATCGAAAAACACCTGGACAGGGATCGAGCGGATACCATAACGGGCCGCCAGAATTTGCTCTTCCCGCACATGGACGAAGACCACATTTAGCTTGGCCGGATAGTTCTTGCGCAGATTATCCAAAATGGGTTGCATCATATCGCATGGAACACAGCCGGTTGCGCCAAACTCCACCATGGTCGGTTTGCCTGAGCGCCGCGCTTTGTCCACGGGATTGTCCACGGCGAGGCGGCTTTGTTCTTCCATCCATTTGGCATTGACGCGCATATGGGAGGAATCTCCCAGCCGGGCAACCAAGTCGGAAACGGCTTGCTGCATTTTGTCCTGAAGCAGATATTGCCGGATACTATCCGCGGCCTGCTCGAAGGGGGCACCGCCCACTATTTCCTTGTTGGCTTGATAGAAATCGCGTGCCTCTTGCTCGGACACGGAAAGACCCTTTGTTGTTTTTTGGAACAGCGCCTGAATCGCCGGGCCGTCGTCGCCGCCAACCACTGGAATGCCGGCTTTTTCGGCTTCGATGAGCAACATTCGACGCACCGCCTCCTGTTCGAGAAGGAAAAACAGGTTCTTTTCCAGCTGAACGCGCAGCTTCGGTTCCTGGCCCTTGATGCCTTCCAGCAGTTGTGAACGGGTAACGGTCAAGCCGTCGGCCACCAGCAAGGTCTCTTTGTCCAGGGGAGCTAAAACCGCGGATTTAAGCATGCCCGTGGCAAGCCCCGGATAGCGGGCCTCCAATGTGGCGGCGCCGGCTGTCCGGGGCATTACAATCAACAAAAAAAAGAAAAACCATAAGTACCTGGCCTGAACGCTGTTGCTTGAATTTAGGATGGCTCGCATGTGCAACTATTCCTTGTACGTCGGCGATGCAGGTGACCACCGATTGAAATGAGTCGTTCGTTTTTTGTTCAGAGAAGGAAAACAGATGGCGCAGCGGCAGGACGCACCTGTCCACTACACCAGGAGAGGGAAGGCTAACAGATAAAGGCGCAGTTGAGGGTGAATAAAGGTGGCGGGCGGAACGATGAAGGTAGTTTCAACACGAACTTGCCCGCTGAAGGAGAATGTGAATCCGTCGCGGTCTGAGGTTGGACCGATAAGCTCGGCATTGAAACGAGCGTGCGTTTTTCGTCTTGGAACCGCCGGGAAGATGAATCCGGCAGCAGCATCAAACGACCTTTTTGGGACTGGCAGGGCGCTACGCGGCAAGTCCCAGAAGTGGTTTTCGTGATGCCGCTCTTCAATAATCGTTTTTTTTCACATTGCGGTTTGCCGATTGCGACAGACAGGGCCGCGCATAGCCCACCAGAGCCGATGCCAAGGGTAATGACCAAGGCAATGATGAATATGAAAACCCTGTTTTTCATAATGGATGCATATTCCAGATCGGTCGATATTGCAAGATTCAGCTTGAAACCACTCAGTTTTTATCAGCCTATTTTATGGGATCATGATCTCTTTTTAAGGAACCCGGAGCGCCTCAAAGCATCATAAAAACCGAAAAAGGGATGTACGTCGTCAGAAAAGCCGCCCCGCAAGCCGCTCGATCCCTGCTCGGAATTAGGACTGTCTTGCACGCGGCTGAGCAGGTCGTAAGCCCACTGAACGTCCCTGAACCGCTTCTCCGCTTCGAGATCTCCCGGGTTCACATCCGGGTGGTGCTTTTTAGCCAATCGCCGA
>QZKV01000016.1 GCA_003599575.1 Desulfobacteraceae bacterium | reverse complement strand
CGTAAACGTGCCCACGGCAAACTTTTGAAGCTGAAATCGCGCGTGTACGAGGCCTTTCTGGAAATGGAGCGCGCGGCCTTCCAGGAAGGTGCGCTCTCGACGAAGCATAAGGAACTCGTGGCGGTCGGGATTTCGGTGGTCATCGATTGCGAATCGTGCATGCAATGGCACATTGAGCAGGCGGCCAAGGCCGGGGCCACCCTGCAGGAAGTATTGGAAGCGGTGGAAGTGGGCATGGAGATGGGGGGCGGTCCTGCGACCGTCTCGGCCAGGTTTGCCTTGGAAGTTATGGAAAGCATCGGTTTTGCGTAGAGAATCCGTTTTTCATGGCATTGGTGCCATACTTATGATGACGTGGAATCTCACAGAAGCTAGAGCTTTTTGAAACGGGTTCCCGAGCCGGAGCTTGGGAACCAGCGGCTGGTGGGAGAGCTTGGGCAACCAAGCTTTCGCACCCCTATAGCGGTATGCCGGAGCTTTGAACCGGCGATAAACTCTCCCGGCCCGCGGCCGGCATGGCGTGCACCATTTTCCACCGGCAAATCCAGGACCGTGGCTTCGGCCCTTTTACGGCGCGCTCCCATGCGGCACTTCACAGGCCCCTCGCATTTATGCCCATTTCATTGATAGCAAAAAAAAAATTCAAGAGAAAAAATAATGGTGCAAACCCCCCTTTGATGCATATCTTCCAGCGACTGCAGCACTCACCCGGTGAAACCACCTTCTGACTGGCGATCATGATCGCGTAGGCACCCATGGTTGTGTTTCGATTCGTCCAATTTGAAACATCCTGACAAGTTCCTAAGCTGGGCCCGGATATAATAAAATGATGCGCTTCATCTGAATGGGGCCTTTAGGCGTATCAATGAAAGAGGAATCTTTGACGGAACGCGCTGATTATAATTACAGCACGTTATCGGACGGCGAGCTGCTTGCGCGGCTTTACGAGCGCGACAAAGAGGCGCTGGGCGTCCTTTACGATCGCTACAGCGGGTATGTCCATGCCCTTTCGCTGCGGATGCTGGGCAGCCGCCAGGAAGCCGAAGAGGTTCTCCAGGATGTATTCTGGCAGTTCTGGAAGGGCCGCATCCGATACCATGCGGAACGTGGGCGTTTCAGCACCTGGCTTTTTGTGATCGTGCGGAATCGCTGCCTGGATCGGCTGCGCCGCATGAACCGCAAGGCCAGCATCGAGCCTTTGTCGGAAATTGAACCGGAGCCTGACCCGCACGATCCTGAAGAGGACGTCTATATTGCCGAACGGCGGCAGATTGTCCTGCAGGCCCTCGGGCGTCTTCCCGAAGAGCAAAGACAAGCCGTTGAGCTTGCCTTTTATCAAGGCATGACCCATAGCGAAATAGCCGCCCAGCTGGATACGCCTTTGGGGACGATCAAGAGTCGGATTAAAATCGGGATGGAAAAACTGAAGCAACACCTTCGCAGCGTCGAAAGCAATGACAGATGAGTGAACACGAAAAATACGAAGAACTCGCCGCCGGCTATGTCTTGGGCGCCCTGGATGAGCACGATCGCCACCGCTTTGAATTTCATCTGGCGGGTGGATGCGAACAGTGTGAAACATCACTGCGCGAGGCAAGGCAAGTGACCGACGGGCTGGGGTTTGCACTCAAGCCGATGGCCCCCCGCAAAGAGGTGCGTGCTAAACTGTTCGACCGCATCCGCCTGGATGACCAAGCGGCGGAGGTCACAGAACCCTCTGAGCCATCCAGACGAGGATTGTGGGCTCCCCTGGCCCTGGCGGCCTCCTTGCTGCTGGTGGTCGGGCTGAGCTATCAAGTTTACTCCCTTTATCAGAATATCGAGACCGAACGGATGTCCCGCCGCGAGGCCGAGAAGAAAGTCGCCCAGCTTCAGGAATCTTTCAATGCACTTGTCGCACCGCAGACCCGAACGATAACCCTGGCCGGACAGGGGCAGGCCTCCGGCGCCCAGGCCAAAGCCTTCATCGATCCCGCCCAAAGACGCATTTTTCTCTACGTGTACAATCTGCCGCCCACCCCGCCGGGCAAAACCTACCAGCTATGGCTTATTGTGGAGGGGACGCCGGTCAGCGCCGGCATTTTCGAGGTGAACCCGGACGGGAGCGCCCGCTTCGACGCCCAGCGGCTGCAACCCTTCGAAGGCCCCATTACTGTGGCGGTCACCGTCGAGCCCGCCGGGGGCGTGCCGCAACCCACCGGGCCGATGGTTCTGAGCGGAACCTGAGACATCCTTGCGCCGGTAAGTATCCAAACTCCAGCCCCCTTTTTTCAAGGGAAGTTGGCCTGTGCCGGCTTTCTCCGCCGTGCTTCTAAATCAAAATTCCTCCTTTGAAAAAGGGGGTATTCCTTCCGCCGTGCTCCTAAATGAAAAGTCCCCCTTTGAAAAAGCGGGATTTAGGGGGATTTCAACTTTGGGCCGAACGAATGGCCGCCGTTCAGCGGTGGTCCGAGAATCCCCCCCGCCCCCCTTTTTCAAAGGGGGGAGCTAAGAGAGTCATTGGGAGATAGGGGAGCCCTTTTTCAAAGGGCGGTGATGTGTTTTGAAGCTGGATTTGCGCAAAATTATTGTCCTATGCATACGCTTGAACGGTAAATGCCCAAACTTAAAATCCATTGCCATATGCATACGCTTAAACGGTAAATTTTCAAAACTCAAAATCCATTCCCTATGTGCTTGCTTGAAACGCCGGCTGGCAGCAGCTTCACCTGATGGGACCGGCCTTGCCTGCCAAGCAAGCAGGCTCCCGGCCATCCTTTCTCCCGGCCAACGTTTTTCATGCCCCGGATGCTTCCGCCCGTTACTGCATTGCCAACCGATGCATTTTGCTACGGCCGGCATCACCCCAAAAAAAACCTCCTGACAAAATCATCCGATCGGCCGTTCGGGCCGTACCATCTTTCAAAATGGTGAAAGCCACCAAAATGGTGACAAGCCACCGGTACCAGCCCATGCCCGCGGAGTGCATTTGAATCAACCGCATGCGGGGGTGTGGAGTGTTTGCCGGAATGTTTCACCCTTTATCCACTGCACCATTTTACTTCAAAAATCTTTGAGCGAAGAAAAGGAGAAGTGAAGATGAAGCCTTTTTTCATAAGAAAGATAGCGTCGGTCCTGGTGCCGGTCATGCTGCTGACCCTTGGCGTTCCGCAGGCGCTCTTGGCCTCCAACCATCGCGAAGCGCCGATCACCGCCTTGGACCACAAGGCCGATATAACGGATGTGTATGCCTTCGTCAGCTACAGCGCCGATCAGGCACCCGACACGCCTCCCGAAAAAGTCACCCTGATCATGGCCGTCGATCCGCTGCTGGAGCCGGCCAACGGCCCCACCGTGTTTCCTTTTGATCCTGATATTCTTTACGAGATCAAGATCGATAACAACCATGACGCTTTGCCGGATATTGTCTACCAGTTCCGGTTTTCAACCGAATATCAGCTGCCGGAGGTATTCACGGCCCTGGCCGGATTCGGTGATAGCGGGGCGACCGATCCGGAAACCGGCAACCTGGTGGTTCCTCCCCAAATCCGTGATTTCGACAATCCCGGATTGAATCAGCGCCAAACCTATACCGTCACCCGCCGCGATCTGGAGCGTTCGGGCAAGAGGGGAAGGGTCAGAAGCGAAAGGACACGCATTTCCAGTAGCGACGGATCGCCGTTGTATGCCCTGCCGGTCAATGCCGGCCCGAGGACCATGGATTATGAAGCCTTGTTTGGTGCCGCCACTTATCGCAATTTGAACGTGGAGGGAATGTCCGTTTTTGCCGGGACGGTGGACGATCCCTTTTTTATCGATCTGGGCGCCGCTTTTGACACGGCCAACTTCCGCACCCTGGGAAGCGGTGTCCCCGGTGTTCTGACGGCCGATGAAGATGCGGCCAGTCAGAACTTTGCCAGCGATACGGTTTCGGGCTATGCCGTCAACGTGATCGCCATCGAAGTGCCCATTGAGATGCTGACCAGCACCGGCCGGATCGAACCGGCCACTGCACCAGAGGCCACCATCGGCATCTGGGGCACGACCTCCCGGCCCAGAATCACCGTGCGCCGTTCTCCCAATCCAGCCGAGACAACGGGCGCTTACCGTCAGGTTCAGCGTTTCGGAAACCCCTTGATCAACGAATTGATCATCGGGATCGGCTACAAGGATCGGTTCAGCATGGACGAGCCTGGAAATGATGCGCAGTTTGCCACTTTCTTCCTGAATCCGCCCATCGCCCAGATTGTCGAGGCCCTTTACAACGAATTGTTGCCCGGAGCTCTGGATGTGCCTGAGGCCGATCGCACGGATCTTTTGCCCCTGGTTCAGTACACGGCGCCCATAGCGGCACCTGGAACCCCGGCAGGACCGATAGCGGATCTGATGCGGTTGAACACCGGCGTGCCGGCCACGCCCCTGGACCAGGCCTCCCGGCTGGGTTTGATCGCCGGCGATCCGGCCGGCTTTCCCAACGGACGGCGCCTGTATGATGATGTGGTCGACATCACGCTGCGCGTGGGCGTCGGCGGTGTTCTCAACCCGGATTTCAATAAAGCCCCCAACAACAGCCTGGGGGATGGGGTCAACGTCAACGACGCGCCGTTCCGCACTGAATTTCCGTACCTGGCCAACAGCCCGGACGGCCGCAACCGCCGCCACATCGATCCGGGTGAGGCTTCCCCGGACGGCAGCGATATTCCGGTGGATTAATGGCTGATGTTAGCAGGATCCGCAAATAGCCAAATCATTCCGCCCCGGACGCGGTCCGGGGCGGACACCGGGAAATAGCGCTTCCCGGTCCGGCCGGTCGGCCGGCTCAAGGCAGGGCCGGCGCGTTGAAAGGAAGGTGTGTGATGAAAAGTATTCTTTGGGTCACGGTGGGATTCTGGATCGCCATGGGTGTGCTGATGGCGCTGGTGGCCGAAGCGCCGGCCGCCGAAACCCTCAGCCCGGCCCGGCAAAAAATGGCCTGGGCCCAGAAACAAATCCAGAAAGAGCCGGGGCGCTTTCAGCCATACAATGCCCTGGCCTTGGCTTTGGCCCAGCGGGCGCGTGAAACCGGTGACCCGCAGTATTATGTGCAAGCCGAAAAAACCCTCGGCCGATCCTTGAAATTGGCCCCCGACAATTTTGAAGCCCGCAAAATTCAGGTTTGGCTTCTGTTGGGCCGGCATGAGTTTGGCCGCGCGTTAAATGCGGCCAAACGTCTCAACCAGCGCATGCCGGACGATATCATGGTTTACGCAATGCTGGCAGACGCCCATGTCGAACTGGGCAACTACGCGGATGCCGAGGCTGCAGCGCAGTGGATGCTGGACCTGCGTCCCGGCAATGTGCCCGGATTGACCCGCGCCGCCTACCTGCGGGAGCTCTTCGGTGATATCGACGGGGCGGTCGATCTGATGGTCGAGGCCTATCAGCGCACCCCCGGCCAGGAGCTGGAAGAGCGCGCCTGGCTTTTGACGCACATCGGCAAACTGCATTTGTCCGTGGGAAAGGCGGACAGCGCCGTTCAACTGCTGCACAAGGCCCTGGAGCTTTTTCCGGATTATCATTACGCCCTGGCCGCCCTGGCCCAGGTGGAAGCCGAACGGCAAAACCACGCCGCCGCGGCGCAATTGCTCCGCAAGCAATATCAATTGGCCCCGCACCCGGAGAATTTGTATCTGTGGGCCCAGGCCCTGGAGCGCATCGGCAAAGCGGACGAAGCGTCGGCCGCCTACCAAAAGTTTGCAGCACAGGCCCTGCTGGAGAGCCATCAACCGGACAATGCCAACCGCGAGTTGATTTTCTACTACACCGACAAAGACCACAAACCGGCGGCAGCCTTGCGAATTGCGCAATTGGAAATAGGCCGGCGGCAGGATGTCTTCACCCGCGACGCGTTGGCCTGGGCGTTTTTTGCCAATGCTGATTTCCAGGAGGCCCGCCGGCACATCGAGACGGCCTTGGCCGTCGGCATCCGCGATGCGCGCATTTTCTATCACGCCGGCGCCATCGCAGCCAAACAGGGCGACCGCCGCGCAGCTGAAGAGTACTACCGCAAGGCCAACGAATTGAATCCGAACTCGCAATGGGCCGATGCCGCGCGCAAGGCCACGGCCGCATTGCGCGGCCATAAAGAAAACGGCCGGGGATGACGGTCCCGGAAGGAATTCGATGGCTTCTCCCCGAGGAGCAGGGCGTCAGCTCCTGCCCTTTTCTCTTGCTGCGGTGGTCGCCTCGTCCCGCCTTGGTTCTGATGTTCAGCAAAAAAAATTCCCGCTTATCTGCATTGCTCAAGTGACTTGCACAGGGTGCATTCATGAACCGTGCGCAGATCTTCCCTGTGTGCCGGCGCGCCGAAATGCGCAGATATTTTTCGACTTTTACAAATTCATCAATATGATGGTACCGTATTGAGGCGATTCGCGGCGCAGCCCGCCCGCGCGGCGCACATGCGTGGCAGCCTCAAAAATCGCCGCGTGATTGGCCCCCGCCCGGCTGCAAAACAAACCGGGCGTGGCGGAAGGAACGGCATTGCCACAAGCCTCCAGAAACAAATATGTGCCGGCACTTGGCTTGCATTGGATTTGCGCACGCCAGCCAACGCAAAGCCTTCAACACCATCTACGGGACAATGGTCCTTTACAGCGCTGTAAAACCCGGCTGACACTTCGGGCCCACTCGGCGGGCGCGATCTACCCGCGGCTTTCTTTGGAGAGGGGGACATGCATAGAGAAATACATGCCGTGACCGGGGCGTTCGGGTATTCAGGCAAATACATCGCCGCAAGACTGCTGGCCCAGGGCCGTAAAGTGATCACGTTGACCAACTCACTGCATCGGCCAAACCCTTTCGGGGAAAGGGTGCAGGCCTGTGCTTTCAATTTCGACAGCCCCGCGAAGATGACAGCCTCGCTGAAAGGCGTATCCGTTTTCTACAATACTTACTGGGTTCGCTTCAATCACCCGATGTTTACGCATGCGGATGCGGTGCGCAACACCACTGTGATGTTCGAGGCCGCCAAAAAAGCCGGAGTGGAACATGTCGTCCATATCAGCATCACCAATCCCTCCGCGGATTCCCCTTTGGAATATTTCCGTGGAAAAGCCCAATTGGAACGGGCACTGAAAGATTCAGGACTTTCCTACACCATTTTACGGCCGGCGGTCCTGTTCGGCAACGAAGATATCCTGATCAACAACATCGCCTGGGCGCTCAGGCGCTTGCCGGTGTTCGGCGTGTTCGGCAACGGGCGGTATCGCCTGCAGCCCATCTACGTGGATGATCTTGCGGGGCTGGCGGTTGAATATGGAGACAAGCGCGAGAACATCACCCTCGATGCCATCGGCCCCGAAACCTTCACCTACCGTGATTTGGTGAAAACCATCGCTGAAATCATCGGCAAACGCCGCCCCATTGTATCGGTTCCACCCCGGCTGGGATATCTCGCCGGTGCGCTTATCGGAAAAATGGTCGGGGACGTGATGATCACCCGAGATGAGGTGCAAGGCTTGATGGCCAACTTGCTGTTTGTCCAATCGCCTCCGGCGGCAACCACAAGATTCACCGATTGGGCCAAAAGACATTCCCAGACCCTGGGCTTGCACTATGCGAGCGAGCTGGCCAGAAGATTGGATGGAAAAACGCCTGCGCCGTGAAGGCCGGCCGGCTTCAATCCCGTCGGCTTTTGAAGGCGCTGACAGCGCGACCCTCCGGACGCCCGAGGCCCGTCAATTGTCCGCTTGCGATGGTTGCGGGATGGATTTTCGGCTTCTTGCAATGCGTTCGGTCATTTCGCGGATGCCGGCGCTGAATTCCAGGTACTGGCTGTCCGGCAGATCTCCCGTGAGTATCCATTCCAGGGCGTAGTAGGCGCCCAGGTAATCGTAGGCGTAAATGCCGTGTTCCTCTCTTAAAGCATCGATACCTTTTCTGCACAAAAAGGAAATACAGATCGGGCTTTTATGCGTCGCAAGCAGGCAGCCGCGGTTTGGATTGTGGTATTCGCACGGGGAGACGGAATTTTCCCAGGTGTGATCTGCGGGTTTTCCAAAAAGCTGCTCTCTTTCTTCACGCAGGCGATCGAAGGCCGGATGGTCCAGATCGCAAATGGAATGATATCTTTCCTGGCAGCATGCGGCAAAAGGCTTGGACCCGTTTTTGATGAGTTCGGGCGCGACGCATTTTTCCCAACAGTAATTGAATGTCGCAAAAAAGGACTGCAGAAGGATTTCCGCTTCCAGATAGCGTTGCAGATTTTTTTCAATGGCGCTCATGTTAAAACGACTGTTTCAGAATCCCGAAGTCAAGCCTGTGAAGCATTTGCGATGCTTCGCCTCCCGCTTGCCGCCACATCAAGGTTCGGCAGGAATGGACGTTTTCCCTTTCAACTGCTTCAGCGGCCCGCCCAAAACGGCCTCATGCGCGCTCATTTCATAACATCCGCCTTGCGCAAGGACAAGGGCAGAATGGTGACAAAGCAAAGCACCATCGAGACGAAGATGGCGATGAAGACATGCAAGTAGGCCTGCAGGGGATAAACCGCTCCGCTGTGTCCCACCGCATCCATGAGATAGCCTGAAATCGGCTGGAACAGGGCCGTGGCGAGAAAAGCCGCCGGGTTCATCAACCCCATGGCGGTCCCGGTCAGCCATTGCGGAAAGAGTTCCTTGTTGATGGTCATGTAAAGGGAAAGTGAGCCGCCGCCGCAGGCACCGGAAAAGAAAAACAACGGCCCAATCAGTGCCGCCGGCGGTTTTCCGCCGGTCACGAGAAAGACGCCCCAGCAAGCCATGGCCGCGCCGATCGAGGCCATGAGGACCGTTTTGCGACCGACCGGCAGCCGGTCGGCCAGAAAACCGAAGAGCGGCGCCCCCACAATGATGCCCAGCGGCATGAGCATCAGCAATCCCCCCGCCTGCACCCTGCTGTACCCATGGACGTCCATCAGGTAGGGCACGGCCCACAGGCCTTGGAAGGTCAATGTGGGACCTCCGAAGAAAAAGTAAGAGGTGGTCACCATCCAGAAATTGGGTTTCCTGAAGACGATGCCGAAGCGCTTCAAGGCGCCCGTCTTGACTTCCGGACCCAAAGCCGCTTGCGAGGGGGCGCCGGTGTGTGCCTCGATGGGCGCCCAGCCCTTATCTTCCGGTTTGTCCCGCAGAACCATGCGGCAGACGACCACCAGAACCAGGGTGACACCGCCGATGGCCCAAAACGACATCCGCCAGCCCAGTGAAACCACCAGGTAGGTCAAAGGCAATGAGGCGGCCAGGTTGCCGGCATTGCCGGTGGCCAGAAAGATGCCGGTCGTTCCGGCAAACTCCGTGGGGCGATACCATCCCGAAAATATCTTCAGGGCCGGTACGAACACGCCGCCCACGCCGATGCCGATCAATCCGCGCGCCACGGTGGCGACCGCCATGTTGGGGGCGAACCCGAAAAGCAGCACGCCGATGCCGGCAATGAAAGTGAACAGGGTGACCACGGCCCGCGGCCCCAGGGTGTCCGACAGCACGCCTACGGGCGGCTGAACCGCGGCATAAAGATAAAAGTAGGCCGAAGACATGAGGCCCAGCGCCGTTGCATCGGCGCCGAATTCAAGAAACAGGTCCCGGGCGATGACGGTGGGTGATATGCGATGCAGGCAAGCCAGAAAATAAACGATGCTGAGCAGTCCAAAAATGATCCAGCGATAGCCGGCAGGATCTTTTGCAACGGTCCATGCTTTAATTGATTTCACGCGAACCCCTTTGGCATTGATGCCGCTTTTCGGCATCAATCGGTGAGGCAGTAGCACATCTTATCCGGTATGACGCCGCGTACCCCACCGGTCGGATTGGGCGTATCGCCGTCCCTTCTGGGGATGAGGTGGATATGGGCATGGAAAATTGTCTGGCCTGCGGAGCGCCCGCAATTCATGCCGATGTTGAAGCCTGTGATACGCCGGTCCGATTCAAGCAGTTCGGCTCTGAGCATTTCTATCAGCGCATCGGCATCGCGCCGCTCCTGTTCGTTCATCGAGAACCAGTCCGGAACGTGTCTTTTGGGTACGATCAGTTGGTGGCCGCGGCTCACCGGGTGGCGGTCCGCAAATGCCAGCACGCAACGGTATTCCCGGACACTTCGATTTTTCAGGCCCTGGGAACAGAACCGGCAGCCCGGTTCATTTTCGGAACTGCCGCTGTCCGCACAGCCGATGTTCTTTTCTTCATTTTTCATCCAATTTCCTCGCGCCGGTGCATAAAAGCACGCTTTCGGTACGTGCATTCATAACGGAGGCCATTCGGATGTGTCAATCGGATACGGAGGTCTTAAGCATTCTCACGGATGACATGCAGGTCTGAGAAGGAGCCGTTTAAAGGGCGCCCACACTCCCAAAAGACCGATACCGACCCCGATTTTGGTTGTCGGGGCCGGTATCGCAATGGTTCGACAGGCGCCGGCTTTCTATGCGGCCGGCCGCTTCACATCAGTGGACCTCATGATAGATGCCGGCCGTTTTCTTCTGGTCGCCGTATTTGGCGAGGACCAGAATTTGATACCGGCCCTTGTCCGACAAGCTGAAATAGGCATCGTAGCTTTTCATGGACGGCTCGTACTTCAATGACTTGATCTGGTCTTTGCCGGACGGATCGACCACCCGCACGCTGACATTGGCATTGGTGATCGATTGATCCGATTTTTGGTCCTTGAGCGTCACGGTGACATTGTGGGTCGTGCCGCTCTCGATATCGTCTTTCATCTTCATGTCGCGCAGCATTTTGCGATGCGCCTGGTTGGCCATGACCGCAAAACTGACCACAACGCCCTCCACCAGGACATCCTGGGTGGGTATGTTTCCCGTATCATGGGCGCTGCCGTGGCCTTGCTGCGCAAGAAGCTGTCCGGGCACAGTCAGGATCATGGTCATAAGCAGGGTAATCGTAATTCTTCGCAGGTTGAACATGTGGCCTCCTTGTCTTAGTGGTTCATTTCGGATGGTTTCAGCTTTCCTTTTCTAAGCTCCCGTGATTTCAGCAATGCGAAGATCACGGGCGTGATGATCAGCACGTGGACCGTCGAGGTGAGCAGACCGCCTATGATGGGCGCGGCAATGGGCTTCATGACATCGGCGCCCACGCCGGCCGACCACATGATCGGCAACAGGCCGAGCATCGTCGTTGCCACGGTCATGATCTTGGGGCGCAGGCGCAGCACCGAGCCGTCGATGGTGGCTGTGCGGATGTCCTCCTGGGTGACTGTGCCGTCGCGCAGGCGCTTGTCCAGCGCCTCATGCAGGTAGATGATCATCACGACACCGGTTTCCACGGCAATGCCGTACAGGGCGATATAGCCCACCCACACCGCCACGCTGAAATTGTAGCCGAGCAGGTACTGCAGGATCACGCCCCCGGTCATGGCGTACAGCACGGCCAGCATCAGCACGATCGCTTCCGACACCGAATGGAAAGTCATGTAGAGGAGCAGGAAAATGATGAAGAAGACGACCGGCATCACGATTTTCAGACGCTCCTTGGCGCGCTGCTGAAATTCGTACTGGCCGCTCCAGGACAGGAAGTAGCCTGCCGGCAGATGCAGCTTTTCGGTGATGGCCTGCTTGGCTTCATCGACATACCCGCCCAGGTCGCGACCGACGACATCGATAAAGACATAGCCGGCCAGCATGGCGTCTTCGTCGCGGATCATGGCCGGGCCGGTGGTCATCCGGATGTCGGCCAGCTGTGCGAGCGGAATGTGGGCCATCTGCGCACCGGAAGCCGCGGCCAGGGCCATGCCGCCGCCGGCGCCCATGCTCACAGGCACCAGGATGCGCTTGATCTTTTCGATATCGTCGCGCAGTTCGCGCATGTAGCGGATATTCACGGGGTAGCGCTCGCGGCCCTCGATGGTACGGGTGATGTTCATGCCGCCGATGGCGGACTGGATGACATCCTGGACATCTTCCACCGTCAGGCCGTAGCGCGCGATCGCATCCCGGTCGATGCGGATGTCGGTGAAGTAGCCTCCCGATACCCGTTCGGCATACACACTGCGGGTGCCGGGCACCGCCTTGAGGATGTTTTCCGCTGAAATGCCCAGTTCCTGGATGGTATCGAGATCGGGTCCGAAAATTTTGAGACCGACCGGCGTGCGGATTCCGGTGCTGAGCATGTCGATGCGGGCCCGGATGGGTTGGGTCCAGGCATTCTGCATACCGGGAAATTGCATCCGGGCGTCCATTTCCTCAATCAGTTCCGGGTAGGTCATGGACCGTTCGGCACCGAAAATCCATTGGGCGGCCGGACGCATTATTTCCGGCAGGAACGCATACTCCTTTTGCACCTTGCGCCACTCGTCGCGCGGCTTGAGCTGCACGGTGGTCTCCATCATGGAAAACGGCGCAGGGTCGGTTGAGGTTTCGGCGCGGCCGGATTTGCCGTAAACCGTGAGCACCTCCGGAAAACTCTTCAGAATGCGGTCCTGGGTGGCGAGCAGTCGCTGGGCTTCGGTCACCGAAATGCCGGGGTTGGTCACGGGCATGTAGAAAATGGTGCCTTCATAAAGCGGCGGCATAAACTCGCTGCCGATGCGCAAGGCCAGAAAAAGCGCCAGCGGAACAAGCAGGAAATTTATGGCAATGGCGGTTTTTTTGAAGCGCAGACACCAGGTGAGGACCGGCAGATAAATCCAGCGGAAGAAGCGCGACAGCGGGTTGTGTTCCTCGGTCTTCAACTTTTTCCCGCGCAAAAAGACGATCATCAGGACCGGCACCAGCGTGATGGCCAGCAGCGAAGAAGTGGCCATGGCAAAGGTCTTGGTGAAGGCCAAAGGGCGGAAAAGCCGCCCTTCCTGCGCTTCCAGCATGAAGACCGGCACGAAGGAGATGATGATGATCACCAGCGCGAAGAAAATGCCGCGTCCGACCACCTGGCAGGACTTGACGATGGTTGCGGTGCTGTTGCGGCGATCTTCGTCGGTGCCTTCGGAAAGGCGCCGGTAGCCGTTTTCGACCATCACGATGCTGGCGTCGACCAGCACTCCGATCGACAGCGCCAGCCCCCCCAGACTCATGATGTTGGAAGAGATCCGGAAGTAGTACATCGGAATGAAGGAGATGATCAGGGCGATGGGCAGGGCGAAGATCGGCACCAGCGCTGATCTGAAATGCATCAGAAAAATGACCACGACGATGCTGACGACCAGGATTTCCTCGAACAGCGTTTTCTGCAGGTTGCGGATCGATTCGCGGATCAGTTCCGACCGGTCGTAGGTGGGCACGATCTTGACCCCTTCGGGCAAGCCGGGGGTGATTTCGGCGATTTTGGCCTTGACCGCGTTGATGACGTTCAAGGCATTTTCGCCGAAGCGGATGACGACCACCCCGCCGGCCACTTCGCCCGTGCCGTCGAGTTCCACGATGCCGCGCCGGATATCCGGCCCCAGGGTCACCTGGGCGATGTCGCGCACCAGGATCGGTGTGCCGGCCTGAACGCCGATCGCGATGCGACCGATGTCATCCACCGACTTCAGGTAACCCAGGCCGCGCACCATGTATTCGCGGCCGCTGAATTCCAGCAGCCGGCCCTCCACATCGTTGTTGGACATCTGGATGCGTTTGATGACGTCACGGATGGATATGTTATAGGCCGACAGGCGGTTGGGGTCGATGTTGACCTGGTACTGTTTGACGAAGCCGCCGATGCTGGCCACTTCGGCCACGCCCGGGACGCTGGCCAGCGCATAACGCAAGTACCAGTCCTGATAGGAACGCAGATCGGCCAGATCGTTGCGGCCGCTTTCGTCCACCAGGGCGTAGGTGTATACCCAGCCCACACCGGTGGCATCCGGTCCCAGGACCGGCACGGCGCCCTGCGGCAAACGGCCGGTGAGCTGCTGCATATACTCCAGCACACGCGAACGGGCCCAGTAGATGTCCGTGCCGTCCTCGAATATGGCATACACGTACGAAAAACCGAAATCGGAGAGTCCGCGCACGGTTTTGACTTTGGGCGCGGAGATCAGGCTGGAGACGATCGGATAGGTGACCTGGTCTTCGATCAGGTCCGGACTGCGTCCCTCCCAGGGGGTGTAGACGATCACTTGAACGTCCGAAATATCCGGTATGGCATCCAGGGGAATATGCCGCATGGCGTACACGCCGCCCAATACCAGGAGCAGCACGCCGGTAAAGACGAGAAAGCGGTTGCGGGCGCAAGCGGCTATTATCTTCTCAATCATATCGATATCCTCAAAAGAATCCCGGCCGACTCAACCAATCAACTCAATCAACCCGACCAACCCAACCCAACCAACCCAACAAACCCAACCAACTCAACAAACCCAACAAACCTCAGTGCTGATGGCCTCCGCCTCCTCCGACAGCCTCCTTGAGCTTGGATTCGGAATCGATCAGGAAATTGGCGCTGGTCACCACCGTTTCATCCGGCCGCAACCCCTCGATAACCTCGTAATAGCCTTCCGCCCGGGCGCCTGTCGCGATGTCGCGCGGCTCGAAGTAGCCCTCCCCCTTGGACACCAGCACCACTTTGCGGCTGCCGGTCTCAATGACGGCGCTTGTAGGCACCGCCGTGCGGATGCCCAGATCGATTTTGATCTGTACATTGGCGAACATCTCCGGTTTCAGGCGGCCCTTGGGGTTGGGGAACTCGAAGCGCACGCGGGCGGTGCGGGTGCGCGGATCGAGGGTCGGATAGATGTAGACGGCCTTGCCGCGGAAGGACTCTCCGCCAAAGGAGTCGAGGGTGATTTCGGCATGCTGATCCAAGCGGATCGCCGACAGTTCGTATTCGTAAATGTCTGCGATCAGCCAGACCACCGAAAGGTCGGCGATTCTGAACAAGGTGGCGCCCGGATCGACATAGGTGCCCCGATTGACCATTTTTTCCAGAATGATGCCGCTCATGGGAGAGTGCAGCGTCAAGGCCTTTTGAATCGCACCGCTCTTTTCCAATTGTCCGATCTGGGCCTCGCTGATATCCCAAAACCGCAGGCGCCGGCGCGTGGAATCGACCAGCAGGTCGCCGCCGCTCGAAATTTCGTGAAAAGGACTTTTCTCCCAGCTCTGGCGGGCGCGCAGGGCCAGCAGGTATTCCTCCTGGGTGGATACGAGATCGGGGCTGTAAATGGTCAGCAGCGGCTGGCCCTTGGCCACGTAGCGGCCGGTGAAGTCGGCCATCAGCTCTTCCACCCAGCCGGCGATTTTGGTCGAGACGGTGCCGACGCGCTTTTCATCATACTCGATGCGCCCGACGGTGCGGATGACCTTCTCCAGCGGCCGCTTTTCCACCTTGGCGAGCCTTACGCCGATCAATTGCTGCCGTTCGGGCGATATCTTCACGCTGCCCGGGGCCAGTGACTGCTGCTTGCCCTCTTTCTGAAGGCCTTCGACATCCATGCCCTTGAGTTCGTCGAATTCGGACGGCGCGTTATCTTTCTGGGGCGTCATTTTCTGGGGCGCCGGCGCCTGCGGGGCATGCCCCGCGTGCGGATCGGCAGCCTGTCCAAAGGCCAACCAGCCGACCGCCAGCAGCGGTATGATGAAGAGAAGCAACCAAAAATAGCGTTTCATGTCTACTCCTTGCGGTGTGCCAGGGGCGCGCCCACCGCGGCTTCAAGGGAGGCGATGCTCTTGGCATAATCGGTAATGGCCTGATGGTAGTCCAGCTCAAAGCGGTAGAGGCGCATGCGGCTGTCCAGCAGGGTCATGAAATCGGCCTTGTTGACCCTGTAAGCGCTCATGGCGGACTGAATCTGCAACGTGGTCTGAGGAATGATGCCGGTCCGGTACAGCACGATCTGTTGCTCAAGCCGTTGGGCCATGGAGCCCATATCGGCGATCATGAACAAAAGTTCGTTGCGCGTCCCGGCGTAGCGCGCCTGCTGGACCGCCAGTTCGGCGGCGGCCTCTTCAACCTTGCGGTTTTGCTTGGTTTTGGCAAAAACGGGCAGGTTCATCTCCACCATGGCGGTGTACATTTCACGCCGGTTTTCGCGCTGGCCGTAGGCCACCCGGAAATTGAAATCGGGGAAGCGGTTGCGATTGGCCAGCTGAAAATCGGTCTGTCCGGCCGCCACTTCGCTCTGCAAAGCCATGAGCGGCGGGCTTGTGCTTAAGGCGGCATGCTGCAGCCGATCGATGTCCAGGTCGTAAGGTTTAAACAACACTTCCGCGGGAACCCCCAGGGGGGTTGCCGGTGCACGGTTCAGCAGTGTGTTCACCTTGGCTTCCAGCGACCGCCGGCGCTGATCCAGCATCAACAGTTCGTCGAGCATGCGGGAGATCTCGACTTGTACCCGGATGACATCTTCCTGAATACCCTGGCCGACGCTGTAACGGGTCTGGGCCAGATGGGCAAAATCCTCAAGAATGGTTTTGTTGCGGCGGGTGACCTCGGTGGCGCGGTGAACATGCGAGAGGTCGTAAAAGGCCGATTTGACATTTTTGACCACCTGATTGGCGGTGTCGTCAGTCTCCGCCCGGGCCGCGGCGGCCTGCTTTTCGGCCGCCTCGCGCATCAACCGGCGCTTACCATAGAAAGGCACCTTCTGGGAGAGCGAAATCTCCTTCATGGTCATATCCTCGGCCTCAAAATCGAAGTCGTCCGGCAAATTGAGGACGCCGAAACCGAACATGGGATCGTCCAGGGCGCCGGCCTGGGGCACCTGCTGGCGCGCCGCGGCCGCGCGCTGACGGGCCGCCTCGATCTCGGGATTGGCCGCCAGGGCTTCCTGGACCAATTGATCCACAGTGATGACCGGCTCTGCGGCAGCGGCCCAAGGCCGGCTGAACAGCAGTAAAACGAAGAAGATGCGGGACAAATGGTATCGCATGGCTGTGCTTTCGTGTTTGGGTAAATTGTTTTTTGTGACCGCGGGTGCAACGCGGCCGCAAAAAATACGGGTTCAAGATCCCTTTGAATTTAAGGCTTAAGTTGGCAGAACGCCTTAAAAAATCCAAGGCCAGGGAACGACGGGAACAATCAACACAGCAGGGCTAGGTTTTGCAGATAGGCCGGCAATATACGCCCCGGTCTATATTCCTTGATCAAAAAGATATGGCGTGTATAAGCCGATGAGAGCGCATTTTCAGTCGAAGCGAGGGCCATTTGATCCAAGGGTTTTTTTAAAAGCTGAGGAACCGGAGGATTGTGAATCAACAGCGTGGCTTCGGGTATGCGGGGCGCTTTCAGGCAGGGACACGGATCCTCTTCCCCGCAAGGGGAAACGCCGGCCGCAGCATGGTACACTGCATGATTCAGAGGCGCGGATGCACCGCATCGGCATATATCCGGCGGACAAGCGCCCGCCGAAGCCGGTACTTGGAGCAGGGTAACCGAAAGCAGGCAGACGATGATCAGCAAATGCGCAATGGAGCGGTTCATAGGTTTCCTTTTAACCTCGCATCATATCGGCCAGAGCCCAATGAAAGTCAAGCCCTAAATCGAACTGCCCCCCCGACCTCAGCTGCTTCCCGCTCCGATGGGCGCAGCCGGCTGCAGTCCGGCACGCAACCAAAGCCTGTTGATCCAAAACGGCTTGAATTTTTTATCGGCCCTTTTGATCACCAACTTTAATGGTGTTGCCATTCGTTTTCGAAACGGATTATGTCCGTATGGAACCTATTGAATGTTGCAGCAGTTTTTATGGTCGCCTCAGGAGGACAAGCATGCATTTGACCCGAGTGATCGTCCAGCCCGGCCGGTTTCCCACCCCGGACGCCTACCCCTTCAACCTTCCCCTGGTGCAGCGCACCCGGGTGATTGACTTTCCCACGCCGGTCACTTTTTTCACGGGCGAAAACGGCACCGGCAAATCGACGCTGCTCGAAGCCATATGCCGCTGCTGCCGTATTCATATCTGGGAAGGCATGGAGCGGCGGCAATATCAGGTGAACCGCTATGAAAAGATGCTGCCCGAGGCCCTGGATATCCAGTGGGCCGACGGTCCGGTGCCGGGATCGTTTTTTTCCCCTGAGCTTTTCCGCAATTTTTCGCAGCTTGTGGACGAATGGGCCGTCAGCAGCCCGGGGTTGCTGGACTATTTTGGGGGCCGGTCGCTGGTCACTCAATCGCATGGCCAGTCGTGCATGGCATTCTTCAGATCGATTTATGCCGTCAAAGGGCTGCACTTCATGGATGAGCCCGAGGCGGCCCTGTCGCCGAAAACACAATTGCGCCTGCTCGAATTGCTGACCCAGATGAGCCGCACCGGCCACGCCCAGTTCATCATCTCCACCCATTCGCCCATCCTGATGGCCTGCCCGCAGGCGACCCTCTATTCGTTCGACAACGAATCCGTCGGGCGCATTTCCTACAAGGAGACCCAGCATTACCAAGTCTATAAGACCTTTTTCGAAACCGTTTAGATGGGGTGGCTGGGTGGGCATAGAGAAGCGGCCGAAAATGCTTGACCGTCGCGGTAAAAGCAGATTTTATCGTTCCGGCGTCGATCCGCCCGAACTCAATTACGCACCTATCATTCAAGGAGAACAGCATGCATGTAGTGGCCATCAATGGAAGTCCGCGCACCAAAGGAAACACCACCACGTTGATTCACGCGATGCTCGACGGTGCTCAGGCCGCCGGGGCCGAAATCTCCGAAGCGCATTTGCACACGCTGGACATGAAAGGCTGCATGGGGTGTCTTGCATGCCGCACCAAACACGGTGTTTGCGCTCAAAAAGACGGGCTCAGCCCTTTTCTGGAAGCCATAAAGACCTGCCATGCCCTGATCGTGGGATGCCCCATATACATGTACCGCATTTCCGGGCAGATGAAACTGTTTGTCGATCGGGCGTACTCTCTCTATACCCCCAAGGAAGGGGGCGGTTATAACTCAGCCGTACCGGCGGGCAAACGGTTCGCCATGGTGATTTCCCAGGGTGCGCCGGACCCGCAGCAATACGTCCGCTCGATCCGCTGGCTGGCCGGCATGACCGGGGGCGGCCTCGGCATGAAGGAGGCCGGCCGCGTCATTCATACCGACAGTCACGCGTTGCCGGCGGCCAAAAACCAGGCGCTGCTCGAAGAAGCCTATGCCATTGGCCGAAGTTTGGTGCAGGGATAGGGCCCACGTGGAGTTTGAGGCAAACCGGATCACCCTTATAAGAGCCGGTAAAGCTCCACCGGGTTGCCCACGCCCCTGACGCGCACCGGCGGTTCCTTGGCCATGGGGATGGAGTCGCCGAGGGACCTCCGGGTTTCGGCGCTGAGGAGGATGTCGGAGTTAAACCGCTTGTTCAAATCCTGGATGCGTGCGGCCAGATTGACGGTCTTGCCCACCATGGCATAGGATGACAGCTCCGGGCTGCCGATGTGGCCGGCCAGCACCTTGCCGGTGTGGATACCGATCCCGTGCCGCAGCGGCTCGAGGCCCTGGGCAACCAGCTCCCGGTTGACCAGGGTCAGGCAGTGGCGCATCTCCAGGGCTGCATCAACGGCCTTTACGGGGTGATTTTCCAAGGAGAGCGGGGCGCCGAAAACAGCCTCGATTTCATCGCCGATGAACTGCAGCACCAAACCGCCATGCCGGCGGATCGCACCCGACATCTCTTTAAAATAGCGGTTGATCATCTGCACCACGATTTGCGGCGGTCTTTTCTCCACCAGAGAGGTGAAGTCGCGCAGGTCGGCGAACAGCACCGTGACCTCCCTGATTTCTCCGGCCAAGGGGATGCGTTCGTTGAGGATTTCTTCACGGAGTTCCTCCGGGACGTATTTGCCGAAAGTATCTTTGATAAAATCGCGCTCGCGCCGGCGCTTTTCCTGGCGATCCACAAGCCAACCCAGCATCAGGCCCACGGCGAAAAAGACCAGCACCTGGAAAACCACCGTGGCCATCAGATCGGGTTGATGCCCGATGTGCAGGGCAAAATAGAGCGCATAGGCAATGCTGATGGCCAGCGCGACGAACAAACCGCCTTTGAAACCGAACCAAAAAGCGGCCAGCATCAGGGGGAAGAAAAAGAGTTCGCGGTGCAGAAAATGAGCCCCCAGCTGGCCGGGCAGGGGGATGAAGTGCAGCAACGTCACGACCCCGATCAGTATTCCGACGAGCAGCTGCGCGGACAGGCGGTTTATAACCGGCATCATTTTGGAGGACCTATTTTCCACAGTAAGGCTCCTTGTTTTAGGAACGCATACCCCAAGCGGCCCGGAAATGCCAGCTTTACCATTGTGCCGCGGTTTGCTTTTTCAGACCTTCGTTTCCAGCGCCCTTTTCAGGAAGAGGTAATCTTCGGGCTCATCCGCATCAACGGCAATCCCGGGATGCGCTACAACCACGGGATGCAACCCGATGCCCAGTGAATTCGATATCCGGCGGGCCATCGCCTCCATGCTCATTACGCGACCCAGCAGACCGTCCAGCAGAAAAAGCAACCCCGCCCGCAGGCTGAGCGAGGCTATCGACCTCATAGCGCTCTTGCGATTTTTGTAGAGTATCTCAAGTTTCTTCTTCAGTATCTGGTCCCCTCCAAGCCGGGTGTCCACAACCGCCAGATTGCCGTGGCGCACGGCGATGTCTTTGAAGCGGAGAAAAGCTTTGGTCACCTGCCGGTAAATACCCCTGTAGCAATCGACCGGAACAACCGCGATAAATATATTCGGACCGTGAGTCCGATTCTTTAGGGAAACCTGCTCGATAAAATCGACGACCGACTCAGAACTGACCAGCGGCGCGTCGGCGGTAACGAAAAGTATGGCCGGATCGGCGGCGAAGTATCGCATGGCACTGTACACATGCTCGATCATCGAATCGCCGGCGGCAGGGATGCTATCGCATCGGCTTGCGCCCCTGACTTCCCTTAGAGCCTGCCCGTCCAGGCCGACAATGCCGATCCGCCTTATTTGCGCGACGCCCCGCAAGGCATCCAGTACGTATTGGATGGATGATTTGCCTGCGAAGCGTAACAAAGCCTTTTTTTGAGCCGGCTGGTTTGCGTCGAAGGCGACTTTCGGGCCTCCGGCGAGCACGACGGCGGGTATATCCTGGAAGTCGTACTTCATGACCATACTCCGGATGACAAATAGGGTGAAAGACGCCACCGATCCCGCGCTGCACCTTAGTACTCTGTTTCATCAATTCGGTGACGTATAATCCGATCGGGCCGCTAACGATGAAGTCCCCATTTGAAAAGGGGCGGGCCACCAAGTCCCCCTTTGAAAAAGGGGCGAGCCATCAAGTCCCCCTTTGAAAAAGGGGGATTTAGGGGGATTTTAACCAGCCTGAATTCATCCCCAAATCCCCCCCGGCCCCCCTTTTTCAAAGGGGGGAGCTGCTGCCCGTGACTTTCAGGGGAGCTGCTGCCCGTGACTTTCAGGGGGGAGCTGCTGCCCGTGACTTTCAGGGGGGAGCCGCTACACTCGACTTTTCAATCGCCACCGAGCAAAGTGCTTAACCCGTCATTCTTAAACATTTCCCTATTCGTTATCTGTATCCTCTGGGTGAAATATGGTCACCCCATTTACGCCTGTGTGTACTAAGGGGCACCCAAACGCATGGCTCACATGGCACAAAGCGCCTGCCGGGACCGACTCCTGCCATGGCATCGCGTAGGTCCGCTGAACAGGGACCCGTTTAATCCACGGGGGAGGTCGCCGGCCGCCCGCAGCAAGCCTTGGCGGCCCTTGAAAGGGGGTGCCGGCGCACGAACCTCTGGGTCCCGCACGACCGGTCGAGTTCGGGCAGAATTGTCGCCAGTGGATCCCGAAAGGTGAGACTTTACGTGGACCATCTGAATGGTCGTTAAAGGTTGGGCTACAGGGAGCCCAGACCGGCGGCCTTGAGTGCTTCTATTTCAGGCCCGCGGTTTGCGCAGCAATCGGCAAGTTTTCCGTCGATGAGCACTGCTGGAATCGATTTCACTCCGAGCGTTTCAGCCCGGCTCGACACCGTTAGATCGTTCATGTCAAGCACCGTCACTTCACAAGACGCGCAGGCCTGCTTCTGTATGGCCGCGATCGCCTGCTTGCAGACAGGGCAGCCTGCGCTGAATATCTCGATCTTGCGTTTTGCATTCATGAAAATTCCTCCCGCATTTGGTTAGAGCACGTGCAATTTTTGCGCATCCGAGTTCTTCGGACACACATGAGATCATCTCCGCGCACGACGAATGCGCAGTGATCCTTATTCCAAAGCCTATTTTAGTGTTCTTTCGGGAAAAACCAAGCGTCTGATAATGAAACGGTCCGCTCTGCAGCAGGCGCGCATTAAAGGGGCACTACCGTGTCGCGCTGCCAAAGCGCTGTGCGCCCCTCGCGCCTGTCCTCGTTGTACGGGTACGGTATGAGAGACATCTTTCTTCATCTTCGCACTCTAAACATACTTCTTCATCGCTTCCAGATAGTCCGTGTACCGTGAAAGGTAAAACGAAAGCGCCCGGGCGAAGTCGTTGCCCAGGATGCCGTCGATGAACATCTGGCTGATGTCGCGCTGGCGCAGGAGTGTGAATTGAGACGTGATCAGCAGATGCCGTTCTTCCTCATTGATGGTCCTGAGCAACTGATCCAGGGCGCTGCGTGCGCGCGGTTGATACATCCAGAAATAGAGCAGGTCCAGGGCATGGATGGTGATGATCTTCTCTAAATCGCGCGCCTCGCGGTTGGCGTTGGGGCGATGGCCCTGGGGGGATTCCATGAGGTCGTAGGCGATGGATTCGGGATAGAGCAACTCAAGCCGGGCATAGATATCGAGCAGCTCGGCGAGCTTCTTGCGATACTCCTTGAAACGAATGAGGATATTGTTGTACCGGTCGGCGGCGCCTTCGATGATGCCGGCCATCAGGTCCGAGGCGGTTTTGGAGATGATGGCGGCCCATTTCTGCAGTACTTCCGCCGCGGCGGCCGTGCCCGCGGCCGAAAGCACGTGACCGGCGACGAAGTTGATGGCTATGGCGATGGGAATGGAGAGGGAGCTGCGGAAAAAATTGCCGTATATCGCCGCCCTGGGCAGCCCGCGGAAGGCGTTGTGAGCGGAAAGGTAAATGCCGTTGACCAGCGCCATGACCGTATAGAGCATCACCGGCTCAGTGGCCGTGGTAATCCCAAACATGCGATCCAGAACCACCGTTTTGGTCAGATAATCCAGCAGCGGCACCGAAAAGCCGGTAAAGAGCAGGGAATCGGCGATGCGGTCCCAACTGACATAAGCGTTCCAGCGCAGCAGGGGCGAACGTCGCAGCCCGCCGCCGCCGAGCACCGATTGCAGGATGTTGCGCACGCCGGTGATGCCGAACCAGATGAAGGCCCCGAACCAGGCCAGCAGCCACCAGTCTTTGGTGAGGAAAAAGGTGGCGAAAGCCGGCGCGAAGCCGAGCAGTACCTTGAACAGATTGCGCAGATGCGAGTTGACATAGCGCAGCGGAATTCGGCCATGCTTGGGGTTCTGCGGTTGCGGGTTCAGCGCCAGGCCATGGCAGATGGTCTTTTGGACGCCGCCCAGTGTGACGATATTGCCGTCGCGGTACATCCGGCTGCCCGGGATTTGAACCGTCCAGTCCACCTTTTTGGACGCCGCCCAGGGGAAGAGGGTGCGCACCACGGACAGGATTCTGGCCCAGGTGTCCGTTTCCGCCGCCTGGCGCTCGCCTGCGGGTGGCAGGAACGTGTAGCGTTTTTGCACGCTGATATAGATGGGAATGCGATCACGGCCCGCCCCGATATCTTTTTTGGTCTGCTGCCGCGCCCGGTGCGGCAAGGTATCGATCACGGCGAGCCCCATGCCGTGGAAATGGGGCGAGCGCCCGGTTGAATCGCTGCCGATGCGGGCCTTGAGCATTTTGCCTTTGTACATGGCCTGCAGGGAGCCAATATCATAAAGGATGGCCTTGAGTTTGGCGATGCGCTCCGTCCTGTATGGATCCTGACTTTCCTCAACGCGCTGGATGCTTTCCAGAATCACCCGCTTGAGTTTGATGGGATTGTGGCTGTTGATCGTCTCCTGCAGGCGGCTGATGGCCGGTATGTGTTCGGTATGCCCCTGGGCCCAATCCTTCAGGTTGAAAATCTCCAGGCGCGTGATCATGCCGTTGCAGTCGTACAGCAGCTCGAGCACATCCTCCGCGACCAGATTGGAAAGGTTCAGGGTGATGCGATACCCCGATTGCAGCGCGGCCAGCCGGCAGAGCAGTTCCAGGGGGGATCTTTTCAACAGGACGGGCACATCGGGGTCATCGCGGGGCGCGGTGTGGTCGGGGATCTCCGGATTGCTTGCGGGCTTGAGATAACCGGCCACCACCTTGTCCAGGTCGAGGCGGTCCATTTGTTCGAACCAGGCGGAGATGCGATTTTTTTCCTCGAGATCGGCCGATGCGCAAGCAGCCCGCAGCAGCACGCTGCGGCGGTGCATGGCGGCAAGCATTTTTTCTTGAATGAATTTGTCCAGGTGCAGAATCGATTTCTGGCCCATCCCGACGAAGAGCAGAAACTCCTTTGGGTCGATGGGGGCAACGTCGATATCGAACAGCCGGTTCAGTTCCATGCGGTGGCGCCGGTTGAACGCCTCCAGCAGCCGCATCACGTTGATCTGCTGATACTTCGAAGCCTGCCGGCCCTCGTGCATGAGTTCGACCACGGCGGGCTCTTCCAGGAAACAAAGGAATGCCTGGGCGTCGGGGAAGCCCCTGGGGACCCAGATGAGATTGATGTATTTGTTGCGGAAGGGGGCATAAAATTCGATGCCGATGCGCACATCGATTTCCATGATGCGGGCCGCTTCCAGCAATTCGGCCGCCGTGCGCGGCTCGATATAGTTGTAGTGCACGACGCGCAGGCGCCGGATGCCTTTGATCCAGGCATCCATGATGAGGTGCGTGGAGGATTTGCGTCCTTTGGTGTTGGCATCGTGCACATGATCGTCAAAAGCGAGCTGATTCCACGCTTCGGGCATTTCCAGAAGATGGTAGTTGCGCAGCTGCCGGCGCACCGCGCGTGGTTTGCCCGCGGCCGTGATGCGGAAATCATGCGCCAGTTCCAGTTGACGGCGGGGGTTGCCGTGGGTACGCACCACCTCTTTCATGATCTGCATCAGCACCCGGGCCGTATTTTTAGGCATGGGCCCCTCGGCCGTATCCAGCACCTCGGCGCGCAAGGACCGCAAGGCGTTGAGGCGATCCTCCATTCCGCCGATTTCGAGCGAGGTCAGCAAGCGCACCATGGCATAAGCGATGCGCAAACTGCGCGATTCAGCCATTTCCTTGATGCCGTGCGGGTGAAAAAAGCTGTAATACTCCCTGCGGGCATAATCCAGCGCCTGGTCTTTGGAGGAAACCTCATTGATGATCCGAATCAGTTCATGGTCGCGCCGGTCGAACATGAAGCGCGAAATGCGCGGCTCGGCAGCGGCCTTTCGGGGAACCGGAGCTGTTGCCGTCAGCCTGGATGTATCAAAATGCGGGGCGCTGGGTGTCATGTGGGGCAAACCGTTCATCGTAAGTCAAGCTCTTGAGCTGTACACAACCGTTTTCTTCGGCCGCACAGCGGTCATCCACTTCGTTATCGGCTGTTTGCCTTGCGAAGTTGACGGCCGATCCTTCGTGCAGTCGCCTGATAGCATTAATCAAACGGTGCTTTAAAAGCAATACCAACTCGGTCCTTTAAGCGCGGGCAAATCCGTATGCCGGCGGCGGTTCAGCGCAGGGGCATGCGGATCGGACAGCATGGCGCCGCCATTGCGGATTTCGGATGTATCCCGCCGGCCCAGGCCGGGTTCAATGAAATAGGTAGGGCAAGAATTGCTGCGCCGCCATTTCACGGCTTGCCTTGCCTGGTCCGGTTGGTGTATGAAAATGCGATTGGTGCAATCAAGCCGGCGAGCCAAGCGCCCGAGACAAATGGTACGATATGAGCAAGAGCTGTGAGGTTCATCTTAAAGTCGCTTTCCACGATCTCGACCCCCTGCAAATTGTCTGGCACGGAAATTATTTGAAATATTTCGACATTGCCAGGTTCGCGCTGTTCGATTCGGTCGGCATCGATTTGTACGCTTACATGCTCGAGAAAAAATATACCTTTCCGGTCACCCGGACGGCCATGAAGCACATTCAGCCCTTGCGGGCATTCGAGGAGTTTGTTTGCAAGGCGACCTGCACCGAGGCCCAATACAAGATCGCCATGACGTTTGAAATCCGCAAAACCGGCAACGGGATTCTCTGTGCACGCGGCAGCAGCGAGCAATTGGCCGTCCGCTTCCCCGCAATGGAAATGGAATTCATGATACCGGATGACATCCGGACGGCCCTGGGTTTCTGAAAACGATGGAATCGGAGCGGATCTCACGTGATGGAACGAACATACAGCAGTGCACTGATTTTGGGGTATGAACGCATGTCGGCCTGGTCGGATTTGCTGGACCAGATCAATGTCTTTCCGGTGGCCGATGCCGATACGGGGCGCAATTTGAAGATCAGTCTGGCCCCCCTGCGCCGTTTGGACGACAACCCGCATACGGTCCCCCAGCACCTTATCCGGGCCGCCACCGGCAACTCCGGCAATATCGCCGCCGGCTTTTTTTCCGAGCTACTGGGCGTCCGCGCCCCGGGACAGCTTCCCGAGGCCATTCGCACAGGCCTGTCCAAAGCCCAACAGGCCGTGTCCGATCCCAAGCCCGGCACCATGCTGACCGTGTTCGAAGCATTGGCCCAGGCCGCCCCGCCGGCGCACCTGCCGCCCGCCGACTGGGATCTGGAAACGATCATGCGGCGGCTGGAAAAAACCGTTGCCGACACGAGTGAAATCCTGCCCGAGCTCAAACAGGCTGGCGTGGTGGATTCCGGCGCTCTGGGCATGTTCATCTTCCTGGAAGCTTTTTTGTGCGGCCTGGCGGGTCGCCATGGCGAAAGCCGGCCGGTCACCGAGATCTTTCGCGGCAAACTCAAAATCGCCGCCGGCTGGAACGCCCCCGACGACGAAAACGACTACTGCGTCAGCGCCATGGTCCGTCCCGAGGGCTCCCCGGAAGAGGCGCGTCGCCGCCTGGCCGACTGTGGGCAAAGCGTGGTGGTGACCGAAAACGACGATTTGCTTAAAGTTCACCTGCATACCGATGACCGCCGGGGACTCCAATCCCACCTGGCCGATATCGGCCAGGTGGTCGGCTGGTCCGAAGAGAAGATCGATATCGCGCCTTTGAAGGTTCCCCAAACCGCCGCGGCGCTCCATATCATGACCGATGCGGCCGGTTCGATCACCGTTGAGGATGCCCGCGAGCTGGGTATCACCCTGCTGAACAGTTATCTGGTGGTGGGTGAGCAGGTCTGTCCGGAGACATTGTATGCACCCGGGCAACTCTACACCGCCATGCGCGCCGGCACGCGGGTCTCCACCGCCCAGGCCTCCATGTTCGAGCGGCACCAATGTTATTTGAGCGCGATCAGCCGGTTCGAAAGGGTGCTCTATCTTTGCGTCGGCTCCGTCTACACAGGCAATTTCGAAACGGCCGCAGCCTGGAAAACCCAAAACGATCCCGAGCAGCGTTTGACGATCATCGACACCGGGGCCGCCTCCGGACGCTTGGGCATTGTGGCCTTGGCCGCGGCCCACTACGCGCGGCGGACCGTAGATCCCGAAGCGGTGGTGCGCTTCGCCCGGGAAGCTGTGGCGCACAGTGATGAGCTCGTTTTTCTGGATCAGCTTAAATTTCTGGCCGCAGGCGGCCGCATCTCCAAAACCAAGGGCTTTCTCGGCGACTTGCTGCATAAAAAACCCATCATCACCCCCACGGCCCACGGCGCGGCCAAGGTGGGGATCGTGCGCAACCGCGCGGAGCAACTGGCTTTTGCGCGCGACCGACTGCAAAAGAGCTTTGACAAGGCGGCAGCTGCCTTCATCATGCTGCAATATTCCGACAACCGCGAATGGGTGGAACAGACCGCCGCCGCGCAGATCAGGGAAATGCTGCCGGCTGCGCGGATCGTTTTCCGCCCGCTGTCCCTGACCTCCGGCGCCCACATGGGACCCGGCACCTGGGCGGCGGCCTATTTGCCCGCAGCTTTCAACCCATACAGGGAATTGACATGATTTCATTCAGAAAACTGATTTGGCTTGTGGTGATCGTGCTGGGATTCGGCCTGACCGGTTGCGCTTACGTGAATACCAAGACCCCCTTTGACACGGACCTGGAGAAAACCGATCTGGGCACCAAGGTGGGAACGGCCGAAACCTACAGCCTGCTCTGGCTGGTGGCCTGGGGCGATGCCAGCTATGCCGCGGCGGCCCGCGACGGCGGCATCACGGTCCTCAAACACGCGGACCAGGAAACGTTTCAGGTGCTGCTTGGCTTGTATACCCGCATCCGGGTGATCGTCTATGGCGACTGATGTGACCGAAAGAGCAGCCGGCGGGGTTTTGTCCGGTTTGTTGCGTTGGGGCCTGGTTTGCTTTGCGTTCCTGCTGGTTGCCTGCAGCCAGGTCAGGCCGTACGGGTTGATTTACACCAATATCCGTTTGCCGCTGACCCAGAACCTGCACAATACACCGTTTCCGGGCCTTGCGCCCGACAGCGGCAGGGTATTTGAAGTAAAAGAACCCTTCACCGGCATCGGCGTCTATGCCCGGCTCAGCTCCAATGCCATCGGCGACATCGCCAAGGGAAACGGCCTGCAGACCCTCTATTTCGCCGACCAGGAGATTTTCAGCATTTTGGGCGTCTGGAAGACCCACCGGACGATCCTGTACGGAGAATGATGGCGCGCGGGGCGGGAGGAAAAGGGCGTTTTGCGGTCGTCATTCCGGTTTTCAACCATGGCCGCACGGCCGGTGAAGTCGCCAGGTCCGCCCTGGATCTGGGCTGGCCGGTCTACCTGGTGGACGATGGTTCCACCGACGGAGGGGCGCAGGGCCTTCCGGCGCACCCGGATCTGCATCTGTTGCGGCATGCGCAGAATCGCGGCAAAGGCGCGGCCCTGATGACCGGGTTCGCAGCAGCCGTTGCGTCCGCCGACTGGGCCGTTACCCTGGATGCCGACGGGCAGCACCATCCCCAGGATGCGGTCGCGCTGATCCAGGCCATTGCGGAAGGTTCGCGGCCGATCGTGGTGGGGCGCCGGACGGGCATGCAGTCCGAAGGCACCCCCTGGACCAGCCGGTTCGGCCGGGAGTTTTCCAATTTCTGGGTCCGCGCGGCGGGCGGTCCCCGCGTTAGCGACAGCCAAAGCGGTTTTCGCATCTATCCCTTGCCCGAGGTGCTGCACCTGGGTGTAAAGGCCAGGCGCTATCAGTTTGAGGTGGAAGTCCTCGTCAAGGCCGCGTGGCAAAGAATGCCGGTGATCGAAGCGCCCGTCCGCGTGACCTATCCCTCCAAGGCGGAACGGATTTCGCACTTTCGCCCATTCGTCGATTTTGTCCGCAACTCGAATGCCTTTACGCGCTTGATCGTCCAGCGTATTTTCTTCTGCAGGCAGCGCGGATAATGGTGAGGCAAGGCGTTTACCGGGCGGAGCCGGGAGCCCGTCGACGCTGTTCGATTCATTACACGGGGTCTTTGGGCGGGCTTTGCTTCCGGCTACGGCAGAGACGCGTTCCCAAGCTGGAGCTTGGGAACGAGGGACGAGGGGAGGATCGATCCATGCGGGGCAGGAGAGCGGGCGCAAGATAAGCCTGCTCCTGATAGTTGCCGATGTGCGTTACAGTTGCCGGTGTGCGTTCCCCACGCAGGAGCGTGGGGGTGAGGCGGGCTTTGCTTCCGGCTGCGGCAGAGACGCGTTCCCAAGCTGGAGCTAGGGAACGAGGGACGAGGGGAGGATCGATCCATGCGTGGCAGGAAAGCGGGCGCAAGATGAGCCTGCTCCTGATAGTTGCCGATGTGCGGTCCCCACGCAGGAGCGTGGGGGTGAGGGGAGATTCGCTCCCGACTGCGGCCCAGACGCGTTCCCAAGCTGGAGCTTGGGAACGAGGGGAAAAGCTGGAGTTTGGGAACCAGGGATTCGCGGAGTAGGGGTACGAGGTTTTAGACGATGAAGCATCATGCGTGAACGCTTTTACAAGATTCTGACATTTTTAGCGGAGATGTGCGGGCCTTGGCTGTTTATCTGGAGCGCGCGTGTGATCGCGGCCGGCTATTTTGTGCTGTTTCCCGGCCGCACGATGGGCAGCATGCGTTTTTATCGTGCGCTCTTTCCCGGCCGGAACCGGTTTTATTACCTCAGCTGCGCCTGGCGGCAATTTCAGAGCTTCACCTCCGTTTTTCTGGACCGCTATCTGTTGAACGATCCCGGCGCCATCACCTTTTCCTTCGAGGGCCGCGAACACCTGTACAAGGCGTTGCGCGAAGGTCAGGGCGGCATCCTGCTCATGACCCACATCGGCAATTGGGAGGTCGGTGCGCGCCAGCTCCGCCGCAGTATTCCGAATTTTCGCCTGATGCTGTTCATGGGCCGGCGTTCCGGGGATCAGATCGAGCAGTTGCAAAAAGAGGATCTGGCGGCCAGCGGTATCCGCATTATTGCAGCCGACCCGAATGACCCATCGCCCTTTGATCTGCTCGAAGCAGTGGGTTTTATCAAATCCGGCGGGTTCGTCTCCATGGCCGGCGACGTGGTGTGGCATCGGGATCAACGCACCATAGCGGCCGGCATGCTGGGCCACGCGGTGCGTTTGCCGGAGGCGCCGTTCATGCTGGCCCTGGTCTCAGGTGCACCGCTGTATATTTTTTTCGCCGCGAGCACGGGCCCGCGCCAATATCATTTCTGTGTGTCGCCCCCGGTCCGCGTGCAGGCCGGGGCGCGCGCCCATCGCCGCCCGGCCATAGCGCATGCGGCCCAGGTCTATATCGATCGCATCGAGGAGCAGCTGCGGCGGTCCCCCTTTGAATGGTACCATTTCGAATCCTTTTTGGGAGCGGCGGTCCAGGCCGGTGATTCAGGCCTTGAGAGTGTTGAAAAGATCGCTTAGGCCTCATACCGCTCCGGCGGTGCAATTCGCGGCTTTCGTTTTCAAGCGCTCTGAAATGGACCATTTCCGGTGAGGGGGTCAAAATGTTTTGAAAACCCTTTGAATTCGACCTCTTTTGTAGTAAAAAACGTGGACTTCAAATGAACAAGGAAAATTGTCAAGTATGACTCGCGATGAGATTTGCAGCAGGATTTTAAATATTTTTTCCGAAAAATTCGAAATCGACCATCCCGCCCTGGATGACGATCTGCGCGAAGTGCATGAGTTTGACAGCATCGATGCGATCGAGCTGCTGCGGGAAATCGAGATTATGCTCGGCTCCGTGCTGACCCAGGACGAAAAAAAAGCGGCCATGGATATCCGCACCATCAACAATGTGATCGATTACGTCATTCGGATGGCCGCCGTTCGAACAGCCAATTGATTGTGCTCAGCGGCGCTGCTCCATCACCTAGGTTCTTATGGATAGAAGAGTGGTTATCACCGGCTGTGCGGCCATCACTCCGATCGGCAACACCAAGCCCCAGATCATACGGCACCTGAGCGAGGGGATTTCGGGGGTCAAGGCCATGCGCAGCGACGGGCTGCTGACCGAGCACATCCATTCCGGTGTGTTCGGGACGGTCGATTACCCCATCGCGTACGATTTCAGCCGCCAGCATCGCAAAACCATGGGACCGGTGGCCTATTACGCCTGCCAGGTGGCCAAGGAGGCCTTGGCAAACGCCGGTTTGAGCCGGGAGTTCATCACCTCCGGCCGTCTGGGCGTGGCCTTCGGCTCCACTCACGGCAGCCCTACCATACAGCGCGAGATCTATCGGACTTTCTTCGGCCAGAGCGATCAAAAATTAAGCAACATCGGCGCCGTGGATTATCTCAAGTCCATGGTGCATACCACGGCCGTCAACATCACCAAGATGTTCGGCATCACCGGCCGGGTGATCTCATCTTCGACAGCCTGCACCACCAGCAGTCAATCCATTGGATACGGTTACGAGGCCGTCAAATTCGGCCTCCAGGATGCCATGCTGTGCGGCGGCGCCGACGAGTACGATACGACCACCGTGGCGGTGTTCGACAACCTGCTGGCCTGTTCGACCGAGTTCAATGGCACACCCCATTTGACCCCGCGGCCCTTTGATGTGCGCCGGGACGGTCTGGTGGTGGGCGAAGGCGCCGGAGCCGTTGTTTTGGAAGCGTATGAAACCGCCAAACAGCGCGGCGCCGTCATTCTGGCGGAAGTCCTCGGCTTTGCATGCACCAACAACGGCGGCGACATGATTCTGCCCAATATCGACGGCATCATGCAGACGATCCGCCTGGGGCTGGACAGCGCCAAGCTCAACGCCGATCAGGTCGACCTGGTCAGCGCGCACGCCACCGCCACCAAGATGGGCGACGTCATCGAAGCCCAGGCCATCGGGAAAACCTATGGCGCCAACCCGCTGGTCACCGGGTTGAAAAGCTACATGGGGCATACCATGGGATCTTGCGGCGCCATCGAAACCATATTGACGATCTATATGATGCATGAAGGCTTTGTGGCCCCCACCTTGAACCTCGATGAAGTGGACGAGCGCTGCGCCATGATCCGGCACGTGCGGCAGGTCGCCGAAACACAGGCCAAAACAGCCGCCATTGAAAATTTCGCCTTTGGGGGCGTCAATACCAGTCTGATCATCCGGAAAATTTAGCCATGGGTCATTCGGCAGGCATACCGACAGCCGCGATTCAGCCCACATCAGCATGGTACGCGAAGGGAATCGATCTTCTGGTCACCTTGACCCTGTGGACCTATTTCATCGCCGGTTTCGCCGTTCTGTTCGGGCCGTTCTATCTTCTGGCCGCGGCGGCGGCATCCGACCGGGCGCGCGCTTTTCAAAAACTGAATCATCTGTTCTACCGGGGCTTCTTCCTGCTGGGCCGCATGCTCATGCCCAGGCAGACCTGGCGCATCGATCCTGAAATCAAAAAGATCCATTCCGCGGTGATCGTGTGCAACCACATTTCCTTTATCGATTCCATTCTGCTGATCTCCCTGTTCGCCAGGCATTCCACCCTGGTCAAAAACCGGTTGTTCCGATTTCCGGTGTTGAACTGGATCATGCTGGGGGCCGGCTATCTGCCGGCTGCGTCCGAAGGAAAGATGGCCGCGCGGATGGCGCGGCGTCTGGAGGAACTGCCCGCTTTTTTCGCCGCGCGGGGCAACCTGATCATTTTTCCGGAAGGCACCCGCAGCCGGACCGGGGCAGTCGGTCCATTCAACGCGGGCGCATTCAAGATCGCCAAACTGTGCCGCGTGCCCATGGCAGTGCTCAGGGTGCGCAACACCGACCGGCTGTTCCGTCCGGGTCGCTTCCTGTTCGATACATGCACGGCCAATGTCATCACGGTGGATCTTCTGGGCCACCTGGCAGCGGATCACGGCAGCGACCCGACTTCCGTGAAACGCCTGATGCATGAGGTGCGCGCGCTTTACCGAAGCGGCGGTCGGCCGGACTATGAGGCAACAAACGCGGGCTGCGCATAAACGCCCCAACTTGAACATTACCGCAAAGGTGACAGCAAACCACTTCTACGAGAGGATAAATGAAAGTAGTTCTGATCTCCATGCCCGATGTGGCTGCCGTGATCATGCACGAAGCGGCTTTTCACATGCCCAACCTGGGCATCGCCAGCCTGGCCGGGAACCTGGATGCGGGCCATCAGGTTCATTTGATCGATTTGATCCGCAAACGCCGTAACGTGCGGCGCTATTTGACCCGCACGTTGTCGAAAATCCGGCCGGAACTGGTCGGGTTGTCGGCCATGACCTGGCAGTTCGGCACCTGCCTGAAGCTGGCCCGGCTGATCAAAACAATCTTACCCCAGACGCGTATCGCCATCGGCGGATACCACGCCACGCTGATGTACGAGGAGATCGGCCGCTCCGACGAATCCCGCGACATTGATTTCATTGTGCGCGGCGAGGGCGAAGAAGCCTTTCGCCGCCTGGTCAATGCCCTGAGCGGCACGGATGACCTGGATCGGGTGCCGTCCGTGTCCTTTCGCCGCGAAGGCGCCTTCGTCCACAATCCCAGGGGCGAGTTGCTGGACCTGGCCCGGCTGAAGCTGCCGGTGCGCGACAAGCGCCGCCTGACATGGGGCTACCATGTCATGACGCGCGGCGTGGAAGTGATCGAGACCTCCCGCGGCTGCACGCGCAACTGCAATTTTTGCAGCATCCGCCACATGTACGGACAATCTTTCCGGCCCTTTCCGATCGAACGGATCCTGGCCGATATCGACGATATCTACTTCCGCAAAAAATGCCGCCTGGTATTCGTCTCCGACGACAACATGGTGCTGTCGCCCGAAAGGGCGATGGAGGTCTGTGAGGCTATCAGCGCCCGCGGCTACCGCAACCTGAATTTCATCGTGCAAGCCGATTGCGTGACCATGTCCCGAAACGAGGAGATGGTGCGCAGCATGGCCCGGGCCGGTTTCAAGAGCATCTTTCTGGGCATCGAAAACGTCACCAAGAAAAACCTGCAGGCCGTCCATAAGGGCGATATCGTCGAGGCTTCCCGAAAGGCCATCGAGCTATGCCATAAATACGGGATCATGGTGGTGGGCGGCATGATCTTCGGCTTTCCCGATGATGAAGAAGCCGAAATCATCGACAACTATCGCTTCCTCAAGTCCACCGGGGTGGACTCCCCCTATTGCCAGATCCTGACACCCTACCCCAAAACCGGCATCCGGCAGCAACTGATCGACAACGCCCTGGTCACCAACCCGGATGATTTTTCCACCTACAACGGCATGTGGGCCAACGTCCGGACGCGCCACCTGGATGCGGATGAACTCCAATACCTGGTCTGGTATCACCGGCAATCCATCCTGGGCTGGTGGGAACCCTCCGCACAGGCGCGCGCCCAGGGCCGCTTGTGGACCGGCATCTGGATCTATCTCATGCGCCCCCTGCTTCGCATGAGGGTAGAGCGTGCGGCCCGGCGCCATGGTTGGAAATTCCTTTACGATCGCGAGATCAGCTATCGGAAAGGGGCCAACCGGTTCGCCGATCTCGACGGCTGAACCTGCCTGGCCTCTGTGAACGGCGGCGCGTCACGCCGGGTGCATGTGTTTGCTGGATGGCTGGCGGGCCGGCTGAAGCACGAGATTCCTCTTCGGTGTCCTGCCTGTTTGTGCAGCTGGCTCCGGCTTGGGAACCCGTTTAGGGAAGCTCCAGCTTCCCCGTTCTCGCACTTCACCGGTGAATTGCCGGGAGAGCCCCTTGTTCATCGGGTCAAAAAGGTATGCGAAAAACGGCCGCAGCAAAAAGCTGCCCGGCCCCAATTGACCTTTCCCTTAAAAAGAAATACCATCTGCGGTCTTTAAAAACCCGCTTCCGGGCAAGAACAGGATTACGCTTTGTATGCAACGATTTGAATATCAGAAAACCCAGCGTTTCTTCGCTCAACTGGCCGAAGGCTTCGAGCAACCGGCCGCAGCGGAGCTTGCCGAATTGGGCGCTGCGCGGATCGAAGCGGGGTTTCGCGGGCTGCATTTCACAGCCGATCGGGTCACGCTGTATCGGGTCAACTACCAGGCGCGATTGATTTCAAGGGTGCTGGCGCCCCTGCTTTCGTTTCGCTGCCGGGACCGCGACGATTTGTACCGGGCGGCCAACGCGGTGGACTGGCCGGCCATGTTTGCTGTGGATCAGACCTTCGCCATATTCGCCAATGTATCGGCTCATCCCACTTTGACGCATTCCAAATTCGCGGCCTTGTGCATGAAGGATGCCGTGGCCGATGCCTTCCGATCGCGCTTCGGCCGGCGTCCCGATGTGGAGCGCGAGAATCCCGATGTCTGGCTCAACTTGTATATCGAAAAAGAGAACGCCACCATCAGTTTGGACACCTCCGGGGGCTCGCTGCACCGCCGCGGTTACCGGCGCGAAACTGTGGAAGCGCCGCTGCAGGAAACCTTGGCCGCGGCGATCATCGCCTTGTCCGGCTGGCAAGGTGACAGGCCGCTGGTCGATCCCATGTGCGGCAGCGGGACCCTGCTGTGCGAGGCCCTGATGCACATGAGCGCCATACCGGCCGGCTATCTGAGGCCCAGGTTCGGTTTTCAAGCCCTGCCCGATTTTGACGCCGGGCAATGGGCGCGCGTCAAGCAAGCGGCCGATCTCCGGATCCGCCCGCTGCCGGCAGGGCTGATTACGGGCAGCGACATCGACCCGATCGCCGTGCGAGCGGCGCACAGCAATTGCCGCATGCTGCCCGGCGGCGAAGCGATTGCCGTCCAAAAAAGCGCTCTGAACGATCTGCCCGGCCTGGAAAACCAAGTGATCGTCTGCAACCCGCCCTACGGCCTGCGCCTGAATACGGAAGGCTCCCTGGAAGAATTCTATAAAGGGCTGGGGGATTTCTTAAAAAGGCGCTGCAAGGGCTCCGAAGCCTATATTTATTTCGGCAATCGCGAAATGCTCAAACACATCGGCCTGCGCCCGGCCTGGAAAAAGCCGCTGCGCAACGCCGGTCTGGACGGCCGGCTGGCCAAGTTCGAGCTGTACTGAAATGTGCGTACCCGTGCACTGCAGCTCTCCCGGACGACCGGTCGGCTTGAGCAGGCATTGCCGAATGTCATCGAACGGAAAGACACCCCCACCGGCGGGTTTAGGATATCGTTTTTTATGGCTTTGATCGGCATGCATGATGTGAGCTGGGGGTTCGGCGAACCCGCCTTGCTCGAACGGATCTGTTTCCAGATTGAAAAGGGAGAGCGGGTCGGACTCCTGGGGCGCAACGGCGTGGGCAAATCGAGCCTGTTCAGGCTGTTGAATCAGGAGATCGAACCGCAGAGCGGTGAAATCGTGCGCCAGCAGGGCACCCGCGTGGCCGTACTGGAACAGGAAGTGCCGCCTGGATGCGATGGCACGGTTTTCGAAGTGGTGGCCCGCGGCCTCGGCCCCACCGGAAAGGCCCTGGCCGAGTTTCAGCGCCTGTCGCTCGCCATGCAGACCACAGACGAGCTGCGCCTGGCCATGCAACGCGATGAACTGCAGCACCTTCTGGACAGCCAGGGGGGTTGGGCACTCCAACAACAGGTCGAAAGCATCCTCGCGCGCACGGGCCTGGATCGCAACGGGATTTTCGCCGATCTGTCGGCGGGCATGAAGCGGCGCACCCTGTTCGCCCGGGCCCTGGCCGCGGACCCCGATCTGCTGCTGCTGGACGAACCCACCAACCACCTGGACATCGACACCATCGTCTGGATGGAAGATTTTCTTCTGCGCAACGTCAAAACGCTGATCTTTATCACCCACGACCGCGCTTTCCTTGCGCGGATCGCCACCCGCGTAGTGGAATTGGACCGCGGCCGGCTCTTTTCCTATGACTGCGACTACAAGACCTATCTGCAGCGCCGCGAGGCGGACCTGGCCATCGAAGCCCAGCAACAGCGCAACTTCGCTAAGAAGCTGTCCCAGGAGGAAACCTGGATCCGGCAGGGCATCAAAGCCCGGCGCACGCGCAACGAAGGCCGGGTGCGTGCGTTGCAGAAGCTGCGTGCGGCCGCACGCAACCGCCGCGCCCAGATAGGGCAGGTGCGCCTGCAGGTGCAGGAGGCCGAGCGCAGCGGCAGGCTGGTCATCCGGGCCGAAGAGTTGAGCTTCGCGTTCGGTACGGCGCCCATCGTGCGCGATTTTTCGACCACCCTGATGCGCGGTGACAAAGTCGGCATCATGGGGCCGAATGGCGCCGGCAAAAGCACCCTGATCCGGCTCCTGCTCAAAAAACTTGCGCCGGACAAAGGTTCGGTGCGCCACGGCACCCATCTGCAGGTGGCCTATTTCGATCAACTGCGGGCGCAGTTGGACGAGCACAAAACCGTCGTACAGAATATCTCGGACAACGATTTCATCGTCTTCAACGGTCTGAAGCGCCACGTGGTCGGCTATCTGCAGGATTTTCTTTTTTCACCCGAGCGCTGCCGCACCCCGCTGCACGTCCTTTCGGGTGGCGAGCGCAACCGCCTGATGCTGGCCAAGCTTTTCACCCAGCCGGCCAACCTGCTTGTCCTGGACGAACCCACCAACGACCTGGATGCCGAGACCCTGGAACTGCTGGAAGAGCTGTTGCTGGCGTTCGACGGAACCCTGCTGCTGGTCAGCCATGACCGGACCTTCCTGAATCAGGTCGTGACCAGCACGCTGGTCTTTGAAGGGCAGGGGCTGGTGACCGAGTACGCCGGCGGGTACGACGACTGGCTGCTGCAGCGGCCCCAGCCGCTCCTGCCGCCCATGACCGAAGCCAAAGCAACCGTGCGCCGGCCGCCGCCGGCGGCCAGGCCCAAGCGCCTGAGCTTTGCCCAGGACCGCGAGCTCAAGGCCCTGCCGTCGCGGATCGAGGCCCTGGAAAAGGAGCAGGGCGATTTGCAGGCCACCCTGTCCGATCCCGCCTTTTACAAAAAACAGGACCGCCAAGCGGTCATCGAGTGCCAGCAACGCCTCGCCATGCTCGAAGCCGAAATCAGCGCAGCCTATCAGCGCTGGGAAGAACTCGAAGCCCTGGGACAATGAAAGCGGTTTCAACGGTTCCCCCTCGTTGTCGAATAAGGCAGCCTTTTGCGCGCAGGCAATTGGACTGGGGATTTTACTTCGCAGCGGCAGTCGACATGACGGGCCGCTCGATGAGGCGCGCCAGGGGCAGAATGGCAATTCCGCGTTGATCAACACCCGCCAGCACCGCTTCGATTTGGTCCCGCCAGCACGAAAGCAGCGTTTCATCTTTGGGTTGCACATCGTGGAGCATGATGATGTCGCCCCAGCGCAAGCGCCTGAGTATCCGGTCGGCCAGATGGCGCACGCGCCGGTTGCCCCTGTCGCCGGCACGCCGGCTGAAGTTGACGATGTACAAACCGGTTTCGGCAAGGGCCCTGGTCAACCGTGGATTGGTGATGCCGACGGGTGGTCTGAAGGCCAGCGGGACAATGCCGAGTCCGCGAAACACCTGTTGGGCGGTTTCGATTTCGCGGACCAGGGTTTGATGGCTTTTGAACATGACGAAAATGTCGTGACTGTAGGTGTGATTGCCGATCGTGTGGCCGCGCGCAAGGATCTCTGCGACCAAGTGGGGGTGGCGGCGGGCCCTTTTGCCCGTGACGAAAAAAGTGGCCTTGGCCTGGTGCCGGTCGAGCAGGTCCAGCAGCAGGGGGGTGGAGACCGGGTCCGGGCCGTCGTCGAATGTCAGGGCCACGGCCGCCCGGTCCCTGCGCCCTTTGCTGATAATCGGCAGAAAAAAGCTGAAGCCGGGGAAAAACGGGGCTGAGACGCAAAGCAGCAGGAAAGCGCCCAAAAACAGGATCGTGAGCCGTACATCCACCGGCCAAGCCAGGAGGGCACCCGTAAAGGCAACGATGCCGGTCTTTTCGGCCATGGAAAAACGCGGCCGCTTTTTAGGGCTTGGGGTATTCACAATTTCCTGAAAGTTTCAAGTTTCAAATTTGAAATGCCCCATCCTCTCTGGAAGCGATCACCCAAGCCAATTCCGGGTTGCCGCCCGACAGCGCCGTTTGCCGCACCCGAAAACCACTTTGCGCGAGCATGGCCGCGATCGCATCCACCGGCCGGTGATAGGCCCGGATGGCATTGAACTTCATGCGCAGGGCGTCCAGCTTCCAATGCAGGGAAGTGCGCCCGTCCGGCGGCGGTACGACGGCCCGGATGATCAGCAGGGCGCTCCGGTCCAGCGCCGCGTGCAGGCGCCGCAGGGTCAGCCCGAACTCCGCATCGTCCAGAAAATGGATCATGTCCAGCAGCAAGGCCGCATCGGCCGCCTGCGGGGCCGCGGGGAGGTTCGGCGCCCCGGCACAGTCCACGCTGCCGCGTTCGCCGAAAACAAAGGCGGCCACCCGGGTGCGCTCCGGGTCCGGATCGATGGCGTGGATGCGGGCCGCGCCGAAATGTTCGAGCACCCAGCACCCGGGCACGCCGAAGCCGCAGCCGATATCCAGCACCGTGTGCAGCGGCCTTGAGCCGAGGTAAAGGGGCAATTCGGAAAAGAGCGCATCCTTTTTCAGTTTGAAGCGCGCGAACAGCCTTGGGTGGACCTCCAGATGGCGGTAACGGCCCAGGATCCGCCGGTTGGGATCCTGCAGGGCGGAGGCGTTGATTTCGGACTTTGCGAAATGCTGCCGCAGCAGAGGCGGCAGCAGCGTGAAAGCGCCGATCAGTGCATAGCTGATGCCGAGCACCGAAGTGATGCCGGCGCTGTACAACAAGGCGTGGTCGGCCGAGCATAGCACGCCGAAGCCGATGAGCGTGGAACCGGCGGCCATGATCACGGTCATCTTGATGCGTTCGTAGGCGGGGTCGTTGATCCCGCCGTAGCGTTGATAGGCGCGCACCAGAAACAACGCGTAGTCGATGCCCATGCCGATGACGATGATCCCCAGCATCAGGGCCGGAATATCCAGCGGATGTCCGGCAAGATGCAAGGTGCCCAGTGTGCCGACCAAGGCAAAGAGCACCGGCGACAGGGTGATGGCCGTCAGCTTCAGGTCCAGGAAAAAGAAGAAAATCAAGAGCGCGACGCTGATGCCGATGACCGCCAGCATTTTGATGAAGGTGACGAAGAGCAGTTGTCCCAATTCTTGCGAAAAAAAAGTCGGATCGAACACCCGGGCCAAGGTGCCGTAGCGCGCGTAAAGATCGCGCGCAGCATAGTTCGGGCCCGGGGTCAGGGCCGCGAACTGCATCCAGCCGCCCTGCGGGTGTGCAACGATGCCCATGAGCGGGTAAAATTGTTCCGGAACAGCGTTATCGGCCTGCGGGGGCTGTTTGGCCGTGAGCATCTCGAGAAAAGGCGCGAAGGCACGCGCGGTGAAACCCAACCGGGTTGCTTCGCCAAGCGCCCGGCGGACCTGTGCAACCCTTTGCGGATGCCAGAAAGCCGTCCAGGCCTCGAAATTTTCGCGCCGGCGCTCCGGCCCGGGAAACAGCATGGACGGCAGGAAACCGGCCCCCAGGCGGCCCGCCCGCAGGTCCTCGCTCAACCGGGACAGCAGCCGGTCGCCTTTTTGCTGAAGTTCTCCCAATGAATCCGCCTCGTTCATCACGAACACCTTATTGAAGATGCCGCCGCCCCACACGCGGGTCATCAGATCTTGCGCGGCGGCGGTTTCCCTGCTGAGCGTGTTCATGCTGCTCAGATCGGCATTGAAGGTGGGCTTGGCGAAAAAAAGCATGCCCCCCATGAACGCCAGGGCGGTCAGGGCGGTAAATTTTCCGGCCACCGGCAGTTTGGCCACCAGGCGGCGAAACGGCAGGACGCGCGGCCGGGCCGGCGGCATTTGCGGGAAAATCCTGGGGAAGACCAGATGGACGAAAAGAAAAGATGCCGCGATGCCGATCGCGGCGAATTGACCGAGCTGCGCAAGGATTGGAAAGCCGGTCAGGTTCAAGGCGCTGAAGGCGCCGACGGTGGTCAGGACCGCCATCAGTCCGATGGCCCAGACTTCGCGGGCGGCCGCTTTCCCCGAGGTGGTTCTGGACTGGTCCAGGAAGAGAAGGTAGGCAATGCCGTGGTCCACGGTGATCGAGATGATGGCGCCGCCGAAGCCCAGCGCCAGTATCGATATGGATTCATGCCAGAGGGCCAAGACAAAGAAGGCCGTAACCGTACCGGCCGCCGCCGGCAAAAAGGCGAACAATCCGATCAACGGCCGCGCAAAGGCCATTACCAGCAGCAGGGCGATGCCCAGGGTGGACAGCACGACCGCCTTTTGCACGTCGCGCCGGGCGATCCGTTCATTGTCCAGGGCCGCGCGATAGGCCCCCATGGGGGTGAGCGTCACGGAAGCCAGAGCCGGATCTTCGCTCAGGGTCTCCATGAATCGGGCCAGCCGTCCGGCGAATGCGGTATCCGTGCCGGCCGCGGCCGGGGTGGCTGTGATCAAGAGGTGTTTGTGATCGGCGGAGAGCAGTTGGCCTTTGTGGATCTCGATCTCCCCGGCTGGGGCCAGATCGGCCAAGCGGGCCATCAGGATGTTTCTGAAAGCCAGCGGATCCCGCGTGATGAACTCAGTCTGGCCGATGGTATCCATGCCCAGCAACTGGTTTTGCAGGGCGGCCAGTTGGCGGCGGATGGCCTGGGGGGAAATCAGGGGCTCGATGTGGGTGTTCAGTTCCTCCGCCGTGAACAGCACCGGCAGCGAATCCGCCACATGGCGGAGCAGCCCGGGGATCAGGGCCTGCATGGCATCCGTACCCACCTGCTTGAACAGACCGCTGGCCTGCATGCGTTGCTGCACCAGTTGCCCGCATTGCACCAGCCGGTCGGGGTCGGGCGTTGCGACCTCCAGATCGATCACCATCTCGCCCTGCATGGGGTGGTGCTTGAATATCAGGGCGGCATCCGCGAGGACGGGGTCTTTTTGCGGCAGGTAATTGATGATATCGGTATCGATGTCGCTCAGATGGAGGGCTGCCGCGAAAAGCGCGCCGATCATACCCAGCGTGACGAGAAACAGTCGAATGTTCAGCCCGGATGGTTTCATCATGGATCAAAAGGCCAGTAAGATCAGCAGCAGCGCGAGCGCATGGGCTGCGATAATGAAACTGCGATGGCGATGAAAAAACTCGTTGCTTTTCTGCAGGCGGCGAAGACCGCCCAGAAGCCGGCGCCATCTGTCCAGCGGCAGGTAGCGCACGTTGTCCGATCGGGAATTGCTCTGAAAAGCAAATGAGGGATAGGCGGCATAGCAACGGTCGTCTTTGCGGTCCCTGAGGAAATCATCATAGGGAACCCCCTGCCAGGGAAGCTCCGTCAAGCCACGCGCGCACCGTTGATGGACCGCGTAAGCATGGGTCAGGCTGCGGTAGCGGATTTTGGCAACAGCGGGATAGGAGGTGCGCCGGCTGCTTTTGACCATGCAACCCAGGAAGAGCATGTGCCAATCCGGATCATGGGCCAGAAAATCGATGCAGCCGCGCAGGACGGCCGGAGAGAAGCGATCGAACACGATGTCGTCCTCGAAGATGAGGATGCGCGCCGCGCCCGCCTGCAATCCCATTTTCATGCAGCGCATGTGGGATTCATAGCAACCCTGCTCGCAATTGGTGGGGTGCCGCGCCACGATGACAAACTCGACCCGCTCGGCCAGTCCGACGCGGGCGAATTGCCCCAGGGCCTGCTGCCGGCGATCCTTGCGCTCGATGAGTGAAATGCAGTAAATCTTTTCGAAAAAGTCCCAGTCTGACGCCATTCCAAGTTCCCCAAGACCGGCAGTGCTGAAAAAATCCTTTTCTCGCGGACCGCTGGACTGTATAACGCCCCATGCTTGCGCCTCTTTCTACATGGGGGCGGGCAAAAATTCAACCCGATAGGTGACCGCAAAAAGGATGTTCAAGGGGCTGATCAGTCGCATTTGCAAGACCGGCTACGTCCGTTCGGCCATGTCCGCAAGGGCCGATCTGTCGATCTTCAAGCAAAAGCCGACCCCCCGGGTGATGTGGGGATTGGTGATCGTGGGGATCAGCTATTTGGTCGGATGGCCGGCGATTGCGCTGATGGCCCTCATTGCGGCTTATGCAGAGGCCCCGCTGGTTCTGGTCATCGGCGGTCCGGCAACCTACGGCTTGTCCCACCTGCTGTTCATCCTGGGCGCCTACCTGGCGGGGGCGCAGTACGCGCGGACTTTTTTCCGCTGGGCGACACGCGTGGCGATCGAAAAGTTGCTTTCCAACAAATACTCAAGCTAAGTTCGTGCCGGCACGCGGAAAAAGATCAAAATCATGGAAAGACGCCGCCCCGCTTCACCTCTTTAAGGAATTTTTATGCGCATCGTCCTGGTTCATCCGGCCGGCTCCAATTGGGTGCCTGGAAAAAAAGATGTCTCCGCCGTCGCCAACCGCATGCCCCCGCTCGGATTGCTCTCCATCGCCGCTTATCTGGAGCGCGAGGGGCACGAGGTAGGGGTGCAGGATTGCCTGGGACCGGAAACGCCGGCCGGCCTCACGGCCAAGATCGGCCGGATCCTGTCCGGCAACCCCGACCTGGTCGGTTTTTCGGCCACCACCTCCGGTTTCCCGGATGGCTATGAGATGGCCGCGGCGATCAAGCAGACGCGGCCCGATGTCCGGACCGTTTTCGGCGGGGTGCATATCTCCGCCCTGGGCGGTCGCCTGCTGGCGGATTGGGAACATATCGACTACCTGTGCCTGGGCGAAGGGGAGGTGACCTTATCCGAACTGGCCGCCGGACGTGATCCGCAAGCGATTCACGGCTTGGCCTGGCGGGACGGGGACCGGGTGGTCCTCAATCCCGCACGGGAACACCTGCCGGACCTGGATGCCCTGCCGTTTCCGGCCTATGAAAAGCTGGCCGGCTTCCCCAAAAAATACCATCTGCCCCTGTTCAGTTATGTCCTCTCCCCGGGCGCTACCATGGTGACCAGCCGGGGGTGTCCCTATCGATGCTCCTACTGCGATCGCTCGGTCTTTCAGCAAGGCTTTCGTTACAACTCCCCCGAGTACATTTACGCCCATATGGACCATTTGCGCACGCGCTTCGGCGTGCGCCACCTCAATATCTACGACGACCTGTTCACGCTCAACCGCAAGCGCATCGCCGTCCTGTGCGACATGTTGACCGCCAAACCGCTGGGCATGCAGTTCAACTGCGCCGTACGCGCAGGACATGCGGACGATGACCTGCTGCACCTGCTCAAGGCGGCCGGTTGCCTGATGGTCTCCCTGGGCATCGAGAGCGGTGATGCCGCATTGATGGAAGTCCATAAGCCGGGCGTTTATCTGGATGAGGTCAGAGATACGGTCCGGCGCATTCAAGCCGCCGGTCTGCGGGCCAAGGGATTGTTCATGATGGGGCTGCCGGGCGAGACGGTCGCATCGATCCAAAAGACCGGCGACTTTGTCATGTCGCTGGGATTGGATGACATGAACATGGCCAAATTTACGCCCTTTCACGGCGCCCCCATATGGAAGACCATTCTCGAAGAGGGCACGCTCGAAGAGGACTGGCGCCGGATGAACTGTCTCAACTTCGTTTTCATCCCCAAAAGCATCGATTCCAAAGCAACGCTGGACCGGCTCTACAACACGCACGTGAAGCGCTTTTATTCCGATCCGCGCTGGCGCGCGCGGTTCAGGAAACGCATCTGGGAGCACCGCCGCAGCCTGTGGTACATGTTCAAGCACTTGCCAGATTTTCTGTATGCCATGCGGACATTCGAGCCGGAGAAGGAAAAGGCATAGACGCATTCACACTCTCATTTCGATAATTTGAATGTCGCTTATCTCTACATGGTGAGTCCCGCCACCGCCCTTCCGAAGGCTTTGCCGCGCAGCTCCCGCCTGCGGGGGCGGAAGGTGCCGTCGTCCATTTCTTTGCGAATGACCCGGGCAAAAAGCTTGGTCATCTTCAGCTCCTGGGGTTCATCCGCATAAAAGGTGTCCCAGGCATAGGCCAGCAACTGCTGGAGCCGCTCGCCACTCATCTGCCTGGGGTGATAGACCACCCTGTCGGCCGAGTACTGGTTCCAATCGTAGGAAAAGATGCGTTTTTGCCCATGCAGCTCATACCAGGCTTTGGTGTGGGGGAAAGGGGTCAAAACGGTGAACTCGGCCAGATCGAGTTCGATATCCATCAGAAAATCGATCAAGCGCTTGATGTCGTCTTCGCTGTGCTCATCCAGCCCCAGCAGGATCGTGCCCTCCACACCGATGCCGTGATCGTGATAGCGTTTGATGCGCTCGCGGATGTAGTCGGAGGTATCGAAGACCGCCTGGTAGACATACCAGGCGCCCGCCTGGGCGGCCAGGTCCAGCACCTTGGGATCGTCCTCGATGGGATGGCAGCACCACTTTTTTTTCAAGGCAATCATCTCCCGGAACAGGTCCAGCTCCCACTGGGTGTCCTGGGCCAGGGAGTTGTCCACCAGGAACAGGCGGTTGTTATCGATGGCAGCCAATTCGGCGATGACCTTCTCGATGGGGCGCGGCCGGAACTTGCGCCCGCCCAGATAGGCTACGGCGCAGGGGTAGCAATTATACCGGCAGCCGCGCGAAGCGTGGACCAGGTCCACCATCTGCACACCTTTGTAGTTGTACAGTTCACGCTGCAGGATATCCCGGCGTGCGGTACCGACGGTTTCAATGGGGGGCTGATCCTGCAGAAAATCGTACCTCTTTTGCAACCGTCCGCCTTTCAGATGCTCGAATACCTGTTCCATGCGGCCTTCGGCTTCCCCCAGAAAAACCGCATCGGCATGATCCATGGTCTCTTCGGCATGCAGCATCGTCGCAATGCCGCCAAAGATGACCGGAACGCCCATCGCGCGGAAGGCGTCGGCGATTTCCCAGCCCCGTTTGACCTGGATGGTGAGCATCATGGAGATGGCGACCACATCGGGACGGTCTTTAAAATCGATCTCCTGCAGATTCTCGTCAATGAAATCCACCTCCACACCCTCGGGCAGGCTGGCGGCAAAGACCACCGGTCCATGCGGCGGCAGGTGAAATTCGGTTTGGCGCATGAGCTTGGACCAGCGCGGGTAGATGAGTTTGAGTCGCATGTTGAACCTTTGCTTGGTTTTATGGATCCTCCAGGGGCGTCGCCTCCAGAAGGGTCATGGTCAATCGGTAGCCGAGCAGGCCCTGGGCTTGTAACACGAGCCGGGTCGGAAATCCAAGGGAAGAAAGGCGCACGCCGGGATCGGAATGCACCGAGCGGATCATGCGCCGCCGCGCAGTGTAACGCCGGATGGTCCACTGGCCGTTGTCCTTTATCTGGATGTCCTGAATTCCCCCATCCGGCAAGGGATAGCGGCAGATCGGGTCCCCGCCGCCCACAAAGCCGGCCTGGCGGGCGGGTTGCTCAGGGGCAAAAAAGACCAGCAGCAGGTCCCGGATCACGCCCTCGGCCAGGCCGGGCCGATCCATCGGCGGTACCGCCCTTTGAATGTGGACGGCACCGTCGTAACGCGCTTCGAGGATCACCAGTCCTTCCACGGTCATCATGATGCAATGGACGGCTCTGTGGCGGGACGAGACCTGGATCACCCCCAGCAGGGTCTGCCTGGCGCCGTCCGGCGGGGCGGCCTCGATGCTGTGCACAAACTGCCAGCGGCCATGGGGAAAGATCCGCGCGCAGGCCGCCGCCGGATCCGTGCGTGCAGCGTCGGAAGGTGTGCGGATCTCCGGTAAACGGGCACAGGCCGCCGGCAGCAGGAAGATCATTATAAAAAGCAGGCGCGTTGGCTTCATTCTTTCATCTGAAAAATGCTGTCATCGATGCGTTGATTGAGGACCGTGCGGCTGAAGACCATGCGCGTATAGGCATCCGGGCTCTCGTAAATCGTCACGCTGTCGATCGTGCCGGGCCGTTCGGCCAGAACGAGGACGATGCTCTGGATCACCTTGCGGAAAGCTTCCTGCCGGGGCGTGAGCACGATGCGTCCTCCCGGCACAAGGCGGGCCTCGAAAATGGTGCTTTCCTCGAAACGGCCAGCCAGCCATTGCGTGATCTCCTGCATCACCAGCTGCATGGCGTCCAGCCCGGCGCCGCGTTTTTCGGTCATTCCCGAAGGGCCGTCCGCAAAACGTCTGATCCGGCCGTCGTGCATGGTCAAAATGCTTTTCAGCGGCCAGCGATATTCCCAGCGCAACGATTGGGGGGTCTGGTAGTAAAAAACGCCCTTGCTGACCAGGGGCTTGGCCAGAATCGGCAGGTGCTTTTCCTGCACGAATTCGGCTTGCACCGATGAGACCGAACCGGCCGCGGCTCTGAGCGCTTCCCAGCTTTCGGCCCAGCCGAGACATAGGAAGGCAAGTACGGGTATGCACCAGATGAAGCCATTTTTCATTTTATGGATGAACACTAGAACATTCCCCCGTTGACACTGAGCACCTGCCCCGTCACATACGAGGCATCCTGCGAGCATAGAAAACGCACCACCCGGGCGACCTCTTCGGGCGCACCCAGACGCGCCATGGGGATCATTCCCTTAATTTTCAGCACCGGGGCTTCATGGATCATGTCGGTTTGAATCAGTCCCGGCGCCACTACGTTGACGCGAATGCCCAGCCGGGCCACTTCGGAGGCCACCGAACGGCTGGCGCCGATCAAGCCCGCTTTGGCGGCGGCGTAGTTGGCCTGCCCGCGGTTACCCATGATTCCGGCCACCGATGCGATCGAGACCACGGCGCCGCGTTTTTGCACCACCATCTTCTCCAGGATCGGCCGGGTGACATTGTAGAAGCCCTGCAGGGTGACATCGATCACCCCGCGCCACTTGTCGGGGGTCATCATGACGAACAACTCGTCAGCAATACGCCCGGCATTGTTGATCAGCGCATCCACGGCGGGATAGGTGCTGAATATCTGTTCGAGCGCTTCTTGGGTGGCGTCGTAATCGGATACGTCGAACCGGACGCAGGTGCCGCTGCCGCCCTGCTGTTCAATACGGGCCAGTGTCTCTTCGGCGCCCTGGGCATCGGAAAGGTAGTTGACGATCACCTGGTACCCGCTGCGCGCCATTTCGATACAAATGGCCCGGCCGATGCCCTTGCTGCCGCCGGTGACGAGGGCCACCGGCTTGTTGGGTTCTGAAGTCATAGTTTTGCCTTTTCAGTGATAATGGGAAAGTGCTTGCTTTTAAATATATGGTCACCATCTATGGACATCTCTCCGCCTAGCCGTTTTTTTGCGCCTGCATCAATTGCAGCGTCACTTCCGCAGCCACTTGGCCGCCGATTTTGGCCGTCCCGCGGACTTCGCAGAGCCCGTCGTAGGCAAAGGCGTTTTCCGCTACCGTTTCCACGACACTGCCGAGGGGGATGGTCTCCACCCACAGCCGCGATCGTTTGATGCCCACGATCCAACCGCGATGATCCACTTCCGGTCCTTCTTTCTGCACCAGGCCCCATCCGTTGCTGACGCCCGCCGTCTGGGCCACCAGTTCGATCAGCACCATGGCGTTGGCGCCAGTCGCATCGGTCAGGGGCCAGTGTTTTGATACGACTGCACGCGTGGCGGCTTTTTGGCTGTCGAAAAAAATCACTTCGGAGATCAGCAGCATCGGGCCGCGGTGCGGCAGCAGTTGTTCGACATCAATGGGACCCATGCGCATGGCGGCGTTTCCATCACAAGAAAAAAGATTGAAAAGATGCCTATTTATGTATACAAAATGGAATTCGCACGAAGCGGATGGTACTATAAAAGCCAGGTGGTGTAAACGGCATGCGCCGGAAGCCGCCCTGAAATCAAAAGGACGTAAGCGGTTGTTGCTATGGAAAACCTGATCCAGGAACTGAAAGTCAAGATCGTCGACATACTGAACCTTCCGGATGTTACCCCCGAAGATATCAAACCCGATGCCCAACTGGTGGGCGGCGAGCTGGGAATCGATTCCATCGATGTGCTCGAAATGGTCATCATGATCGAAAAAGATTACGGCGTCTCCATCGATAACAAGGAATTGGGCGCCAAGGTGTTTGCCACATTGAGGACGTTGGCCGCCCATGTCCAGGAACGCTCGCCGAGGCTGGTCAATTGAATGGTGCGCCAGTCTACATAGCCGGCATGGGCGTGATCAGCGCCCTTGGTTGCGGCGTCGCCAATACCATCCAAGCACTTGAAACCACACGGCAGGCCCTGCGGCCGGGCACTCTTTTTCCGACAGCCGCAACGCAATCCTTCAAGGTCGGCATGGTGGATCTTGCGGAAACCGGCGCGGCGGTGCCGCGCACGCATCTGTTGGCGCGCCTGGCCGCCGACCAGGCCGTGGCCGATGCGGGGCAAGTTCCCGACGCCGTTGTAGTGGGCAGCACGACCGGCGGGATTCTCACCACCGAGTTTCTCCTGGAAAAAGGGGTGGA
>QZKV01000166.1 GCA_003599575.1 Desulfobacteraceae bacterium | reverse complement strand
TTATAGGGGACGGGACGGGGACGCCCTTAACTTATTAACTTGTGGGGACGGGGACGCCCTTAACTTATTATATTAACTTTATATGCTGCAGCGGACTCAGCTAAGAACGTCATCGCGCCCAGGCGGTCACGCATTGATACCAGCAGAGTTCTGCATCACATCATCGTGCGCGGGATCGCGCGCAGAAATATATTCGATTATGAGCAGGAGTTTGCTTTGTTTTTGGGTTGTGCGCGATCTGGGGATGAGCATGTCTTTTTTGGCAAGGCGTTCAAATGATCGACTGTGGCAGTGAGCAAATCAGTCCCGGCGCGGTGCTGAAGTAGCTGGAAAAGAAGGCTATCGGACTCGACAAGTTAATAAGTTAAGGGCGTCCCCTTAGGCGCCCATGATGCGCTGGGGCACGGCCCCAAAGTGATCGAAGGCATTTTGATGGCAGGCCAAAAAATGCTCCAGACTCTGGCGTACGGTAAATTCGATATACATCAGGCGGGCTGTAACACAGCACCATCACAAAAAAGCTCAACCGGCTGCACGGTGTTGCCCACCGGCACGGTGCCAAAGCTTCCCAAATCCACCTGGGCGCACTCGCCGGGGGCAAAGCAAAAGCGCAAAAAGGGCTTGTTTTTCTTCGGACGCACCACTGGGGCGCGCCATTTACTTTATGCTCAAAAACAAAGAGGCTTTTGATATGAAGCAATTTAAACAGCTTGAAAACATGTGGAATTGATCTGCCCTCGTTCGAAGGCTATATGCTCCTATTTTGGCAAATTTAGTCTGGGCTGCCCATAATACAAAACCAAAACAGAAGTAAAGCGTCTCAATGCTTCCCATACATTTTTAAAATTCTCTGTCATCATTTTTTGATGGTACTGGCAAAATCCTGAATCATTTCTAAGCCAAATACTATCCAGGAGTCCTTAAAAGTTTCTTCCATTGAATCTTCTATTCAACTGGACACACCAAGAATAGCCGCTGAATATCATTAGAGCCGGATTTTATCAGTTGCCCGAATAGACGCTTATTTTACGTCAAAACGGAGGGACGAACTGTTCTACACGACCAATCAGGCGTCTTCAAGTTTTGCGGCTGAACAGGAAGCGATGGCGGGCAGGCGGGTGTTTTCAGCTTTCCCGAGGGCTCATTCGGAATTGTTTTCGGGCGCCTCGAACCGCAATGACCATGGTCATTGTCGAGCAGGGAAGGGGACCTTGGCTGGGGTCAGATGGACCCGCGCATGCCGACAGCGAGCGGCGGGCCATCACCCCTTCGGTCGGGGCGAATCGATGCTTTCCATCTTTACAATTTTCTTGAGAAAAGGTGCGTTTTAATGATCGCCACAGTGGTGCAGATCAGGATGGGCGCAACCGCCAGCAAAGTGGTCAGTCCTTCATCCCTGGCGTCGCTGATGGGGAATATGAAATACAGAAAGCCGGTGAAAACCGGCAGAACGGACCAGCGGATGAGCTGCTCGCCGCCGTAGCTGTTGATAGCGTACCAGTTCTCGTCGGACACGAAGGATTTCGCGAAACGAAAACCATACAGCCGGTTCATTGGAATCTTTTTTTTCACCAGCGGAATACTGATGAGAATGAACAGTAATCCACACGAAATGTTCAGTATCCCGAAGCCGATATTGACATTGCTCATGATGCGGGGCCTTTTCTCCTTCCGTTAAGTTGGAACCCGGGACAGGATGCCGCTTTCCGGCTTGTACGCCTTCGGCTCCAATCCCGTCTTTCTGAAAAGCCAGGGAGCGCCGAAGCCCACCCAGAATCCAAGAATGTAGTAATGGGCGAACACCAGAGGAAGGTAATAGGACGAGCCTTTGGGGATGAACGGTTTCAGGGCGAAATAAATAATGAAGAGTCCGGCGATGCCCGAGAAATAGCGCAGCGCGGCCCGCAGGATTCCGCGCGGCATGGCATGGCCGAGTCGTCCGCGTTCGATCAGCACCGCCAGGGTGAATCCGGCCGTGGTGCCCATGGGCGATACGGACCACTTCGACGGCACCACCAGTGCCAGCAGAACCGGCAGGCCGGTACCCAGAACGATCTTCCATTTCATGCTCACCTGCGCGAGCCTGGCTTCGATGCGGTCCGCGAGCGCATCGAAGGGCAGAAGCAGAAGCAGGCCCAGAAACCACCCGCCCAGGATGTCCGTTGGGAAGTGGACGCCGAGATAGATGCGCGAAAAAGCGACGAGGCATATCAGCGCGATGCACATGAAAGCGAACCACCGGCGCCGGAACCAAAGGCCAAGGTAGCCCCAGAAAACGAGGGAGCCTTGCGCGTGTCCGCTGGGAAGCCCCGGGCCGCCGGCATTTCCCACCTTCACCTTCGCATTCAGATCGAAGGGCCGGGGCTGTTGCAGGGTTTCCTTGGCCACGGAATTGAGCCAGCTAGAAAGCATGAAAAGGTAGTAGAACCGCAGTGCGCGCCGCTTGTCGATGCACCAGTAGAAAAGGGGCAGCGCCAGCATGTAGAAGAGATCGTCTCCCAGCGCGGTGACGGATAGAAAAAAGTGGTCGAGCGCCGCCGACCGCGCCTCCTGGACGGCAACGATGAGCCCCATGCCCCAGCTCAGTACAGTCTCCATGGGCTTGAATCCTGGTTGAGGTGAAAATCAACGCCCCGCCCGTTTTATTATGGCTTGGCTGATTCAAAAATCCTGTATCATGAACCTGCCCCTAAAGCCATCCCACAGCTGTTCCGCCCTTGCTGAACAGCATCCAGAGGCGAGCCATCATTACCTGTGCCGCTCAGCCGGTCCGGGACCTATCGTTACCAATACGACCCCGAGATGGCTTCCCATCGGATCGATATCGAAATTACAAGCACAGTCCTTTTCGGTGTTGTCCTGCGACCATGAATTTTGACTATGGGAAATGAAATCGTTTTAGTTGGAGGCAATGCCCTGTTGAGCGGCCGTGTTTTCAAGCCCGATCTTCATACCCCTGATGCGCATGTGTGCGATCGCTGCTCCTCCTCAGCACCTTACGGCTGCTGCTTTACGCCCCGGGATTGTCAGCTCCGAACTGCTGCCCACGGCGACTGATCTTGCCTCTTCCCATTGAACTGTACTGTCCCCGGCCTTTGGCATAGATCCATGACGAGAATCAATGCTGAGCAAAGCCGCTTCTGGCTTGGACGGCTCCGACTACATCGGGCAGATCCAGGCCAAATATTACGATGGGACCGCGGACGATCTGCTGACCGCGGGACTGGGCAAAACGGGGTTGGCCGCCGCTGCCCCGGCGTTTGCAGATCCCTTGAATCCAACGCCGGCCGAGCTGCGCCGCAATGCCATCCACACCAACTACCGGGCCGTGCTGGACATCACCGCATCCGGCGGATACGGGACCTTGTATGGACCCAACGTGACCAACCGGGGGGTGGCGACCACCAGCGAGGGCAAAATCCCGGGCTGGGAATACATTGCCTTCGCGGATGACGGCAGCGGGCGCAAGAACGTCACCCTGATGGTGCAGGTGCCGGATACTTTCAGTGTGGCGCGCCCCTGTATCGTCACCGCCACCGCCTCGGGCTCGCGCGGGATTTACGGCGCGATCGGCGCCTCCGGCGAGTGGGGTCTTAAAGAGGGCTGCGCCGTGGCCTATACCGATAAAGGCACCGGGAACGGAGTGTACGACCTGATGACCAATACCGTCGGCCTCATCGATGGAACGCGCGTCGATGCCGAAACGGCCGGCAACGATTCCCTGTTCACGGCCGACATCGGCCCGGCCGAACGCGCCGCCTTCAACGCCGCCACCCCGGACCGGGTGGCCTACAAACACGCGCACTCGCAGCAAAACCCGGAGAGCCGCTGGGGTCAGAACACGCTGCAGGCCATCCGCTTCGCTTTTTTCATCCTCAATGAGACCTACGGTTCGACCGGCCGCGACGGCCGGCGGCGGATCGTGCTGCATCCCAGGAACACCCTCGTCATCGCCTCGGGAATCTCGAACGGCGGCGGTGGTGCGCTGCAGGCCGCCGAGCAGGACCTGGGCGGTTTGATCGACGGGGTCGCCATCACCGAGCCCAACGCCCAGCCCGAAAACACCCGCCGGCTGAAGATCGTGCAGGGCGACGTCGTGCAGCCGACCATCGGCCGGTCGCTGCTCGACTACTTCACCGTCGCCAACCTGTATCAACCCTGTGCCGCGCTGGCCATCGATCCGGTCGATACGGCCGCCTACGATATCGTCAACTTTTTATTTCCCAGCGTGATCGCTTCGGGCGCCGCACGCTGCGCAAGCCTGGCCGAAAACGGATTGGTGGAAGGAAGCACTACGGCGGAGCAGGCGACCAGCGCCCTTGCGAAGCTGCGCGCATACGGGTGGCTGCCGGACAGCGACGCGCTGCAGCTCTCCCACTATGCCTTTGCCACCAATGCCATCGCCGTGACCTACAGCAATGCCTTCGGCCGGGTCAGCGTGCTGGACAACCTGTGTGGTTTCAGCTTTGCCAATACCGATGGCGCGGGCAACCCCATCCCGCAGATCCCGGCGCCGCAGATCGGCACCTTTTCGACCGGCAACGGCATCCCGCCGACCACGGGAGTCAACCTCGTCTACAACCCCGCCGTCAACAGCGCTCCCGGCAAGGTCGGCGTGCGGGACATTTTGGCCGTATCGCCCTCCACCGGCCGGGCCGACCTGGCTTACGAAGGGGCCGCGTGCCATCGCAGCCTGTTCGAAGGCCGTGACATCGCGACCGGCGCTCCGCTCTCCTCTGAAGATCAGCTCTATTCGGTTTGGATTCAGGAGGGCATCGACGAGGTGCTGCTGAGCGGCCGACTGCGCGGCAAACCGGCGATCATCGTGCACGGCCGCGCGGACACCCTGGTGCCGGTCAACCACTCTTCGCGAGCCTACTATGGGATGAACCATATTGTGGAGGGAGGAGGGCACCGCCGGCTGAGTTACGTCGAGGTGACCAACGGCCAGCATTTCGATGCCTTTTTAGGCCTCCCCGGGTATGCCGAAAGGTACATCCCGCTGCATGTCTACCTGATCCGCGCCCTGAATCAGATGTACGATCATTTGACCGCCGGCCGGCAACTGCCCCCCAGCCAGGTCGTGCGAACCGTGCCGCGCGGCGCCGGGGCGCCGTCGATCACCGAGGCCAACGTGCCGGACATCAGCAGTAATCGCGCATCGGGCAACCTGATACGCTTCAAGAAAAACACGCTCTACATACCCGATTGATGATGAGGTCCTCGGCGGGGGCGGTTCATCCGCCCCTGCAGGTAAAGTTTTTCGGGAGACGGGTTGATCTTTTCAATCGCTCTGTGTTCTACGGCATTCGCTTTTCCAAGGCGTCCCGGAAAAAGGAAGCCCAGTCCGTGAAGCCGCCGGCGAGGGGACCGGTCAAATTCTTCCTGGAGAGCAAGGGTGCATTCCATGCACCTTTGCACATTGCAAGCCGCTGAGCGGTTTCTTATCTCCATTCCCTGCCGGACTGAATCGGCCCTCATAGCATCTCAGGCAAAAACCGGCGGCGCCGGCTGATGATTTTGCCTGAAACCATAAACACCCCATCGCCGGTGTAATGCAGGGTCTGCGGATACTTCGGCGAGAGAGCCGCCTGCGCTTTTATGACTTCCCAGATGAAAAAATTATACTTGTCAACCAGGCTGTCGTCGGCGAGCCGGCATTCGAAATTGGCATAGCACTCGCTGATCAGAGGCGCTTTCACCTTTTTCGCGTCCTCGGCCGTGAGTCCGAAATGATCGAACTTGTCGATCTCGGCGCCGCTGGTGTTGCCGATGCCGATCACCTGGTCGGTCAGCGCTGTGGTCGGCAGATTGATAACGCATTCAGCGCTGCGGCGGACCATCTCGAAAGAGTGGTTGCCGGACGAGATGATGCAACCGACCAGCGACGGCGAGAACTCCATGACCGTATGCCAACCCATGGTCATGATGTTGCGGCGGCCGTTCCAGGCCGAGGAGACCAGGACGATGGGGCCGGGCTCAAGGTAGCGGCGGATTTTTTCCACCGGCAAATTTTCCTTCTTAAAGTTTCTTTTCATTCAAGTACCCCTCCACGCCACTGCCATATCCATTTCCCTGAAATGCTTTTTCGTGCTTGGTTTGGGGAACCTTGTTGGCTTGTCTACTTTATTCTTTTATTGATGAGGAACTCACGTTCTGTCCTAGAAGTCAACAACGTCCCCTAACTGGTCCCCTTGTTGGCTTGTCTACTTTATTCTTTTATTGATGAGGAACTCACGTTCTGTCCTATAAGTCAACAACGTCCTCTAATTCTCCTAATTCTCCACAACGTCCCCTAACTGGTCCCCCTAACTGGTCCGTTTTGTCCTAGAAGTCAACAACGTCCCCTAACTGGGCCTAACTGGGCTAACTGGGTGTGCTTTTTGATTGGCCACATCAATTTTAGTGACTTCCAGCAGAGCAGAGCAGGGCAGGGCAGGGGGGAACATGCCTTGATTTGATTAAGATTCGATGAAGAAAAAATTGGGCAAGATATTGGATCACATCGCCTCTTTGGCGGATACATAATTCCTTTTTACGCAAGCAATCCCTGTAACGGTGACCTTCATCCCGGTCGAGCCGAACAAATGATGATGTCCATATCCAGTGCCGCTCCGAGATGCCAGGGGCGTAATCACTACGGTTCGGCATAATGAACTAGGCTTTAACTCTCAAACTTCCAGATACTTCGCCTTTGCTTCGGCATTGGCTTCCAATTCTGCAACGGTGCCGGAAAATCCCAGGTGGGCTTTGCCCATCAGGTAAACTCGGTGGGCTATGGACATGGCCATTTTCAGATTGTGTTCGACCAGCAGAATGGAAATTCCTGATTCACTGATCTGTTTGAGAACATCGCGGACTTCTTTGACCATGATGGGGGACAATCCTTCGGTGGGTTCGTCTACCATGAGCAGTTTGGGGTTGCCCATCAGGGTGCGCCCGATGGTGAGCATCTGTTGCTCGCCGCCGGACAGATGGGCGCCTTTTTGATGGGTGCGCTCTTTCATGAATGGAAAGTGCCTGAATATTTTTTCAATGCTCCAGGCCTCGGGATCGGAGTTGTTGATCTTGCCCCCTTTGACCCCCATCATCAGGTTGTCCATGACACTCAGGTTTGGAAAAATGCGCCGTTCTTCGGGCACGTAACCGATACCGGCGCGCGCCACCTTGTACGGTTGCAGGCCGGTGATCTCCCGGCCGTTGAAAACGACTTTGCCCGAACTGGGTTTGAGCAGGCCCATGATGCTTTTTAAGGTTGTGCTTTTACCCATGCCGTTGCGTCCCAGAAGCGCAACGACTTCTCCTTGGGCCACATTGAGGGTCATATCCTGCAGGGCGTGACTTTGACCGTAATAGGTATTCAGATTGCTGACTTCCAACAGCATGCTTAATCCTCCAATTGACCGAGATAGGCAGACTGCACTTGCGCATTTTTCTTGATCTCATCGGGTTTGCCGGTGGCCAGAATCGTGCCGTGGTGCAACACGGTAATCCGATCGGCCAGGGAGAAGACCACTTCCATATCGTGTTCGATGATCACCACGGTCTTGCCCTCGGTCAGGCGTCTGATCAATTCGACCGCATAGTGGGTCTCATCGACCGACATGCCGGCCGTGGGTTCGTCGAGCATGATCAGGTCCGGGTCGGTCGCCAGCGCCATGCTGATCTCAAGGCTGCGGTGCTTGCCGTAGGAAAGGTTGGCTGCCGCCGTGTAACGATCATCAAACAGATTGATGCGCTTGAGAATCTCTTCCGTATCGCGGGTCACCTGATCCATTTTGTCCACGTAATGAAACAGATTGAAGCGGATGCCCTTCTTGGAGAGCACCGCCAGACGGATATTCTGGAAGGCCGTCAGGCGATCGAAGGTACTGGTAATCTGAAACGACCGGCCCATGCCGAGGCGCTGAATTTTATAAGGCTGGGCGCCGGTAACGTTTTTCCCCTTGAAGAAAACCGCACCCTGGCTGGGTTTATACGTTCCGGTGATGAGATTAAAAAGCGTTGTTTTGCCGGCCCCGTTGGGCCCGATGATGGCGTGCCGCTCACCTTGGGTGATCTGCAGGTTCACATCCATCAAGACTTTCAGTCCGCTGAAGTCGTGAGACAAGCTTTTGGTTTCCAGAATGTTCACTCGCTGATCCTCCCAATTTCCGATATGCCATTTTCCTGGCAGCCCAACGCATGCGCATAGCGGTCAACCATCCGGTAAAGCCATACGGCGCATACATGATCACCAAAACGAGCACCAGACCGGTAACCAGAAAGACCCGGTCCGTATAGCGGCTGGTCAATTCTTCGAGCAGGCCGAAAATCGCCGCACCGCATATGGGGCCGGCAAAATGCCCGACACCGCCCACCATGGTAATCATAACCGGCGCAAAGGATTGAAAAATGTGATAGGCATCACCGGCCGCAATAAGGTTCTGGAAAAGCACGTAAACCGCTCCGGCGACCCCGGCAAAGCTGCCGGAGATGACGTAGATGACGGCCTTGGTGTGCGGCACCCTGAATCCCAGGTAGTTGACGCGCTTGGCGTTGTCGCGCACACTCACCATGATCTGCCCGAAGGGCGTTTTGGTAAAAAACCACAATACCCAGAGGCTGCCGGCGATCACGGCAACGGCGAAATAGAAGAAAAGAATCGGATCGGTCATATCCCACGAAGCAATGCCCGGGATCGACAGCGGCGGGATTTCAAATCCGCCGATGCCGTCCTCACCACCGGTGATGTGCCTTAACTTCAGCGCCAGGACGAACATCAACTGTCCGAAGGCCAGATGCATCATGGCAAAGGCATTTCCGCTCACCCTGACCACCAGCGGGGCGATGCACAGCGCCAGCAGGCATGCGGCCAAAACACCGGCCAATATGGCCGGAATCAGGGGCAACCCCTGGATGTGTTTCAAGGCCAGGGCCGTGCCGTAAGCGCCGGTGCCGAAATACATGGCATGGCCGAAGCTGAGCAGGCCCGTAAATCCGAGCAGCAGGTTCAAGCTGACGGCAAAGAGAGCATAGATGGCGAACATGACAAATACATTGGAGTAGTAGATGCCCAACACTTTGGGATAAAAAATCAGAAGGATCGCTCCTCCTGTCCACAGCGCCCATTTCGTTTTAGCGTTCATTATTCTCTTTCTCCAAACAGACCCATCGGCTTGATGGCAAGGGCCACGGCCATGAAAATGAACATCAACACCGCCGCGTACTGGGATAAAAATTGGACGCCGTAAGAGCTGATCAATCCGGCGATGATGGACACCAGCAAGGCGCCGCCCAGGCTGCCGAACCCGCCCACCACCACCACGATAAAGGCATCCATGCCCAGCTGGTCAGCCAGGCCCGGAAATACCGTCAGGATCGGGGCGATCGCCACGCCGGCCACACCGGCCATCCAGGTGCCCACCCCGAAAACGAACATGAAGACCAGCGGCACATTGATGCCCAGGGCATCCACCATCTGGGCATCGGAAACCGCCGCGCGCACCACCATGCCCAAACGGGTTTTATAAAGCACCAGGGCCAGGATCAAGAGCAGCGCAAGCGCCATTCCGATGATGAACAGGCGGTAAATCGGGTATTGCATGCCGCCGATTTGTAGCAAACCCTGCAAAACAGGCGGTATTTTGAGAGGCAAACTCTCGGTGCCCCAAACCGCCTTGACGCCGTCCACAATGATCAGGGAGATGCCCACGGTCAGAATTAACTCGCCCATGTGCCCGAAGGCATGAACTTTTTTGAGCAAAAAGCGCTCCAGCAAAATACCGAAAAAGGCTGTGATCAGCGGCGCGACCAGCAAGGCCATCCAAAAATTGCCCGTCCAGGCCACCATCTGGTAGCCGAAATAGGCCGAGAGCATAAAAAACGACGCATGGGCCAGGTTCAAAACGCCCATCATGCCGAAAATCAGCGTCAGGCCGGACGCCACGAGAAAGAGAATCATGCCGTAGGCCAGGCCATGAATGCCCTGGGCCACGTACATTGCCATGGATGCGTCCACAGGCTTGTCCTCCCGTAATCTATGTCGAGAAACATGTGGCTCACCTTATAGCATGGCCAGGTGAGCCACATTGGATATCAAACGATTATCCACAGGTTTGGGAATTGCCGGCATCGGCAAATCCATTGCCCTATTTGCACAAATTGGGATCCGCTTTAGGCACCACCTTATCCATTGGCAGCAAGGTTGACGGTCCGACGTTGGAGAAGTCATTGAACCAGTAATAGGGCGCGATGTTAAAGGACTGCTTCTGTTCCTCCGGCGGAACGTATTCGTTGACGGACAGGGGCGTGATCTGCTTGTGGTCGCAGGCGCGCATTTCCAGAACTTGACCGTTCGGCAGCTGATAGGTGTCGCCTTCCCAGACCTTGATGATCTTTTCGGGATCGGTGCTGGCGGCTCTTTCGACCACGCTCAGCAGCCACAAGGTCGAACCGATATAGGCGCCGATATTGCCCGTTCCATGGTTGTACAGTACGGTGTTGTAGGGTGCTTGCCACTTGGTTTTCCATAAATTGAGCCAGGTTTTGTAGTATTTGATCTGGTCTTCGCTTTTAAAGGCCGGATTTCCGTTGCCATACTGGGCCAGATTGACAATGCCTTTGGTGCCTTCAATGCCGACTTCTTGAAGGAATCGGGGTTCATCCATGAAAATGTCCGCAAAAGGAATCTTGATGCCCATCTGGCGGGCTTGCTTGAGCAGGTTGGCCGCGTCCGGAATCCAGTCGCCGGTGTAGACGACTTCGGCGCCCGAAGCCTGGATTTTAGTCAAATATGGCGCAAAATCGGTGAGGAACAGCTTGTGGTAGTCTTCACCCACGATCTCGGCCTCCGGATAATACTCCTTCAACCCCTTTTTAAAGCCTTCGGCCATGGAGTGGCCGAACAGGTAGTCCTGGCACAGGATGTAGAATTTCTTTTCCTTTTTGCGGATCTGACCGTAATAGTAGGCTATGCCTCGTCCGATCTGTTCAGTGGAAAACGTGCACATGAAGGAGTATCTTGAAAAATCCCCCCCCTCCTGCAGCTCATCGGACAACGAAGCGGCGTTCACCGAAATTTTCTTGTATTTGTCGGCCACCTGATTGATCACTTTCTGCAGGTGGCTGCCGTTGGTGCCCCACAGAAAGTCCACATTTTCCTGCAGGATCATGCGTTCGGTCACTTTTTTGGTGACATCCGGTTTGGATTGGGTGTCGGCCTTGATCACCTCAACCATCTTTTTCTTCCCGTCCACCATGAGCCCGCCCTGTTTATTGGCGATATGCGCGGCCCACAGTACGCTGATATAATAGATTTCGCCTACGGTAGCCGCGGGGCCGGAATGGGAAGCCACGACGGCAATTTTGATGGTGTCCCCTTTCAGCGGCATCGGGTTGTTGGGGTCGAAATCGGACATGTCGGGAAATTTCGCGAAATTGAACGCTGCCTTGGGCTTCGTTTCCGCCAGGGCGGCCGTCTGAAACAACAATCCCAGACAGCAAAGCACCACAATTGCCATGGACAAACATCTTGTTATCCTCATCGCGTCCTCCTTTTGACGTGTAGGGTGCACACGACCTTGATTTGTCTCGGGCCCATCCAACAAAAACATCCTTCTTTTTCGGGTCCTTTGACAGGGTTCAGAAACCATTTCTAATATTGATTCCGCCCTGCACCAGGATGGCGCAAGGAGTAGTTTTTCGATTTTCTGCGACAGCATCAAAGTTCTTGATTGCGGTTATGCTTCCCGGGCTTCCATTAAAAACTGACAGACGCTTGTCAGCTTATGGCTTCTTTTAAAATACAACTTTTCACCCTGTCAAGATAATAAATACATGCTTTGCCTGTGGTGACTTGAAAGCGGCTCAACAATCCTCTTGCGGTGATAACTCCTTCAGCTGGGTCATCAACATCCTGATAACCAAATTTAGAATTTTCTCCTGATCGACATGATGCAAATTCCAGCCCCGCAAAGGAATAAAGGAATTTATATAAACAGTCAAATTGGCGATCATTTCTAATTCCAGACTCGTGGAAGCCCACCCTAAACCTTCGCGCAGTTTTTCAGCCACCCACTTGACGAAATCGGATTCCAGTTGCAGGACTTCCTTTCTCGTTTTACTATCGAGGCTCGTCGTTTCACGGTAAAGGAGTTGAATATAGTTTTTATCTTCATTCCACGCGCTTAACATCAGTGCACGTAGAAAGCGCTCCATGTCATTCAAGTCGGTAATTTTGCCATCCGGAGAAGCCCAATCAAGTTCTCTGCTCATAATCTGCTTATAGATATAAACTAAAATATCCTCTTTGCTCCCGAAATAATCATAAAAACTTCCCTGGTTGACTTTTGCTTTTTTACATATGGTCCGCATGGTGGTGGCGTGATAGCCGGTCGTTCTGAAAAGCTCCGCCGCCGCCTCCGAGATCTGATTGCGTCGTTTCTCAACCAATTCTGGATTTTTTATATTGGTCTTTATCTTGCGCATGGTTTACCCTCTGAAGGAGCAAATTACTTTGCGGATTTCCACCCCAAAATATGGAGACCTTCCAAGCAGCGAATACTTCGATTAGATCGTTAATATGCCGTGCCGCTTTTTGAAGGCTGACCCTCTTGCTGCCAGACGTATGTCAGGAATTATTGAATTTTGTAGATAAATCCTGGCCGCATGTCAAGAAAATAAAAGCTCAGCCGGTGTCCAACTGCGCTTACATTGGTATAGGTGTGAACGTTCATTAACCCTTCTCCGTCCCGCGCGCCTGCTTGGGGCTATGGCTAATTGATTTTACTTCTAATGGCAACCGGTAATTCCAGCAGTTCTCTGAGAAACTGCCCGGTATGGCTTTCCGGTGTGGCGGCCACCTTTTCGGGCGGGCCCTGGGCCACGATGCGGCCGCCGGCCTGGCCGCCCTCGGGGCCGAGATCGATGATCCAGTCGGCGGTTTTGATGACGTCCAGGTTGTGTTCGATCACAACGACCGTGTTGCCGCCCTCGACCAGGCGCTGCAGGACGGCCAGCAGCATCTGGATGTCCGAAAAGTGCAGGCCGGTGGTGGGTTCGTCCAGGATGTAGAGGGTGCGGCCGGTGTTGTTTTTGGCCAGCTCGCGGGCCAGCTTGATGCGCTGGGCCTCGCCGCCGGACAGGGTGGTGGCCGACTGGCCCAGCTTGATGTAGCCCAGGCCCACTTCCATCAGGGTGTCCAGGATTTGGCGGATGGAGGGGTGGTTGGCGAAAAGTTCGCGCGCCTGGAGCACCGAAAGATCAAGCACATCGGCGATGGAGTGGCCTTTGTACAGCACCTGCAAGGTGGCGTCGTTGAAGCGCCGGCCGCGGCAGGTCTCGCAGGGGACGAACACGTCGGCCAGAAAGTGCATTTCCACTTTGATGAAGCCGTCGCCGCCGCAGGCTTCGCAGCGGCCGCCCTTGACGTTGAAGGAAAAGCGGCCTTTGGCGTAGCCGCGCGCACGCGATTCGGGCAGCAGGGCGAAGAAATCGCGGATATGGTCGAACACCTTGGTGTAGGTGGCCGGGTTACTGCGCGGGGTGCGGCCGATGGCCTTCTGGTCGATGTTGATCACCTTGTCCAGAAATTCGAGTCCCTGGATGGCTTTGTGCCGGCCGACCGCAAGCTCGGCGCGGTGCAGGCGGTTGGCCAGGGCAGGGTAGAGGATGTGGTTGATCAGGGTCGATTTGCCTGCCCCGGACACACCGGTCACTGCAACGAGCAGTCCTAAAGGGATCTCCGCGGTGATGACGGCCAGGTTGTTGGCGCCGGCACCCTGTATGCTGAGCCACTGGCGCACGGGTGTGCGGCGCTGGGGCGGCAGCGCGATGCTTTCGGCGCCGCTCAGAAAGCGCCCGGTCATCGATTCCGGGTTGCGGGCGATCTCTTGCGGCGTGCCCTGGGCCACGATGCGGCCGCCGAGAAGACCGGCGCCAGGGCCGATGTCCACGATCCAGTCGGCCGCGGCCATGGTCTCGCGGTCATGTTCGATGACGATCAGGGTGTTGCCGATGTCGCGCAGGCGGCACAAGGTCTCCAGCAGCCTGATGTTGTCGCGCTGGTGCAGTCCGATGGAGGGTTCGTCGAGGATGTAGAGCACGCCGGTCAGCTCCGAGCCCACCTGGGAGGCCAGGCGGATGCGCTGGGCTTCGCCGCCGGACAGGGTCGGTCCGGAGCGGTCCAATGAAAGATAATCCAGCCCCACATTGACCAGAAAGGTGAGGCGGGCGGCGATCTCCTTGATCAATTCGGCGCCGATCAACTGCTCGTTGCCCTGCAGGGTCAGGCCGGTCAGAAATCGGTGGGCCTCGCCGATGGTCATGGCCGTCACCTCGATGATCGAGCGGCCGCCCACGCGTACGTGGGACACCTCGGGCTTGAGCCTGCGACCCTGGCAGGTCGGGCAGGGCGCAGAGGACATGAAGCCGCCGTAGTGCTTCTTCTGGCTTTCGGACTGGGTTTGGCGGTAACGGCGCATCATGGTATGGACCAGGCCCTCCCAGACCATCTGGATCCGGCCATGGATCTTCTGCGTATCCCAATGCACGGTCACTTCGCGGCCCTGCGAGCCGTAGAGAATCACATCCTGCTGTTTCTTGGGCAGCTTGTTCCAGGGGCGGTCGAAGTCGATGCCCAACTGCTGCTCGATGGCCGCGAGCTGGCGCACGCCCCAGGTGCCGCTCTCGCCGTTGTTTTTATGAAAGTAATTGCGGTACGGCACCAGCGCGCCTTTGCGGATGGAGAGGCTTTTGTCCGGCACCAGCTTGTCCACGTCCATGGTCAGCTGCGTGCCGATGCCGTTGCAATCCGGGCACATGCCCTGCGGGGCGTTGAAGGAGAACAGCGACGGCGCAAGTTCCGGATAGGCCGTGCCGCAGCACGAGCGCGCTTCGCTCATGGGAAGGTCTTCGCCCTCCATCACGTGGACGATCAGGCGGCCCTGGCCCAGCTTCAGGGTGGTTTCGACCGAATCGGTGAGCCGAGCGCTAAAAGCCGTTTCATGCTTTACGACCAGCCGGTCCACGACCGCTTCGATGGTATGCTTTTTGTGCTTGGCCAGGCTCTGCACGTCTTCGAGCGCCTGCACCACGCCGTCCACGCGCACGCGGGCATAGCCCTGGCGGCGCAGGTGGTCCAGGTGATCGCGATGTTCGCCCTTGCGGTTCTCCACGATGGGCGCCAGGAGCAGAATGCGGGTGTCCGCCGGCAGGGTCAGGATCTGCCGCACCATGCCCTGGGCGTCGCCGCGCCCCACCTCGCGGCCGCAGTGAATACAGTACTGCCGGCCGATGCGCGCGAAGAGCACGCGCAGGTAGTCGTAGATCTCGGTGATCGTGCCGACGGTGGAGCGCGGGTTGCGCGAGGCGGCCTTCTGGTCGATGGCGATAGTGGGTGACAGGCCCCTGATTGTGTCGTAGCGCGGCTTTTCGAGCTGGCCGATGAACTGGCGGGCGTAGGCGGAGAGCGACTCCACGTAGCGGCGTTGGCCCTCGGCAAAAATGGTGTCGAAGGCCAGGCTCGATTTGCCTGATCCGGACACGCCCGTAAAAACGATCAGCTTCTTTTTGGGCAACTCGATATCGATGTTCTGCAGGTTGTGTTCGCGCGCGCCCTTGACCTGGATCGTGTCCAGTTCGGCGCTGCGCCGGTTTCTCAAGGAGCGGCGGGATAAAGAGATGCTGCGGTCGTTGCGTTGGGTCATGGTTTGCCTCAAAATCCGGGTGCCGGTGTATCAACGAAAGATTTGGACCATAACCCAACCAATGGATTTGTCAATCGCCAGGATGGTACCGCGTGTTCTCAATTCCGGCGGACGATCCATCCCCTATGATCGGCGGGAATATGTCCGGACAGAAATGGGCCGGGATTCATCAGGATTCCATGATATAGATTTTTTCCCGGCCTGAACCCCATCTCTTTCGGGGACTTTTTACGAGTGTGTCAACCTGGCGAACAGGTAACCTCGAAAGAATTCTGCTCGGCCTGCAGCCGGCAGCCGGTCAGGATCACACGTTGACCGGAACACCCTCGTGGGGAGTTTTTTTCCCTGGTTTGATGGTTTTGGGATCGCGCATCTCTTTCAGAATCTCGATGCTTTGCTTGTACCCTTTGAGCAGCCGGCACATATCGATGGACATACCGGCAATTTGGGCCAGCGCCTGGACCAGATTGATGTCATTCAGGGTAAACTCCCAGTGATCGGCGGTATAGACGCGCAGCGTGCCGATGAGTTTGCCGTGGATGCCGATGGGAACGGCCAGAATGGATACAATGCCCTCTTTGCTGGCCGCTTCGGGGTACTGGATGCGCGGATCGTCTCCCACATCATAAATCGCCACCGGCCCTGCTTCCGGCGACTGAGCGATAGAGCGCAGGGCACTGATAGGCCCTTTTTCCAAATATTCCCTACTGAGGCCGTAGGCCGCGGCGATTTCAAATTCATGGGTTTTATCGTTGAGCAAAAACAGGACGCACCCTTTTGCGCCCAAGGCTGATTTGATTCCTTCCACAGTCATCAACGCAACCTCTTCAGGGTCCTTGCTCATGGAAATAGACCTTATAAGGCGCTGCAATGTTTCGTAATTCATGGCATAGTGGCTCATGGTGATCTCCTTTCTGCGTAAAGGACATTACGCACTGAAGTTAAGCGATGCGGAATGCCGAAATAGCTTCCATGCCACCGGCAAGCGCTTCCCGCTTCCTGATTCCCACATGTTTTAAGTGAGGGTGGTGCCTACAGATGGATTGCTGAAACAGTCCAGTTCCGTGATGGAAAGATCACCCGGATCGGCGAGAACAGCCGCTGGCAGAAGTAAAAGCTTGCAACATGGGCCAGAAAAGTGTCTTAAGGATACCGCCGCATATCATCAGGTGTCAAACAATAAATGGGATGTCGTTTGGCGGGACCCGGATCGGGATCTGTGCGTCTGCCGAATGCCGCCAAGTATCGGCATTCCTCTGGTTTGATAATGATCCCTTTCGTGAACAGCACCTGCGTTAGTGTCGTACCCCTGAGGCAAGGAGATGCCATATGCATTTCAATGAAATCTCAGGCACAGAACCGCTGCAGGAACTGCTTCTGCCGCCCGCCAGTCAGATTGGAATAACGGTTTCGAACCTTGAAAAAGGCGTCCGCTTTTATCAGAGCCTGCTGCACGTGAAGAAATGGTATCGCACCAAAATCACCGATGCCGATTATTTCTACAAAGACAAAGCCATTGATCAGAAGCTGGATATCGTCGTGGGATACTGGGGAAAAATGCAGTTAGAGCTGATCCAGCAGAACTGCTCCGTAGAAAACATCTACACCCGTCACGCGGCCCCGGGAGGTTTTGGTTTACACCATCTGGGAGTCGTTGTGGGGGATCTCGAACGCAAGGTAAGCATGCTGCGCGACATGGGGATTTTGCCGCTGCAGACCGGCACCATTCGCTTCGGCCGCGGCGGCCTTACCCATTTTGCTTATATGGACAGCATGGCGCGGGCCGGATTCATTCTGGAGCTCATCGAAACGCGCGCCTTCGGTCTGAACCTGGGCATGCCTGAATGGCTCGTGAATATAGGCCGGGCCACAGGCGATACGGAACTTTTTGAAAGCCAGTAAAAGGGGTTCGTATTCGAAGCCGACTTCCGGCGGTCTTTTTACGATGGGTGCCCCCCTTCCTCTTGGCTAAAGCCGGGAGCTTTCGCGAGAGGGGAACAAGCAGAACTGGTGGAGCACAATGAAGGCACTGGTCACCGGAGCAACGGGATTCATTGGATCGGTCCTTGTCCGTGAGTTGCTGGCGCTGGGTCACAAAGTGCGTGCCCTGGTCCTGGAAGGCGAGAGTCCCGCGGGCAGAAAAAATGGGTGTGGCGATCCGCCGCGGGGATCTTCGAAAAATCGATAACCTGAGAGGTCTTTGCGAAGACATCGCGATTGTCTTCCACTGCGCGGCCCGGGTGACCGACTGGGGTACCCAAAGACAATTCTACCAGGCCACTTATGCCGCAACACGTCATCTGCTCGAAGAATCCGAAGGAAAGTGCGAAAGGTTTGTTTATCTCAGCTCCATTGCAGCCCTCGGCATGGGACGCCACATGAAGGGATTCCGGGAAGATCATGCTCCCTGCAAATCGGGCGTCCCCTATCATGACGCCAAAGCCGAACAAACCCAAGCGGAATTGAGATGGAAAACTCTTGTACCGTACAATGAGGCCATGAGAAGAATAGGGAAGTGGATACAGTCAAGCTATCGGACATCGGTGCATCAGTAGAGACATTCAAGGAGACCGTTATGCGATTCTCGATGCTTCTTTTTGTTCTGTTCCGCATCCTCAAGCGGGCCGCGAAAAGAAAACCGGCCTACAGGCGCTTCGTGGGCAACATCCACCAGGTAAGAATCATGATCAAAACCGAGAACGGCAACCGCGGCCGGCTGTTCGTTTTCGACCAGGGGACACTGACCTCCCGGGCCGGCGGAGAACACGCGTATGACACGGCCATCATCTGGTCCGACCCTGCAACCGCCTTCAAGGTGATGTCTTCGAGGAATGACGAAGCGGCTTTTCTGGCTGCGGCCCAGGGGAAGATGAAGGTGGACGGCATGTCCTTTTTTGCCCAGTGGTTCAACGACGGCGTCAAGCTCGCGATGCAGCGATGAGCTTATCATCGCAGAGGCGCAGCGGGCGCAGTGAAAAATCTCTGCTTTCCCTGCGTCGTGCGGTGAATCGGCGCTCCACCAACAATGAACACCCGGGGAGGCACTTATGACGATGATCAACGGCGGGCATCTGGTAGGAAAGTACCTCAAAGAGGTCGAAAACGTGCAGATCGTTTTCGGCATTTCGGGGGGACATATCGAATCGATACTGGACGGCTTCACGGAATACGGCATCCGCACCATCGACGTGCGCCACGAACAGGCCGCGGCCATGATGGCGCATGCCTGGTCGGTGTACACCGGCCGGCCGGGCGTGTGTTTCGTCACGGCCGGACCGGGATTCACCAATGCCCTGACCGGCATCGCCAACGCCTTTCTGGACAACGCCCCCCTGGTGGTTCTTTGCGGCCGGCATCCGCTGAGGGACGACCTCAAGGGCGCACTTCAGGAAATCAACCAGATCGACATGGTCAAGCCCGTGGTGAAATGGGTCGCCACCTGCTACGACATTAAAAGAATCCCGGAATATCTGTCCATTGCTTTCCGGCAGGCCGTGGCAGGCAGGCCTGGGCCGGTTTTCCTCGAGCTGCCGCCCGATATCCTTAATGTGCGCATCGACGCCTCCCAGGCGCTCATGCCGGCCCGCCGGACGCGCAAATACACCGTCCATCCCGACGATGCCGAACTGGCGGCCGCGGCCAAGATCATCAACGCCGCCAAAAAACCTCTTTTCCTGGGCGGCAGCGGCGTGGGTTTCAGCGCATGCCGGGACTGCCTGCGGGAGTTCATCGAAACGTCCGGCATCCCCTTTTATCTGCTGAACTATGGAAGGGGAGAGCTTCCCGACAATCATCCCCTGTCGCTCGCCGGCGCGGGCAGCGTGGGACTGATGACCGGCATCCAGCAGTCCGACGTGATCATCGCCGCGGGCCTGCGGTTCAACTGGATCCTGCAGTCGGGGGCCGTCATTCCGCCGGCAACCAAAGTGGTGAGAATCGACATCGATCCGCATGAGATCGACCGCAACCGAATGGCCGACGCCGGATTGGCCGGGGACGCGGCGTCGGTCCTGGCGCAGCTGACGCCCCTGATCCAAAAACGCAATCACGGCGAGTGGGTCGACACGCTTCAATCGGCCGCGCGATCGCTGCTGGATTTCGAAATCCGGACGCGCCAAACTGTTTCAGATCCCATCCATCCCATCCGCCTGGTCTCCCAGATCGCCCGGCATATCGGCGATGACGCCCTTTACGTGGCCGACGGCGGCGATACGGTCTATTTTGGCCTCACCGGCTTTATATCCCGTCACCGCGCCGGCGTGATCGGAACCGCCTCGGGGCTCCTGGGATGCCTGGGCACGGGCATTCCTTTCGCCATGGCAGCCAAGCTGGCGCGTCCGGACATGAAGGTCCTGCTGCTCAACGGCGACGGCTCGATGGGGTTTAACGGCATGGAATTCGACACCATGGTGCGCCACAACATTCCGGTGGTATGCGTGGTCAACAACGACTGCGCCTGGGGAATGATCAAGCACAGCCAGGAGCTCTCGATCGGCAAAGAACGCCTGCAGTGCTGCGAGCTGGGCCTGAGACATTACGAGAGAGTGGTGGCGGGGCTCGGGGGCTACGGCGAGCTGGTGACCCGGGACGAGGATATCATCCCGGCCCTCGAGCGGGCCTTCGCTTCCGGCAAACCGGCCTGCATCAATGTCATTACCGATCCCACGGTCACCAGTCCGGCCACCCCGCTGTTCTACCAGTCGCTGAATATGGAGTAAGCGGGCTGTCGAAAGACTCCGCCCGAGGTCGGATTCTGTTTTTCAACAGCGCGCCGCCAGGACCGGACGGCTCATCCTGGGAATGCCGGCGCAACGTTTTTCAGCAGGCTGACAGGCCTGATGGAAGAAGATACAGCACCCGCTTCTAATCGAGCGAAAACGATAGGAGAGTGGTATGAAAGCGATTCAGTTGCGTGCCGATGCGGCGCGGTTCGCATTGCTTCAGGTTCTCCGGCCCCTCAGCATCCGGTTGTGCTACAGCGGACCTTTTTCTTCAGTCGTACTCACGGATATTCCCGAACCGGAATTGCCCTCCCAGGAATGGGTCAAGATTCGGACACGATTATGCGGCTTCTGCGCCAGCGACCTGAACCTCATCCTGATGAAGGATTCGCCCACGGCCATGCCTTTTACTTCTTTTCCCTGCGTGCCGGGGCATGAGCTCTGCGGTGAGATCGCGGAGGCCGGCCGCGATGCGGAAGGCTGGAAGGCCGGTGATCGGGTGGTGGTTTCGCCGCAACTCAACTGCGAACCGCGCGGCATCAAGCCTGTTTGCCGGAGCTGCGCCCGGGGAATGGCGCCCAATTGCGAGAATTTCGCAGAAGGCCGCCTTGCCCCGGGCATGTTCACGGGGATCTGCAGGGAGATCAACGGCGGTTTCGCACCTTACCTGGTGGCCCACAGAAGCCAGCTGTTCCGCGTTCCGCCAGAAGTATCTTGGGAGGCCGCGGTGCTCACGGAGCCCCTGGCGGTATCCCTCCAGGCGGTTCTGGCCAATATGCCGGATGCAAAGGACAAGGTGCTGGTCATCGGCTGCGGGGTAATCGGCCTGTTGGTGGTAAGAGCCATCCGCGCTCTGAAAATCGACTGCCATATCACGGTCGCCGAGCCGTCCTCCTTTGCGGCCGAACATGCCTCCCAAAGCGGCGCGGACGCGGTCGTTCCGGGGAACCCGATCGACGCGGCGGTGACCCTGGCCGGCGGGCGGGCGTACAAGCCGGCCATCGGCGAGCGGGTGGTCATGGGAGGCTTCAACCGCATTTACGACACCGTGGGCAGCGGCAAAACGCTCTTTGCGGCCATGAGGGCCCTTGCGGCCGGCGGAGTGCTTTCGGTGCTGGGAATCGGGAAGAACGTCAAGCTGGACCTGACGCCCCTGTGGCTCAAACTGCAGACCATCAAGGGATGTTACGCCTACGGCACGGTCGCGACCGCCGACGGACCCAAGCCCGTGTTCGGCATGGCCTTGGAGATGATCGCCTCGGGCAAGGTCCGGACAGCCGATATGCTCACCCACCAGTTCGCCATCGAAGACTACCGCAAGATGATCGAAGTCAATCTCTTCAAATCAAGGTATCGGGCCATGAAAACGGCGATATCCTTTAATCATTGACAATAACCTTCCGAAACAAGGAGGACGGTGCCACTTCCCCAATGGATCACGGACTGAAGGGGAGGCAGAGATGAATCGGATTTTTGCTGTGCTGGTTGCAATATTGGTGATGGCAGGGTGTTCGGGTTCGGGTCCGGGTTCCGGCCCTTCCGGCGATAACAATTCAAATAACGACAATTCATCCGGCTCTGTCCCACCGGGAACCTTCTGGTGCAGCGTGACCGTGTCGGCGCCCGAGTGCGTTCCGGTCGTAGGCGCTCCCGGGGTGGAGGTTTGTGCGCCGAAGGCGGTCAATCAGGTCGACATCGTCGAGGAAAGCACGGCGGAGATCCTGGGAACCTGCTCGTTCGGCGATGGCAATGTTGCCATGACCGGGCTTGCGCCGTCGGGTTACCGGTTTTGGTGCGAGCGTTTTGCGGCAGACGGCGGCACCCAGATCAAAATTTCCTCGATGCGATTTGTCGACCGGCCAGACCAGCCAGAGCCTCGAGTTTGACGACCAATACGATCGTTACCTGCTGGAGCTGCAGTACCTGGGCGAGCGTGTCTTCGAGTTTGACGAGAACGACCCCTACGCGTCCCAAATGGGCTACTGCAGCGTGCGTCATCGTATCTGGGTATATGGTATCGATTGATCCAAGTGACCCTTGGACGGGCCTCCACCGCAAACTGCCGCCATGAAGCATACAAATGGCGCAGCACGAGGCGGCCTTAGAAAACAACGCCATCCGGACGGTCCGGATGGCGTTTCTTTTTGCGCCCAGCATGGGCGCTGCCTGGCCTGGTTCTCAAGCTTCGGCTTGTGAACCCGTTTCAGAAAGCTCAATGCTTCCCCTTCACTTTTACCAATCGCGTTGTTTTCCAAGCCGGAGCTTGAGAACCAAGGAAAATCATGCCGCTAATGCCCGGAATCGTGCACCTGCACCTATATATGCGCGTGCACCTACGCGAAAAAAGAGACCAGATTCCGGTTCCGAGATGCCCGGCCTGGCGCAATAAAGCAGCTTTCGCGGACATTATCGGCGTGAGCCCCGCCGACTATCGAAAGCGGGCCAAGGCCTCAGGAAAGCGGAAGATGACCGGTGAATTGATAATCGCCGATCGCGTTTTAGTTTGGTTCATGTCGAACGAAAGATCTGACAGGGAGGTCAACATGATCATCAAACAGCTTGCGATCGGTTACATGGACAATTTCTCCTATATCGTAGGTTGTGCGAAAACCCGTAAGGCATTGGTCATCGATCCAGGGGCGGAAGTGGAACAGATACTGTCCGCGGCGCAAGACGAAAAGCTTACCATTGAAACCATCGTCAACACCCACGGCCACAGCGATCACACGGCCGGCAACGGCTCTCTGAAGGCCGCCACAGGGGCCCGGATCATTATTCACAGCCGCGATGCCGATGCTTACCCGGCGGCGGATCTGTTTCTGAACGATGAATCCAAACTGCAGGCGGGCGAATTAATCTTCGATGTGTTCCATACGCCCGGCCACACCCCCGGCGGCATTTGCCTGTATGCCCGGGGCAATCTGTTTACCGGCGATACGCTGTTCGTGGGCGATAGCGGCCGGACGGACCTGCCCGGCGGGCACCGTCCGACCCTGGGCGCCTCCATCCGGCGCCTGATGCAGCTGCCCGACGAGACGGTGGTCTGGCCCGGCCACAACTATGGCCCCATGCCATCTTCGACGATCGGATGGGAAAAGCGCCACAATGTCAATGCGCGTGAATATGGTTACTATGTAGCGGATTGAACGGGAGCTGCCGGATTGGGCCGCCACCCGCATGCCCATGCCCCATTGTATTCCCTGATTCCCAAGCTCCGGCTTTGCCTGGTTGCCAAGCTCCGGCTTGGGAACCTGTTTCAGGAAGCTCAAGCTTCCCCTCGCTTTTACCCTATCCGGCATGATCTCTTCTCAAGACCAAGGCACACTGCGATACTGCCGATATCATCTTGTTGGAGATTACGGTCACAAGGGATCCGTGCATATGCACGAGCACGCGTGCGTTCACTTTGCACGTGATCGTGCTGCGCACTCTTTTCAGTAGTGTCCCAGGACCGGGTGCGGCGTATAGGGTTCCTGGAGGCGTTTTATCTCTTCCTTGCTGAGCTTTACCTCGGTGGCGGCCACGGCTTCTTCGATGTGGTTCAATTTACTGGCGCCGATGATGGGCGCGGCCAGGCCGGGCTGATGCAGCAGCCAGGCATAGGCGACGCGGGCATTGCTTTCGCCGCGCGCGGAGGCCACTTCGCCGAGGCGCTCGACCACGGCAAAGTCCTGTTCGCGGTAGTAGAGTTGGCGCGCGAACGTGTCGGTCCGGGCGCGCGCGGTGCGGCCGGATTCTGTGTCCCGGGGTGTGCGGTTGCCGGCCAGAAACCCTCTGGCCAGCGGACTCCAGGGGATCAGGGCCACGCCCATATCGCGGCACAGGGGGATCATTTCGCGTTCTTCCTCGCGGTAGATCAGGTTGTAGTGGTTCTGCATGGAGACAAAGGGCGTCCACCCGCGGGTTTGCGCGATATGCTGGGATTTGGCGAACTGCCAGGCGTACATGCTGGAGGCACCGATGTAGCGCGCTTTGCCCGACTTCACGACATCATGCAGGGCCTCCATGGTCTCTTCGATGGGGGTTTTGTTGTCCCAGCGGTGGATCTGATACAGGTCGATATAGTCGATGCCCAGGCGTTTGAGGGACGCATCCACGGCCGCGAAGATGCGCTTGCGGGACAGACCGCTCGTGTTGGGGGCCTGTGGGGCGGTTTTACCGAAACCGCCGGTGAAAGCAAGATCGACCGGGAAAAACACTTTGGTGGCGATGACCACCTCGTCGCGGCGCGTGAACTCGCGCAGAAATTTGCCGGTGAGCTCTTCGGACACGCCGCCCGAGTACATGTCGGCCGTGTCGAAGAAATTCACCCCCAGTTCGACGGCCCGCTGAACGATGGGGCGGGCATCGTCTTCATCGAGCACCCATTCACGCCATTTCGATGTGCCGTAGGTCATCATGCCGAGGCAGATGCGCGAAACCTGCAGGCCGGTGCGGCCCAATCGGACATATTCCATTGTGATCCTCCCATGTTTGATCGTTCATGTTGCATTATGTTGTGCGGGCACGTTTTTCGCTTCTCGGGGCTTAACGCAACCCGCGGTTGTGCGCGGCGGCCCACCCGATTTCAAAAAAGGCGCAGGGCGGGGGCACCCCCGCCGGCAAGTTGGAGACTCTCCTTTGGGAAAGTGGGAAATCGGGGCGTTCCGTTATGAAGCGTATGCTCACTAATAAGTCGCGCCAGCCGGGATGCAATGGGGCTGGCCCAACAGAATTCCCTGTGAAGGGCATGCATGAACGAAGAAGAACGCTGTTTTGAGAAGGCAAGGGGCTTCGCTGAACATTGGCTCTGCCGGACGCGAACAGCTTGCGCAACTACCCGGAGTTCGGTTGATTTTAGGAGTTAAGCGCCGTTCCGCCGGTAAGCTTTCCTTTCACCGAAACCCGTGGGTAAACACTGGGCGGCGCAAAAGGTTGGGAGAACACTCTTGTCAGCGTTGCATGGATGATTAGGCTTGTTGATATTTTGGATCTCAGCGGCCCGGAAATCAGGGTGCGCCAGGATTTTCGGGAATCGGCGATATGATGAAGTCGCCTCCAAGCGGGAAACACCCCAGCCGATCCATCCGGACGTATTCATTGTCAGCAAAGCGTATACCGAACGCTTCTTCCAGCAGGTCCATGCGCCGGATGAGAGCCCGGTCTTTCCGGTAGCCCCCGGAGCGGCGCCGGCTGCATGGGCGGACGTGAATCCGGACGGACGCATGGAATATGAAGTCGTAGCGGCCGTAATGGAACTGCGCTCCGAGCGCCAGCCGGAGGTCACCGCTTTGATCTGCGCGGATTGGGGGCTGCCCCAGGATACTTTGCACATCACGGTGCAAAAGATCAGACGGGCTCTGGGAACTTTTTTAGCATCTAGGGGCAGCCATCGGAAAAACAGGTGCTCCAAGACACGGGCAGTTTCAGTCACCTGCCAATCCATACACCGGAGGAGCAATATGCCCATCTATATGGATCGACATCATATGAAAGGCGCTACGACCAGGACTTTGGCCGATGCGCACCGCAAGGACCTTAAAATTCAGAGAAAGTACGGCATCAACCTGATGACCTACTGGTTTGACGAAAAACGGGGATCGGCATTTTGTTTGATGGATGCGCCGACGCAGGATCATGTCACCCAAATGCATGCGGAAGCCCATGGTGCAATTCCCAATAAGATAATGGAAGTGAGCCCGGAAATTGTGGCCTCCTTTTTGGGCAGAATCGAAGACCCTCTGCCTGCGCCGGATTCTCAAGCCGGCGAGCCGCCCATCGATTCGGCTTTCAGGGCGATCATGTTCACGGACATGCAAGACAGCACCGCCATGACCACCCGCCTGGGTGATAAAGCGGCTCTGGCACTGTTCCGGATTCACAATGCGATTTCGCGCGATGCCATCAAGGCATATGGCGGCAGGGAGATCCAACACACCGGTGACGGCTTTTTTGTTTCCTTTGCTTCGGCCGTCGATGCAGTGGACTGTGCTGTTGCCATGCAAAACGATTTTGCCGCGCACAACCGGAAAAATCCCGAAATGCCCATCCAGGTGCGCATCGGGCTCAGCGCGGGCGAGCCCATCGAAGAAGACCACCGCTTGTTCGGTTCGACGGTTCAGCTGGCCGCCCGCATGTGCGACAAGGCGCAACCGGGTCAAATTTTGATCGCACCGGCCATACGGGATCTGTGCAAAGATCAAAAGTACCGGTATATCGATCAGGGCGGGTGTATGTTGAAAGGTTTCGACGAACCGGTAAATATCATTGAGGTCGTCTGGCTGGGCGCTGGACGGTAAGTCTTTTCCGGCAACCCATGCGGTTGAATCGCGCCTAAGGGGTTTACTCCGGCTTGTTCGTACGCGTAGATTTACAAAGCGTTTACCAAACTGCCCCTGCACGGGCACATGAACAAAGCAGTCGCCCTTTAAAAAGCCGGGTGAAAGACCGGCAGGCAGACGATGCCTTCCTGGCGGTTGACTTCCGCCTTGGTCCTTTCGCCTTCCAGCACGCGCCGAAGCAGGGCCGTGATGGTGTTGCCGACCTCTTCCAAAGGGGTTCCGTCCAGAATGACGCCGGCATCGATGTCCATGTCGTCTTCCATCCTGCGGTACATCTGGCTGGTGCTGGCCACTTTGATAACCGGCACGAGGGAGTGTCCGAGCGGGTTGCCGCGCCCGGTGGTAAAGAGCATGGCCTGGCAGCCGCCGGCGGCCAGCCCGGTGATGGATTCGGTGTCGTAACCGGGCGCATCCATCAAAACGACGCCCTTTGCGGTGGGCACCTGACCGTATGCAACCACCTGGCTGATCGGGCGGCAGCCGGATTTGACAATGCAGCCGAGCGATTTTTCGCGGATCGAGCTCATCCCGCCGTCCATGTTGCCGGGGGCGATCACATAGGCCGCCATGGGCCCCAGCAGGTCGCGGGTCAGTTTTTCCGCGCCGGCGACCATGTCGGCGATGTCGCCGGCTACCTTGGGATCGCAGGCGCGGCGCTGCAGGATATGGCTGGTGCCGATCATTTCGGTACTTTCGGTAAGCATGACGGTGGCGCCCTGGTCCACCAGCCAGTCCGAGACCCGGCCGACGCCCGGGTTGGCCGTGATGCCGGAAAAGGCGTCGGAGCCGCCGCATTCCAGACCGACGATGAGGCGATTGAGAGGGCAGGGCCCTCTTTGCACCCGGCCCGCTTCGCTTTGCAGGCGCAAAACGATCTCGATGCCCCGCGCGGTTGCGCGACGGGAGCCGCCGACTTCCTGGATATTGAAATGCGCAACCGGCTTTCCGGAGAGGGCGATCTCGCCGGCGAGCGTTTGCGCTTTGATCGTCTCGCAGCCCAGACCGACCACCAGCACGGCGGCGACGTTGGGATTGCGGCCGAGATTGGCCAGGGTTCGGGTGTGCAATCCGATTTCCACGGCGCGCCCGCATCCGTGGCCATGATACAGGGGCGCCGCTTCGGGGACCGCCCGCGCGATGGCGGCCACAACGCCGTTGGCGCAGGCGACCGAAGGAATGACGGCCACATGGTTGCGAATGCCCACCGATCCATCCGGCCGCTCAAAACCCATGAACGTCTGCATAGTTATCCCGCGTCCTTTATTTCCAAGTTATGTGTGTGGATCCATTCTCCGATGCGAATGGCTGTCCTGGCATGGCCGATGTTTTCGCCGTATTTGATGATTTCCTGGCCGATCGCCCTGTCGGCCAGGGCCACCTTGTGGCTGTAGGGAATGTCTGTAAGAACGGTCAGCGTGCGGCCGTCCGCCAGGTGCAGTGTCTCGCCGGCTTTTAGATCGCGCAACGCAACGGCCACATTGTCGCGAGGATGAATGATGATTGCCTGAAACGCCATGCTGGAATCCTTCCTAAAATAGAAAGCCGGATTTTATCGCAGCGAAGCCTGGTGCCAATCCTGTCAAAGCACTACCGCCGGTAGTACTGCATGGTGGCATTCGGAATCACGGCCGCGCGTGCTTTGGTTTTGAACTTGTTTTTGAGAATCTCCAGGGTTTCCGGCCAGTCGCGGGTCCAGGTCACGACATGGGGGTTGGAAAACCAGTCGCAGAAAGTCTTGTCGCGGTATGCCGCCATGATGATCAGATCGATGCTCGAAGGTATGGTGGAAACAGGGTATTGCCGCCCGCCGTAATTGCGGCCGAAGCGCCCCAGCAGATAATGAACGACTTGGCCTTCGGGAGAGTTGGCGATCACGACCAGGGTGCCGGTGTAATCGGTCAGGGACATCATTCCGACCCCTACCGCAATGGGCATTTCGTTGGCCTTGGCAAAGGCGTTGGCGATGACCAGTTGCCTGTTCTGGGGGCGCGGATGGGTGTCGTAGACCTCTTTGGCCAGTTCGACCGCGCGGGCATGCACCGCGGCCAGATTCCCCGCGAACACAGCGGTCGTGGCGCCGCGGTCATTGAAAAGCACATCGATCTTGAAATCCAAGCCCACCATTGCGGCGGCTTCTTCGATGTTGAGGCGCAATATGTTGTTTTCGTGCTTGCCCAGCCCCGTGGTCTGGGGCGCCTGGGCGTTTACCTCCAAGTGATAGTGGCTGATTGAATCGATGTGGGCCACACCGGGCAAAAGCAATTTGCCGCCCCCCGAAAACCCGGTCTGGGCATGCGCCGTTACGCAGCCGATGCCGATTTTGACATCCGCTTCCATGACTTCGCGGTTGATCTGCACACGGGTACCGTAACTTGTGGTACCCACCTCGACACAATGCTCGTAACAGTTGTGATTGAAAACGCGATATTTTTCCAGGATTGCGGGCCCGAGCTTCTTGCGCAGTTCATGCTGGGTGAGCGCGCCATGCGTGCCCAGGGCGCATACGAAGGTGATATTGTCTTCATCCAGCCCGGCGGCGGCGAGTTCTTTAAGCACGATGGGCGCCAGCTCGTAGGTGCGCGTAGGCCGGGTCATGTCGTCAAAGACGATCACAGCCGTTTTTTTGCCTCTGGCCAGATCGCGGATACGCGGCGCATCGAGGGGATTGAGGATGGCCTGCTGCATCTGCTCGATGCTGAGCGGCGGACGCGCAGCACCGCGCATGCCGCAGATCTCCACATCCCAATCATCGGGCAAATCGATCGACAGGGTCGTATTGCCGTACCAGAGCAGCTGAGGCAGTTCAACGCGCATCTTTTGTTCTCCTTGATCAACGTTTGTCCTCAAAGGACGGTAACAGCGCGAGATTTGCGGGCACTGCGCTGAAAACGCCGGCCGCACAAACCTGGCCATGCACCGATGGCCGTTATGCCATGTTCTGTTCTCCGGGTCAAAACATAGGTTGCGTTTGAACCAACCTGTCTTGTCATCATGTGCGTTGGGAGACGTTCAAGACAATAAAGTTGTTGACCTGACACCGGGTAAAAAATAGGCTCGGCGCAAACTCTCTGCCATCCCCATTTTTCCGGCAAGAAGGGGAGGTCGATTATCAATGCCCTAAAACGTCGAAGGATATCCACCAAAAATGAAAACAGGCGGAGTTTATTTCGAGGAGTTTCTACCCGGAAAGGTCTTTCATACCGATAGAAGGACCATCACAGAAGCGGATCATGTGAATTTTGCAACCTCGTACGGTTTCTTTGAGCCGCTGTTCATGGATCGGGCTTATGTGGAAGAGCTGACGCCCTATAAGGCGCGGGTCGTTCCCGGTGTTTTGACCTTTTCCGTAGCGGAAGGATTGACCATCCTTTCGGGCATCCTTCATGCAACAGGCATTGCATTCCTGGGGGTCGAACTGAACGTGCTCAAACCGGTATTTATCGGGGATACCATCCGGGTGGAGATAGAAGTGGCCGACAAGCGCGAGACGCATAAACCGGACCGGGGAATTGTCACCTTTGCACAGCGGGTCCTGAACCAGGCGAACTTGGCGGTCATGGAGTATCGCATCAAACGGATGATCAGAAGCGGCCGCCCATGACGCATGCGTCTCGGGTCCAGTTCAAAAGGAGAGGGCCAGGGGTATGACTAAAATCATTTTGACAGCGCCCCTGATTGCATTGATTCTTCTGGCCTAAAGTCAAAATGCAGTGCCGCAGCATCGAAAATGAAAGTGCAATGCGCGAAATTTCCTTCGCGCATTGCACTTGATGTATATTGCCCAAAGCCCAGCCCACCAGATCAAGCGGGGAAACCTTCCAAAGCCACGCAAATCAAGCGCCGATATACGCTTTGCGCACTTTTTCATCATTCCTGAGATCCGCGGAATTGCCCGAGAGCACACAGCAGCCGCTCTCCAGCACATATCCCCGATCGGTGATGGTAAGAGCCATGTTGGCGTTTTGTTCGGAGAGGAAAACGGTGGTATCCATTTCATGATTGATTTCGGCGATCACTTCTCCGATCTGCTTGACGATCAGCGGCGCCAGGCCCAATGACGGCTCATCGAGGAGCAGCATTTTGGGTTCACTCATCAGTGAGCGGGCGATCGCCAGCATCTGCTGCTCGCCGCCGCTGAAGGTGCCGGCCTCCTGGCCGGAGCGTTCACGCAGGATGGGGAAAAGGGAGTATACCTTATCGAGGTTCTTCTGGATGCGTTTTTTATCCCCCCGCAAGGGAAAGGCGCCGAGCATCAGGTTTTTTTGCACGGTCAATTCAGGAAAGAGTTGACGTCCCTGCGGGCAGAGGATCAAACCCATTTCCACGATTTTATGCACCGCCATCTTGTGTATAGGTGTGCCATTGAATTCGACCGATCCGGATCTGGGTTTCAGAACGCCGGAAATGGTTCTGAACAAGGTTGTCTTGCCGGCCCCGTTGCTCCCCAGAAGGGCCACAAACTCCCCTTTGTTAATTTCCAGGGAGACATCCTGTATGATGTGCAGTCCGCCGATATCCGTATGCACCTGATTGAGTTTAAGCATGACTTTCACCTCCCAGGTAGGCCTCGATCACTGCCTGGTTGGTCTTGATTTCAGCAGGCGTTCCCTCGGCGATTTTTTGCCCGTAGTTCAGTACAACAATGCGATCCGCCATTCCCATGATCATCTGCATCTTGTGCTCGATAATGCAAACCGTGGTTCCTTGTTCCCTTACGCGTTTGATGAGGTTGGTAATACGATCTGTTTCATCCTGGATCAAGCCGCTGGTGGGTTCATCCAACAGTAGAATTTTGGGCTTGCTGACCAGAGCGACACCGATCGCCAGGCGTTTTTGCTCCTCCTGGGAGAGGGTGGGGACAAGTAATTGGCTTTTGGCGGCCAGTCCGAGAAATTCCAACGTTTCCATGGCTCTCAGGAACGCCTCGGCCTGATACGACTTCCAGCCGGGCGTATGCAAAAGGGTGTTCCACAGACCGATGCGCGTGCGCCATTTGTAAGCAATCAGCAGGTTGTCGATCACCCTGAGCTGATCGAACAGGCTGGTCGTCTGAAAGGTTCTGGAAATCCCTTTTTTGACGATCCGGTACGGCTTTAATCCGGTGATATCCTCTTCATGGATGAATACCTTGCCGGCGGTGGGCGGCAGGGTTCCGGTCAGCAGGTTGAAAACAGTGGATTTGCCGGCTCCGTTGGGGCCGATGATAGCCAGTATTTCACCTTCATGAATGTTGAAACTGAGTTCCTTGACCGCGACAAGTCCGTCAAAGTGTTTCGACAGGTATTTTACAGTAAGCATGCCCCTCTCCCATCACGATTTTTGACGCCGTTGGGCGATTTTTAGATTGAGCTGGCGAATTCCGCCTACAAAGCCTCGGGGGAAATAAATGATGGTTACCACCAACAATGCGCCGAAGATCAGCAGACGAAAATGCCCCATGTCCTGCAAAAATTCCATGATGATGGGAATCGCGAAAGCACCGACCACCGAGCCGGACAAAGCAGCCATACCGCCGAGGATCAAGAAAATAAGGAAGTTGAAGGTGAGTGCGTAGCTGGCCGCACTTGGGCTTACGGCCCCGAGAATGCTTGCATACAGACCGCCCGCCAACCCGGCAAAGAAGTTGGCGGTTACAAAGGCGATCAACTTGGTGGTGAATGTATTGATGCCGACGGCGTCGGCCAGGGGTTCGTTGTTGCGGATGGCCATGAACGTCAATCCGAATATCGAATAGATCACACGATGCAGTACGAACAAGGTGAGCAGGAGAAATGTCAGGACCAGGTAATACTGGTACGTCTGGTCGAAAAACTCGATTTCGCCGATGAAGGGGATTGGTATCGGACTGGGGCGCGGTATACCGAAGATTCCGTTATGCCCGCCGGTCACTTCGACCCAGTTGCCGGCCACGACCCATACGACGACACCAAAAGCCAGCGTGACGATAGCGAAATAAGAGCCCCGTGTGCGTAAAGCCGGAGGTCCTATCACCAGTCCTATCAAAGCCGAAATTACGGCGGCGGCCGGCAGAGCCAGCCAGAAAGAGATGCCGGCCTTGGTCATGATGGCTACGCCGTAGGCGCCGAAGCCGAAAAACGCACCGTGTGCCAGGGAAGCCTGGCCGGTGTACCCGATGATCAGGTTCATACCCGAAACCGCGATGGCAAAAATGAAGCTCATGATGACGATTTGAAAGATATATGCATCAGGCACATATAAAGGTAAGAACAGTGCGAAGACAAATACGAGCCCGTAAAGGATCTTGGTATGAATCGGCTTGGTGATCATGGATTAGCCCTCCTTTTTGCCGAAAAGGCCGGTCGGCTTGATGGAAAAAATGACAATGAGGGCTCCGAAAGCGATCACATCCTTGTAAGCTGCGGAAAGATAGCCTCCACCGAGGGACTCGATCAGCCCTAGCAGATACCCGCCGAGAATGGCTCCGGGGATGCTGCCCATACCGCCCAGGATGACGATGATGAAGGCCTTCATTCCTATTATGGCACCCATGGCCGGCGAAATAATGAAGATCGGCGAAATAAAGCTCGCGGCCACTGCAGCGGTTGCGGATGATATGAAGAAGGTCAAGGCCGAGACGCGGTTTACATTGATGCCGTTGAGCATGGCACCTTCTCTGTTCTGAGCCACAGCCTCGATGGTTGTACCCGTCAATGTCTTTTTGAGGAAAAGGTGCAGGAGGATGATGAGCGAAACCGCCCCTATGATCACCAGCAGGCGTTGTACGCTCATGATGATGCCCAGGAAATTGAAGGTATAGGGATAGGGATTGGGTATGCGCAATCCTTGCGGTCCCCAGATGACCTCTGCCAGCGATTCCAGAAAAAGCAGAGCCCCGATGGCTGCGATGAAGGAGTTGATGTGCGGTTGATCGTGCAGGGGGCGGTAAACTATCGCTTCCATAAGAACGCCCAAGGCTCCTAAAACGGCGATCGACAACAGCAGGCTGAGCCAATAGCCCAAGCCGAGCGAGGAGATAAAAAAGTAGGTAATGTAGCCGCCCAGCATGTACAGATGGCCGTGGGCGAAATTGGGGATATGCAGGATCCCCATGACCAGCGTCAGCCCCAGTGCCACAATGGCATAAGTGCTGCCGAACATGATGCCGTTGAATACCTGCTGAAAGAAAAGTTCCATTGATATGCCCTTCTTAATTCAGGAGAATCCTTTTTCCCTCCGGCCCGATCTGTCAGGGCTAAGGCTTAAATTCGATATGGCTGAACACCTTCAACAAGCTGCCCGAGGTCCGCAAGCAAGGTCCTCGGGCAGCATGACAAACGCTTAAACTACCTGATTTTAATCGGCGTAGCCTTCCAGCGGCAGCATCCTTCTGGTGACTTCATACGGAGGCATTTGTTTCACAATCTTTTGGAATTCCTTCTCGGACCTGGTCCACCAGACGTATTGGACCGGGGTCTGGTACTGGTTGTCTTTGATCACCTGAATGGTTCCCGGAACCAGTAACTTGGTTTCCTGCATGCCGAGGTACATGATTGGATTTTCTTCGATGGGCATGGGGAGGATTTCACGGAAAGCAGCTTTGATTTTGGCCGGCTCGCTCACCGTTCCGGCTTTTTGCATGGCTGCGGCGAGCATGCGCATGGCTGAGTAGTTCAGGATATTTTCAGAAGTGACGGATCTTAAGTTCTTTTCCTTGGTAAAACGTTCGACCAGTGATTGCATGAGGTCGCGGGGGCCGATGTCCAGCGTTCTGGCAACACCCATCACGTTGTTCATCTTGGTGATATCGCCCTTGAAGGTGATGTCCACAATATAATTCAGCTTGGCCTGGTCCACCATGATAAAGCCGCCTTTGAATCCCAGGTTCCTGGCTTGTTCAATCACCAGGCCGGTGGGATCGGAGGGGCCGCCGATGAGCAGAAATTCCGGTTTGCCGTTCAATGCAGTCGCCAGGTGGGAAGAGAAATCGGTTTCCGTGTAATAATTGGCCGGTTGATCGGCGGTAATCTCGCCGCCTTTCTCGGTCCACACCCGTTTGAATTCTTTGCGCCACTCGTCGCCGTATGCGCCCAAGGTGACCACCATGGCACCCTTGCGCCATCCGTTTGCCCAGGCAAAATCCGCGAATGCCTGCGCATACGCCGAAAAGGGCGGCGGGATGGAAATCGTCAATTTGTTCTGGATTTTGTCGATTGCCGGGGTGCTGGTGTAAGCCATCAAGAGAAATTCGGAACCGCGTTGCTCATTGATTTGCATCAGGGGGGCCAGGGTATTGAAAACCGGGTTGAAGATCGCGATGGCCTTGTCTCTTGAAACCAGGCGCCGTGCATTGTTGGTGGCCTCCGTGGGATCAATGCGGTCGTCGTAGGTTACTAACTTGAAGGTGTAATTTTTCCCTCCCATCTTGATTCCGCCGGCTTTATTGATGTCGTCCATGGCCAATTCCAACCCGGCCACATTGTCTCGTCCGTATTGGGCTGCAGGACCGCTCAGAGGGCCGGTGAACCCAACCACAACTTCCTCTGCGAGGGCATTGCCGCCGAAAGCTCCCCATGCAAACAATCCTGCAAGTAAAACCAATGAAAAAAGTTTCATCCTTTTCATTTCTTCCCTCCTCTTGGTTTTTAGAGCACTATGTTCAATTAGAAGACCTGAACCGAGTGAAAAAGGCCTTCATCCGCGGTTTGCTTAACTTGATTGTCCCCGATCGATCGCTTCTTCGTGCATGCGTGGTGTAGGGAAAAAACCATCGCTTGCCTTCTCCATTTAAGAATGAAAATCGGCGGGCATGATAATCGACAGAACGAATTGGCTTGAGGATGTTCCGCTCGGAGCAGCGGGAGCGATGATTTTTTTTAATGATGGCTGCGAAGCGGAAGTTTTTTCGCTATTTCAGAGATCAGCACTAACGACAAGGACAATGCCCTATATATTGGACTTACCGAATAATTTGTCAATGAAAAATGAACGTTCGTTCTATAAATGGCACCTCTCCAGAAAGTATACGGGATTTTGTCCATTCTAGGACAACGCGCTCATAGGGTTTTTTCATACAGCTACTGAACCCCGTTTGGCAATTTAAAATCGCTGGAGCTGAAGCGGGTGATGGAAATGAGGAACAGAAAAGATTGTCCCAGAGTTGTCTTGATAAAGAAAAAGGATGTTCGAGGCGATGACTCGCTGCACCCGTTTTCCACCATGCTCCAATATGCAGACAGGCAAAAGGGCGCAAAGCCCGGCAGGTGTTCGGATGAACTTCAATGGATTTGGGGCGTATGGATTGCGCCTATTCAGATGCTTCCCGGAAACCGGGAAGCATCTGAGCATTCTTTAGGTTGATCTGGGCACGGCCTCGCATCTGCCCAACCGGCGAGGAACGGTGCGCCACAGGAACAGGCGATAGAGGGCCGAAATACCCACCAGAACGTAGATCAAGCGCGAGATGGGTGTCAATTCTCCGAATATGGCCGCAACCAGATTGAAACCGAAAAATCCGATCAGTCCCCAATTTAAACCGCCGATAACGATTAACACCACGGCAACGAGGTCGATACCCCTCATGACATTACGGTTTGGCGTCGCCATAAGTATCTCCTTTACACACGAAAGAATGTTCCGAAGCGATATGATAACGCTCCGAATTTGCGGTTTTTAGGCCAAGCCCAACCGCTATATGGGAAATGGTAGGATCACAAAAGTGCATGACAAGAGGGCGAATTTGCTTTTTAACCCCAAACCTCCTCGGCCAGCGTGATGTCAATCCAGCCAAAAGCGTCCGCCTTCAAGCGCCGACCTGCAAAAAGAATGAATTTCGAGCTCAGAAAAATGCCGCCGGTTCGTTCATAAAAGCGGCGATACGGATTGGCGGAGAGCACCCAAACCTTCATGGAATAGAGCCGATGTTGATGGAGTCGCTGCGCCAATGCCGCCAGGAGCCGGGTTCCCGTACCCTTGCGCTGAAAAGCCGGAAGCAGATACAGTTCAAAGATTTCAGCCTGGTAGATGGGGTCTTGGTTCCGCTCCAATCCGCCGGTGATATAGCCGGCCGCTTGGTTTCTTTCCTCGGCCATCAGGCACTCGATGCGCGGATCTAGCAGGGCTCTCTGCATGGAAAGGATGGTTTGATCATAACGCATCTGCTCCAAGTAGCTTCGGGGTAGAATGTTCGCGTAGGTCGCGCGCCAAGTGTCTACATAAATGCGGGCGATTTGTTCGGCATCGCTCGCCTGAGCCGATCGTATGATCAGATCGTGAATCATTACCGCACCTGCCTGCACAAAATGAGGATCATAGAACTCTAATCAGACATGTCCAGCTTGGCAAATCAACGATGGATCGGAATGCCGGGAGCTAGTGGACATTTCCGGTTAGGTGCTTAATATCCCGTCTTCAATTCACAACGCGCTATGAAGGGCACGAGGAGGAGATTCATGGACAAGCAAACCTTTCACATCTCGAACATTTCCTGCGGTCATTGCACCCGGACGATTGAAAACGAGCTCAAGGAGCTGGACGGTGTCAGCAGTGTGCAGAGCAGCATCGCCGACAAAACCGTCACTGTGGAATATCAGGCGCCGGTCACCAAAGACAAGATTCTAACGACCCTGAAGGAAATCAATTATCCGGCATCCTGATCGGCTGCCCTTCCGATGAGAGTAAAAAGAATATTCTTGCCACCATCGAGGCCGATCCCGGTTCGGCGATCGCACGCTATGCGTCCGTGCTGCGCGATCCCACCTTCAATGTGTTTTACAATGCGCCAAGCCTGGTGATCATCGCCGGTCCTGAAGCGCGTGCCCTCATGGCCGTGGATTGCGCCCTGGCGGCCGGCTATTTCATGATGGCGGCCGCCGCACGGGGCTTGGGCACCTGTTGGATCAATCTCGGTGCTTATATCGAAGATGCCGGAATGCGGGCCGAACTGGGCCTGAAGGAAGGCACCAAGGTCTTTGCACCGATTATCGTCGGATACCCCAAGCACATCCCCTCCGCGCCTGCCCGGAAGCCGCCGCAGATTTTGGCTGTTATCGGCCGTTGATTTCGTTGGATCCCTGAATCGATTTGCGGATAGGTCTTGAAAGGATCTGGCTGTTGATCCCATTTCTTTCACAGCCATTTCTTCTTTTTAAAGAAAAACAGCAATCCGGCGATCACCGCGATCATCAGGCCCCATGCGGCCGGATATCCCCAGCGCCATTGCAGCTCCGGCATATATTTGAAATTCATGCCGTAAACGCCGGCAATAAACGTGACCGGAATGAAAATGGTAGCGATGATGGTCAACACTTTCATGACTTCATTCATGCGGTTGCTCACGTTGGTGAGATACAACTCGAGCAGTCCGGATAAAATATCGCGGTTGGACTCGATGGTATCGATGATCTGAATCGTATGGTCGTGGACATCGCGTAAAAAAACTATCGTGGCCGGATCGATCAGGTGCGAGGCCTGCTTGGACAAGCCGGCGATCACATCGCGAAGCGGCCATACATTCCTGCGCAGGGTGATCATTTCGCGCTTGAGATCATGGATGCGCTCCAAGGTTCCGGGCCGGGGGTCTTCTATCGTATCCTCTTCCGCCGCATCGACGTCGGCCCCGACATGTTCCAGAATGACGAAATAGTAATCCACAATGGCATCGATCAGCGTGTAGGCCAGGTAATCGCACTTGCTAGCGCGGATGCGGCCCCCTCGCCCCTTGTGCAGCCGTTCGCGCACCGGCGCGAATATGTCCCCGGCCGATTCCTGGAAAGAGATCAGCACTCGGGGTGTTAGGATCAGGCTGACCTGCTCTGAGATCACCTGTCCGTTGTCCGGCTCCTCCGGCAGGTATCGCAACATCTGGAGAACGATATACAGGTAGTGACCGAAATCTTCCAATTTGGGGCGCTGATCGGTGTGCAGAATATCTTCCAGGGTCAATGGGTGGATGTTGAAGTGCCGGCCGATACGGGCGATGATCTCGGTGTCATGAATGCCGTCCACATTCAGCCAAGTGGTGCGCGGACTGTCACAAAACGCCAGGGCTTCGTCCAGGGTTTGGACGGTGCGCTCTGCGATATTGTTTTCATCGTAGTCGATGACGCTCAGCCGCACCCGGTCGATGCGCTGTTGGCCGATATGCATCAGCGTGCCGGGGGCGGCGCCGATTTTCGCGGCGGTCTTTTTGAAAAGAAGAGAAACCATGGTTCTTATCTTTACACGTGATTGCGCAGCTGCAGGGCAACCGGGTGAGGGTTCAGGTACGTTTGCTGCGCCAGATATGTCTGCCCGTACTTGCGCACAAAGTGATTGACCAGGGTGATCGGAACAATCAAAGGCACATGATCCGCGCGGTAGTCGCCGATGATCGCCAGCATCTCCTGCTTTTCATCGGAGCTGAGGTTTGTTTTAAAATAACCCAGAAGATGCTGGAGGACGTTGACATGCTTGGCGGTCGTGGCCTTCAACGCCAGCGTTTCCATAAAGAGTCTTTCATAGGCATCGTACAATGCCGACGGCTTCTGCTGCTTTCCGCCCGCCACCAGTTTTCCCATGGCGCGGGAGTTTTTCGGGCTGTGAGAGAGCAATAGCAGCTTTTCGCGGGTATGAAATGCCACCAGCCGCCCCAAATCCAGGCCTTCGGACAGATGGCTGCGCCAGCGCCGCAAAGCGAACATCCGTTCAATGAAATTCTCCCGCAGCTTGGGATCGTGCAGGCGGCCTTCGTCTTCGACCGGGATGAGCGGGAAGCGCTCCATGAAGGCTTTGGCGAACAGTCCGCTGCCCTTGCGCGCCGGCTCCGGCCTTCCGGCATCATTGTAGATGTTGACCCGTTCCATACCGCTGCTGGGAGAGTTTCTCTTGAAGACGAACCCGCACAAGTCCTCCCCGGCCAGGTCGTCCAGGCGCCGGGCGGCCCATTTTTTCATGCGCGCGGTGTGATCGATGCCGGTGCGCGTGGTCACCAGGCGCGGATCGGAAGCATTTCCCACCAGATGCATGCTTTCACGGGGGGTGGGCAACCCGCATTCCACCTCAGGGCAGACCGGCACAAAGGCCACATACCTGCCCAACGTATCGCGCAGAAAAGGGTCGAGCTTATGCCCGCCGTCGTATCGCACGGATTCGCCCAGCAAACATGTGCTGATACCCACTTTGATTTCCCGGGTCATGACGGCTCCTGGCGCAATCGTTAAAGTAATCACTTTTGTAGTCGAACCTTTCACGAACAGCAATTGATAATTCCATGCTGCCTGACCGAAGCGCAGCCGATTGAGTTGCCACGCCGCCGGCCCCTGCCGCGAATAACTTCCCGGCAAGCGCAGCGCTTACTGAAAAAATGACTATCATGGAACGCAAATCATTGTTATGGTATGCATTAATTGATCGTGTGGAAAACAACCTCAGAAAACGATACGAGGCCACTGTATTGAAAGGAAAATTAAAAAAGAGGTATCCGCTGCGTCGCCTTGCGGAGATGATCCGTACGATCTGGATCGCCGCAATGCTGATCAGCTTGACGGCGTGCAGCATGGATTCGGATTATAAAAAGGTGGATTTCACAGAAAAGGCCGAATCATCCCGGCCGGATGTGAAAAACAGGGATCGCAGCTCCCTTCGGGTCGCTGTGGCGGCGATGGTTTCTCCCAAGGAAACTTTCCTCTATTATCGGGAGTTGATCGATTATCTTGGGGCCAGATCCAAACAAGCCGTCGTGCTGGTCCAGCGCAGGACCTACAGTGAAATCAATGAAATGCTGGCCAAAGGACAGATCGATATCGCCTTTACGTGCACGGGCCCCTATGTGGCCGGCAGCCAGGCCTACGGCTTCAAGGCAATCGCCACGCCGATCATTCGCGGCAAACCTTTTTACCAATCCTATTTGATCGTTCACCAGGACAGCCCGTTTCAGTCGTTTCCCGACCTGAAGGGCAAGACATTCGCATTCACCGATCCGGAGTCCAATACCGGCACTCTGGTGCCGCGGTACTGGCTCAAGCAACTCGGCCAGTCGGCGGAGACCTTTTTCCACTCCTTCACCTACACGTACAGTCATGACAACTCAATCCTGGCTGTGGCCAAAAAACTGGTGGACGGCGCTTCCGTCGATGGACACATCTGGGAGTACTACCGGCACCGCGACGATTTTTATGCCGGGAAAACCCGCGTGATTCAAACATCGGAACCTGTCGGCAGTCCGCCTTTGGTAGTATCGAATGCGCTGGACCCCTCGATCAAAAAAAGTATTGCCCGGGTCGTCATGTCCATGCATGAAGATCCGCAAGGCGCTGTCATCCTTTCGGAGTTGATGATCGACCGGTTTGTAGAACCCAAACCCGAGTGGTACCTGCCGGTGGGAAAGATGTTGAAACTGCTGGGCCAGGCAGATGAAATCGATGATGTTGTTCAATAGCCTCAAAAGCGCTCTATTTTTTGCATTCGCCTTTCTGGTGATCGCCACGGGACTGTCCATTTCACAACTGGTGGCGCATCGCTTCAGCATCAGCCTGCTGGACCGGGCTGTCGCGCGGGCTGAAAATATCGCCCACAATCTGGCACTGGATGCCGCTGACAAAATACTCATCAACGATCTGGTCGCATTGCAAAAAATACTGGACGATCAGATAGCCAGCGACCCGACGGTGGCTTACTTGTTCGTGTCCCGCGACGGTCAGGTGCTGACGCACACCTTTACCGACGGCATCCCTGTCCACCTTATACAGGCCAATACTGCCGGGGCCGGTGAAAATCCGCATACCCAAAAACTCATGTCCCAGGAGGGGGAGCGCTATATCGATGTGGCCTACCCGATTTTCAGCGGCAAAGCCGGCACGTTGCGGATGGGAATGGCTGTGGCGCCCTACCTTAAACAGGTTCGGCAATTATGGGTGCAGATGAGCATCGTCACGCTTGGCATTCTGGTGTTGTCTCTTGCGGTCAGTCAATGGGCGATCAGTCGGTTGACCCGTCCCCTGAACCAATTGGGGAAATATGCCGGGCAGATCGATGCGGGCAATCTGAACACCCAAGTCACTGTTCGGGGAAGGCGGGAGGTCTCCCAGCTTGCCGGCGCCTTCAATTCCATGCTCGCGCGGATTGAAGATTATACCGCCCGGCTCAAACATTCGAACGAGCAACTGGAGACGAAAAACAGGGAATTGGACCGCACCCACAAACAGCTCAAAACATCACTTTCGATTTCCCAGAAAATTGCCGCCCTGCCAAAGCTGGATCAAATCTGCCGTTTCCTCATCCAGGCGCTCACCGAGGTGGTCGCCTGCCGGGACATCCACCTGCTGGTATTCAGCAGGACATTGCGGACGGTCAACCTGTCCACCTTGCATCATATCTACCATCTCGATCAGGAACGTTTCGACCAATTGTATGCCCTTATCAGCCGGTACGAGCAATTCGCCTGCATCCACCGGCCGGAGCTTGCCCGGATTCAATTGCCGGGTGCATTGAATAGCGCAGTCCAGGTCGCCTTGTTTCCGATCCGGCATCATGACGAGACCATTGGCGCCATGATGGTTGCCTGCGGCGGCGACTGCGAGTGCGCCACGCATGAACTGGACATTGTAGCCATTATTCTGCAGCAGGCCGCCGGGGCCATCCACCGTGCCAACACGTACGAGGAGGAATTGACCGAGCTCAAGCACAGGGTCGACGTGAATTCCGGGTTCGGCGAAATTATCGGCAAAGATCCGAAGATGCAGCTTGTTTTCAAGCTGATCGAAGATGTCGCCCCCACCGATGCCACGGTCCTGATACAAGGCGAAAGCGGAACCGGAAAAGAACTGGTGGCCCGCGCCATTCATCAGCGCAGCCATCGTGCCGCCAAACCCTTCATCGTCATCAACTGCGCGGCTTATCCCAGCACTCTGCTGGAAAGTGAGTTGTTCGGCCACGAAAAAGGAGCTTTTACCGGAGCCGTACGGCGCAAGATCGGGCGCTTCGAGCAGGCAGACGGCGGGACGGTCTTTCTGGATGAGATCGGCGACATCGATCCTGTGGCCCAGACCAAGCTGCTGCGCGTGCTCCAGCAACAGATCATCGACCGATTGGGTGGAGAAAAACCCATCAAGGTGGATGTGCGCATCCTGGCCGCCACCAACAAGAACCTGACTGAAGAGGTGCGCAAGGGGATATTCAGAGAGGATCTTTTCTATCGTTTGAATGTCATCCCCATTCACCTGCCGGCCTTGCGCGAACGATCCGGGGATATTCATTTGCTGGCGCAACATTTTCTGAATCGTTTTTGCACCGAACAGCGCAAAAAAATCATTGGCTTCAGAAGCGAAGCCCTGCGGAAGCTGATCGAGAGCCCCTGGCAGGGGAATGTTCGTGAACTGGAAAACAGCATCGAGCATGCCGTGGTGCTTTCCAAGGGGCCGCAAGTCGAGCTCAAGGACCTGCCCTCGGCACTGCTCGCGGCAACTTCCCCCAAGCTCGACCCATCTACGACCATTGTCGAATCCGAAGCGCGGCTTATTAGAGAAAAGCTGGAAGCCTGCAATTGGAACAAGGCAGTAGCGGCCCGGCAGCTCGGCATCAGCCGCAGCACCCTTTATGAAAAATTGAAGAAATTAAAAATCGCCCATTCAGCTTAATCTCGTATCCCCCGCAAGAGCGAGGCAGCCCCCAGCCCGGAACGAATCGATTGCCGCTCCATGGGCCAGGCCCCGGCAGGACGATTGTACGGGCAGGTGCCGGACAATCCATAGAAGCGGACGATTAATAAATTTCGTAAAAATTAGCACTTCCAAATTAAATGTCCGAATTTAGAACGCCGCAGCCGGTTACCGGATGCGCCCCAAAACTTTTTCATTGATGCCCAACCGGCAAAGCGGCCCTATGGGGAGCCCTCGTGACCTTGCCTGCGGGCCTGGCTTCCATCGGCCTTGATCTGGGACACATGGGGCGGATCTGGCGTGTCTATATGCAACCCAATCCATTTTCCCTGATGACCCAGATGGTATGGGGCTACTCCATCTTCGGGGGGGTTTATCCTGAGCGCCCTGTGGCTGGCGATTCGCAAACCCAGACATGCCTTATTCAAACCCCTGATGATTGCCGGCCTGATCCTCTCCATATTACTCAGCGGCGGCGTGGGCGCGCTTTTCGGCGTGCTCGCCGGGCGTCCCTACTGGCATGTCGGCTTGTTACCTGCCCAGTTCCCCATCTTTTCACTGGCTTCCGGCACTGCACTGATGATGGTGTTTATAGGCCTCCTGGAACCGGCGAATCATGACCGCCGCTCACGGCAGTTGTGGATTCTTGGAATCATGACAGTGGTGTTGGCGCTGGTGAAACTTTTTTTCCTGTGGGTGGATTTTTCACAGTCCCTTTATGGCGGCATTCCTCAAAACGTGCAGGCGGTCAATGAGGTTCTTTTCGGGCAGCATTGGTGGGCTTTCTGGATCCTGCAAATCATCCTGGGCACGCTTGTTCCGATCATCGTTCTCGTACAGCCCAGGCTGGTTCGGCAAGGCGCATGGGCCGGCTGCATGGGGATTCTGGTGCTCATGGGTTTTGCCGTAGCCCGCGCCAATATCATCCTGCCGGCGTTAACCATCCCTGAAATCGAAGGTTTGCGCACAGCCTTCAGCGGGCCTCATCTGAGCTTTGACTATTTCCCCAGCGTTGGCGAATGGGCCGTTACCCTGGGCATTATCGGGGGTGCGACGCTGGCCTTCTTGATCGGCGCGGAGCGTTTATCCCTTTTCGGCAAAACTTCGACCGCGATGGATTAAACCGCAAGCAGTTCTCGAATCATCAGATGACAGCGAAAGGAGCCTTTTATGGCCAGAATAATACCCACCGAGGATGTGCTTGTCCGCATGCAAAGGGATCTGCAACGATCGCTGGCCGGAGACAAATCCGCGATCAGATGGTCCATGGCGATTGATGTGGCCAAATGCGCCGGGTGTCATGCCTGCACCGTGGGTTGCATCGCGGAGAACAAGCTGCCGCCGGGCGTGGTTTACCGGCCTGTTCTGAAAGAAGAAGTCGGCCGCTACCCAAATGTCAGCCGCCGTTTTCTGCCCCGTCCCTGCATGCACTGCCAGAATCCTCCCTGCGTCCCGGTTTGCCCCGTGGGCGCGACCTATAAGAATGAGCAAGGCGTCGTGGTAGTCAATTACCAGCAGTGCATCGGATGCCGTTATTGCCTGGCCGCCTGCCCCTATTCGGCACGAACGGCCGACTTCGGGGAGTGGTACACCCAGGCTACGCCTGATGCGGCCGGCAAGATCGTTGGACGCAAAACAGCCGACAGCGGCTATGAAACAACCCCTGCCGCGGAGTACGGCAAACAATGGCCTAAAAGAGGGCACGCGTCGCCGGTGGGCAACGCCCGCAAGTGCCATTTCTGTCTGCATCGCTTGGCTGTGGGCATGTTGCCGATGTGTGTCACCACCTGCATCGGAAGAGCCACCTGCTTCGGAAACCGCAATGATCCCGACAGCCTGATTCATGCGCAACTGGGCTCACCGCGGATCTACCGACTGAAAGAAGAACTCGGGACCGAGCCGGCCGTTTACTACCTTCAGTAAGGGAGGAGACTATCATGTCCAAAGAAGATATCGTATCTGAAATCACTCATATAATCAGCGAAAAGAATATCAGCCGGCGCGGGTTCATCAAATGCGCGGGGTTGCTGGGGGGCACGATCGGCGCGTCATCCTATTTGTTCCAGTTTCCGGGCGGATGGGATGGATCGCAAGCCCATGCCGATGGCTTGGATGCAGGGGACTACGTCCTGCATCTGCCGGAAAACCAGCTCTTTTCGGCCTGCCAGCAGTGCAACACCAACTGCGGCATCAAGGTCAAGGTTGTGGACGGCATGGTTAAAAAGATCGATGGCAATCCTTACAGCCCGTGGAACATGACCCCACAGATCGCCTACACCACAGCGCGCAAGGACGCGTCCGCCATCGACGGCTCGCTGTGCCCCAAGGGCCAGGCCGGCATCCAAACGCTGTATGATCCGTTTCGGATTGTCAAGGTGCTGAAGCGCACCGGCAAACGTATCTCTTTTGAAAAAGCCATCACGGAAATCGCCGAAGGCGGCGATCTTTTCGGCGAAGTTCATGTGGAGGGGCTCAAGGATATCTGCGTACTTAAGGACCAGACCATTGCCAAGCAATTGGCCGAAGATTCCGCCAATGTCGCCGCAAAGAAAATGACCCTTGCAGAGTTCAAAACCAAACACGCGGTCAACCTTCATTATTTGATCGACCCGGAGCATCCCGATCTTGGCCCGAAAAACAACCAGCTCTGTTTCATGTGGGGGCGCCTGAAGGACGGTCGCGCCGATCTTCTCAAGGATTTCTTCAGTAAATCCCTGGGCAGCGTAAATTATCACGGCCACACCACCGTCTGCCAGGGGTCGCTGTATTTCTCCGGCAAGGCCATGAGCGATCAGTTCGTGGAGGGCAAGTGGGCGGACGGCGCCAAGTTCTATTGGCAGGGTGATACGGGCAACGCTGAATTCATTCTTTTTGTCGGCTCAAGCCCCTATGAGGCCAACTATGGCCCGCCTATGCGGGTTCAGAAGATCACCGAAGGGGTGGTCGAAGGTCGCCTGAAAATCGCGGTAATCGATCCGCGGTGCTCGAAAACCGCGTCCAGGGCGTGGAAATGGCTGCCCGTGGAACCGATCAACGGCGTGGGGGCCATCGCCATGGGGATGATTCAATGGATCATCGACAATCGTTTCGATGCCAAGTACCTGCGCAACGCCAACAAGGCCGCCGCCTTGGCGGCCACTGAGCCCAATTGGTGCCAGGCCGCCTGGTTGGTCAAAATCGATGCGGAGGGCAAACCCGGCAAGTACCTGCGGGGCTCGGATCTGGGGCTGGCCACTGAAAAGCGGCCCAAGAAGAAAGCCGAGGAGGGTCAATGGGATTTTGACGCCTTCATGGTGCTGGCCGACAACCAGCCGGTTGCCTTCGATCCGAATGATGAAAAGCGCGTGGCCGAAGGCGATCTACTGGTGGACACCGAAATCAAGGGCATCAAGGTCAAAAGCGTACTGCAGATCATCCGCGAAACCGCCGCTTCCAAGCCCCTTAAGCAATGGGCTGAATTGGCCGGCGTCCATGAAGAGGATATCGTGGATATCGCAAGAGAGTTTACGAGCCACGGCAAAAAGGCGGTGGCCGACATACACCGCGGCGTATCCCAGCAGACCTCCGGCTTCTACAATGTAGTGGCCTGGTATACGGTCAATGCCCTGATCGGCAACACCGGATGGCAGGGCGGCTTAAGCAAATCGACCACCTACGACCGGATCGGGGATCGCCCGGGCAAACCCATCAACCTTACCAAAATGTGGAAGGGCGGTATCAAGGCCTTCGGCATCAACATCATCCGGCACGGCGCGGTTTACGACAAGACCACGCTGTTCGCGGGTTACCCCGCTAAAAGAAACTGGTATCCTTTCTCCAGCGACATTTACCAGGAGATCATTCCCAGCATGGGGGACATGTATCCTTATCCGATCAAGGCGCTGTTTCTTTACATGGGCACGCCGATCTATGCCATGCCCGCCGGTCATACCCTTGTCGATATCGTCTCGGATCTCAAAAAGATCCCCCTGTTTATCGCCTCGGACATACTCATCGGCGAAACCAGCATGTACGCCGATTACATCTTTCCGGACACCACCTATCTCGAACGCTGGGAGTTTCCAGGATCGCACCCGTCAGTGACACCCAAGGTGTTTCCTGTCCGCCAGCCCGTCGTGGCGCCGCTGACCGAAACCGTGAAAGTTTTCGGTGAAGAGATGCCGCTGAATGTCGAAGCATTTGTGCTTGGCCTGGCCGAGAAGTTAAATGCGCCTGGTCTGGGCAAGGATGTGTTCGGTCCGGGACAGCACATGATCCGCGAAGAAGATCTATATTTGCGGATGGTGGCCAATGTGGCTTTCGGCGAAAAGGAGGATGGTTCGGATAAAGTGCAGGCGGCCGGCGCGGAGGAACTGAAACTTTTCGAGTTTTCGCGGCGGCATCTTCCCAAAAGCGTCTATGACCCGGAGCGCTGGAAAAAGGTGGTCGGCACCGAGCTTTGGCCGCATGTGGTCTACCTTCTGAATCGCGGCGGCCGCTTTCAGCAGTATCATGCCGCTTTCAAATATAAGCAACTGACCAATGCCTACGACAAAATGGTGGGGCTCTATTTTGAAAAATTCGCCACCACCACACATTCCATGACCGGCAAACCGTATCTGCCGCACGCTGCCTATGTCCCTGGTCCGGTGGATTGCACAGGCCGCATGGTGGATGACCGCGGCCAGGGATACGACCTGACCTTGATTACCTACAAGTCGATCACCCATACCAAGAGCCGGACGATATCCAACTATTGGCTGTCAGCCATTCTTCCGGAGAACTTCGTAGAGGTTGCCGCCGCGGATGCCAAACGGCTCGGTTTGCGCTCAGGCGATCAGGTCAAGGTGGTTTCAGCTTCCAATCCAGAAGGTGTATGGAACCTGGGGCATGGCAGGCAGGTGCCCATGATCGGCAAGGTGAAGGTCATCGAAGGGCTACGGCCCGGCACCGTGGCCTTTTCGCATGGACACGGACACTGGGCCTATAGCTCCGGACCGATCACCATCGACGGCTTTACCATTAACGGCGACGGCCGCCGCGGTATGGGCATACACGCCAATGCGGCCATGCGTGTGGACCCGGTCCTCAAGAATACAACCCTTTGCGATACAGTGGGCGGCAGTGCAGTTTTTTACAACAGCCAAGTCAAACTGCTCAAAGTATAGACAGCAGAGGCTGCGAACAATAAAGGGGGGCGGAACGTGCCTGCTTGCGCCCCCCTCCTCCGCCTGGAAGCAAACCGGTTGCGGTTTGCATTTTCAAGCCTGCGGCTCTGCCTGGTCTGTTAGCAGTCGCGCTTCGGGTTCCGCAACAGGCAGGTGGGACGAGCTTGAGTGAAGTTGCCGCGAGGGGCGGGTCTATGATGTCTGGACCGCCAGGTGTCCGGGCAAATGCCGTCTGCCGTGTGATGCGGCCGATTCAAGGACGGTTTATCTTATTGAAAGATAAGTCAAATTAAAAAATTCTGGATATGTGTCCGATTTTCGAACGTACAACCCGGCTCGCGGAGAACCAAAAGCCCATTCCTTCAAACCATGCCGCTATATCTACGGACCAAAAATATACTTTTATTCAATAGGTTATGACCCTATCAACGACCTCAGGGGATGACCCAAATACAATGGCACCATTATTGCGCTTAGTATCGCGGTCAGCGTTCGAAAAATAATCCAATAGAGATTCCATTATGAACGAAGAGCCAGTTCTCATTGCCCTTTTAGGAACCGAAGCCGAAGATTGCGAGGCGCTGCGCCGCATCATTGAGGCAGGACCTTACCGTGCAGTGCCTTACTCCAAATTGGCGGACCTGGAATCCGGCCTGCGCTCCGCACCATGCCTTGCGGCCATACTGGATATAGACAGCGTTCCACTTGAAAATCGCACGATTCGACAATTGACGATCGCATTCCCGGGCGTCAGCTTTTTCTGCACGTCACGGTATCGATTTCATCCCGAACTCAAGGACGCCATCTGCTATCACCTTTTCGCCTGCCTGAACAAACCGGTGGACTACGATGAACTGCATTATTTCCTTAAATGTATCCTCCGCAACGAAACCGACTCCAGGGGGCCTCCTGACCTGTAGCCGGTTTCGTCGCGGATTCTTTCACGATTCCGATCCATTCCATTTACTTTAAAAAGGAGCTGACATGAGTGGGAAAAAGAATGAACGCAAAACACTGATGAAAGATTTTTTAGGCAACATCAAGTTGTCGAGAAGATCATTCGTTAAAGCCTCGGCGACCACGGGTGCGGCCGTTTTCCTCGGTCCCGGCCTGTCTCTGGAACTCAAGGCCCTGGCCACCGCATCGGCAGGATCAGGCAAGGATCAGGGGCAATGGCTGCCGGGCACATGCCAGGGATGCACATCGTGGTGCGCCACTCAGGTTTATGTCGTCAATGGCCGCGCCATCAAGATCAGGGGCAATCCTCACTCCAAAGTGAATGGCGGTGCGGGTTGCCCACGTTCCCACCTGGCCATCCAGCAAGTATACGATCCTGACCGCATCAAGGTGCCGATGAAGCGGACAAACCCCAAGAAGGGCCGCAATGAGGATCCGCGGTTTGTGCCGATTACGTGGGACGAGGCCTTGGACACCATCGCGGACAAGATCTTGGAGCTGCGCAACAACAACGAATCCCACACCTACATGCTCATGCGCGGCCGATACACCTACATGCGCGACATCCTCTACGACCGCATGACCAAGATCATCGGCTCGCCCAACAACATATCCCACAGCTCGATTTGCGCCGAAGCCGAAAAATTCGGGCCGTATTATACGGAAGGCCTGTGGGACTACCGGCAGTACGATGTCGAAAATGCGCGCTATATCCTGATCTGGGGCGCCGATCCGCTTTCGGCCAACCGGCAGGTTTCCTATTATTCCAAAGCGTGGGGAACGGTCATCGATGGGGCCCAAGTGGCGGTCGTCGAACCGCGCTTGTCGGCCACCGGCGCCAAGGCCGATGTCTGGCTGCCCAT
>QZKV01000121.1 GCA_003599575.1 Desulfobacteraceae bacterium | reverse complement strand
ATCTGAAAAAGGAGACACGCATCGCAGGGATGCTCTCCCGACTCGAAGGTACATAGCTCCTGCGGTTCGCAATCGCCAACGATTACGACCGAGCTGCCGTCTCATCTTTAAACACGAGCCGCATCGAAGCGGGATCCTCCGATCGGTGCCCGCGAGCCTGTAACGCCCCGCCTACACCCGCAGGCGGTGAACAAGTTTCCCTTTCCCTAGTGATGCCCGGCCAGCCTTTTCAATACAGATCTCCGATCCCGCCGCCCATGCACGCACATCAACCCCTGGAGTGCCAGCGAGGTCGTGGTGAGGTTTTTTAACGTGTGAATGCGTCTTCTTGTTGCATGGATGCGGTTGACCGAGAATTGCCGGTCCACCTTCAAATCAATTGACATTTCATCTATTCTTACGGTAGGTTGGCTGCGGTCATCGAAAGGAAACAATTTTTTTGAACTGCGGCCGCAACAACGGCGCCAGCCAACCACCGAGTGAAATTGAAAGCATTCCAACTTGCTCTTCCAAGATATCGCCCCGGCGCCCGAAAGTGACAACCGGCCCAGCATTGTCGAAAATACTTTTACGAATCGATGCGCAACACGGATAGAGTTGAACATACATCAGCCTTGAAGGAGAATGGGTATGAAAAAAGAACGCTTCCTCTTTACTTCCGAATCTGTAACCGAAGGGCATCCCGACAAAGTGGCCGACGCCATTTCCGATTCCATTCTGGATGCCATGATGGCGCAAGACCGGGCCTGCCGTGTTGCCTGTGAAACACTGGTGTCCACAGGATTGGCATTCATCGCGGGTGAAATCACGACCTCATGTTACGTGGATATACCGGCCATCGTGCGCAATACCATCCGCGAAATCGGATACAGTTCTTCCCAAATGGGTTTTGACTGGCAAACCTGTTCAGTCATTACCAGCATCGGCCATCAATCGCCCGATATCGCCCAAGGCGTCAATCCGGGCCAGAACAAGGATCAAGGCGCGGGGGATCAGGGATTGATGTTCGGTTTTGCCACGGATGAAACCCCTGAATTCATGCCCATGCCCATCATGTATGCCCACAAATTGACCCGCCGGCTGGCGCAGGTCCGTAAAAACGGCGCTCTGGATTTTCTCAGGCCCGACGGCAAATCACAGGTCACCGTCGAATACGAAAACGGAACACCGCTGCGCGTCGACACGGTGGTCGTATCGGCCCAGCACAAGCCGGATGTCACCCATGACGATCTGCGTGAAGCGATTATCGAGGAAGTCATCAAGAAAGTGCTTCCCCGCGAGATGATCGACGGCGATACGCGATACTTCATCAATCCCACGGGCAGATTCGTCATCGGCGGTCCCATGGGGGATTGCGGTTTGACCGGCCGCAAAATCATTGTGGATACCTATGGCGGGCAAGGCAGCCACGGCGGCGGTTGTTTTTCGGGCAAGGACCCTTCCAAAGTGGACCGCAGCGCCAGCTATATGGGAAGGCATGTGGCCAAAAACCTGGTGGCGGCCGGACTGGCCAAAAAGTGTGAAGTCCAGGTCGCTTACGCCATCGGTGTGGCCCAACCGGTCTCGGTCATGGTCGATTTCATGGGTACAGGCAACATTTCGGAAAGCCGGGCGCGCCAAATTGTCACCGAAGTATTTGACTTAAGGCCGGCGGCCATTATCGAATACCTGGATCTGCTGCGCCCGATTTACAAAAAAACGGCGGCCTACGGCCATTTTGGCCGCAATGAACCGGAATTCACATGGGAACAAACCAATATGGCCGACCTGATCAGAGAGAAAGCCGGTCTTTAATGTTATCCGCAATACAACCGTTCTTGCGAAGGAGGAATTAAATGCCGAAGGCACCCAAGATGCAAACGCCCGTGGGGTTTATGGAAGTAGACCCGCGCCTCTCATATAAGGTAGCCGATTTGGAGCTGGCGTCGTTCGGGCTCAAAGAGATGGCCTTGGCCGAAAACGAAATGCCCGGCCTGATGGCCGTTCGGGAAAAGCACGGGCCAAAGCAGCCGCTTAAGGGTTTGAAAGTCATGGGCAGCCTGCACATGACCATTCAAACGGCCATGCTTATCGATACGCTCAAAATACTCGGCGCGGATTTGCGATGGGCTTCGTGCAACATCTTCAGCACCCAGGACCATGCGGCGGCGGCGGTTGCCCGGAAGGGCTCAGCGGCCGTATTCGCCTGGAAAGGTGAAACTCTGGAGGAATATTGGTGGTGCACCGAACAGGCCCTGATATGGCCGGACGGCAGCGGCCCCGACCTGATCGTCGATGACGGCGGTGATGCCACCCTTTTCATCCATCAGGGCGCGGCCGTGGAAAAGAACCCCGCCTTGCTCGATCAAAGTTATGACAGCGAGGATATGCAATTGCTGATGGCGCGCCTGAAAGCCGGCTACGCGCGTGATCCCCGATTTTGGACCCGTATTGCCGCCAACATGCGCGGTGTATCCGAAGAGACCACCACCGGAGTGCATCGGCTGTATCAGCTGCAAAAAAACGGCCAGCTTCTTTTTCCGGCCTTCAATGTGAATGATTCGGTCACCAAATCCAAATTCGATAATTTATACGGCTGCCGCGAATCCCTTGCAGACGGCATCAAAAGGGCAACCGACGTGATGATGGCCGGCAAAGTGATAGTGGTGGCGGGATACGGCGATGTCGGCAAGGGCTGCGCAAAATCGATGCGCGGATACGGCGCCAGGGTCCTGATCACCGAAATAGATCCCATTTGCGCCCTTCAGGCGGCCATGGAAGGGTATGAAGTCACCACCATGGACGAAGCCGCGCCCATCGGGGATATCTTCGTGACGGCCACGGGATGTTGCGATGTTATCCGCGGGGAGCACATGGAAAAGATGAAAAATGAAGCCATCATCTGCAACATCGGTCACTTCGACAGCGAGATCGACATCCGCTACCTGGAGACCTGTGACGCCTGTGAACGGGAAAACATCAAACCCCAGGTGGACCGGTGGCGGCTTAAATCGGGGCGCTCGATCATCGTTTTGGCCGAAGGGCGCCTGGTCAATTTGGGATGCGCGACCGGTCATCCCAGCTTTGTGATGAGCAACAGCTTCACCAACCAATGCCTGGCGCAGATAGCGCTGGCCACCGAACAGCACGAAAAAAAGGTCTATACATTGCCGAAACACCTGGACGAAGAAGTTGCGCGCCTGCATCTGGGGCGTCTGGGAGTCAAGTTGACCCGTTTGACCCCCAAGCAGGCCGCCTATATGGGCGTTCCCCAGGCGGGTCCGTTCAAGCCGGACCATTACCGGTATTAGAAAGGTTGCTCGTTAAATAGAGCGCTTTAGCTGCAAGGGATCTGGCCGGCGTTTCTTTTGGAGGGGTTTTCAGGTGGATCATTGGGTTTGTTGAGTTGCATCCAAGCCAATTTAAAACCCATTCAAAGGACCTAATCTCAACACCTGCAAAAAGGCGGTATCGCATCGATGCCGCCTTTTAATTTTCAAGACATCGCTTGTTGCCCAATTGCAGTTCCGAACTCTCCACCACGAAATGCTGCACGATGCCAAACAAGTCTTTCAAGGCAAAAGGTTTGGCTAGAAATGCGTCGGCGCCGAGTTCGGTGGCCGGTGTTTCATCGCCGGGGTTGGCCGACATGGCGATGAGATAGATCCCGGGGTTTTCCTCTTTTAAAGATCGCAAGAGTTCAAAACCGCTTCGGCCGGGCAGATGAATTTCCGACAACACCAGATGGATTGTTTTTCCGGCACTCACGGCCTCCATGATCGTTTCGGCATTTTCGAATACAAGGATCTCCCTGTTGACGCTGTACATCATCACATGGGCGACAAATTCCCGCGTCAGCCGTTCATGGTCAACAACCGCGATTTGGACATTGGAAATGATGGTGTTCCTCACATCTGTTACAAGGTTGGATGAGCCCGATCGGGAGAAAGTCCGTAACTCGAAGCAGCTAACCCTTTTTTATGCGATACAGCGGGCGTAGGCAAGCAAAAACAAAGGCGGCAGCTTTCCGGGAATTCCAAGCGGGATGTGATTCTATGGTTTTTTATCAAAGTGCCTTGCGCAGGCAAAAGTCGTTTGAAGGACTGGCCGCTGATTGAAATTCACCACACGCGCATTAGGTTTACCATGTTGGTAGGTTGCCGGCAAACACATGAAAAAGTGGGGCAGACAACAATGAAAACATGGCTCACAACATGGGGTGGTTTCCTGGTATCCGTTTTGACAGTTGCCTGTTCGGTCATGCCGGCCGCGGTGAAAAATGAGGCCGTATCCGATGTGGCGTTTAATGATTTGGTTCAGGATGCCTCGCGGTATACCGGACAAACGGTCATTTTGGGCGGCTATGTGGTGGAAGTTCGCAATGAGCAGGATCTAAGCCGCCTCATCGCTGTTCAGGCACCCCTGGGGATTGGGGATGAGCCCAAGTCCAAGGATATGTCTCAAGGCAGGTTGATCGTGGAGTATAAGGGTTTCCTCGATCCCGAAGTTTATACCAAGGACCGTAAAATTACAGTCGCGGGCAAACTGCTCGGCAGCTCCGCCACCGAAAAGGGGCAGGCGAATTTCCCCTTTGTGCGGATGGCGGCAACCCAGGTACACCTTTGGGATAAAGAAAGACCTCTGGAAAGAGATCCTTACTGGCATTATTGGCGCTATCCGTATCCCTACCCTTATCTTTATCCCTGGGGATGGCCTCATCCTTACGTCTGGTAGCCGCACGCACAACGTAAGTCTCATCAGGAGGAGGTGGTGATGCGCAGACGATGGTTTGGTTTTCTTTGCTTAGGCTTGCTGATCGGGCTGAATGCATGCGGGCAGGGCATTTCCAAGCAGATCCGTTCACAGGTGACTTTTTCCGGACCGTTCCGCCAGTTGCAGGAGGGTCCCGAACGCTATGTCGGGGAGATGGCTATCTTGGGCGGCAAAATCATTGAAGTGCGCCCACTGGACAACGGCACTGAACTGATGGTGCTGCAGTTGGAGCTGGACGGGTCGGACCGGCCGCAGGACAACGATCAATCCCAGGGCCGCTTTCTGGTGCATTCGGATCAATTCCTGGATCCGGCCATTTACGCTGCAGGTACCCTGATCACAGCCGTGGGCCGTGTAAAAGGAAGCGAGCAAAGATACATCGGACAAATGGCCTATCGTTATCCTACCCTGGCCATGGAAGAGATCAAAAAATGGCCCCAAACAACGGAAAGCTATCCCCGATTTCATTTTGGCATCGGCGTTGGGAAGACGTTTTAAGCCGGTCGGATCTTTTTGCGGCTCGGGTGTCGTACTGAATATGGGGGCGTGATGCATACCGGAATCTGGCCTGAAAACGGCTCTTGCCGTCGGCACATGGATATATTATCGTGGCGTTCAGACGGAGGAAATTGATATGAAAATCTCGGGCAGGCCTCCTGCCGCCCATCCCTTGGATGAAACCTCAGGCCAATCCAGCCGAGCCGTCGCCTCGAAATCTTTGCCTCCTGCCGCCCCCAGGGATCGGGTCCACCTGTCGGCCGCGGCGCACCAGTTGCAAGCCGCCCGAGAGGCCTTGCGGCATATGCCGGAAGTGGATTTGGATAAGGTGGCCGAAATCAAAGCGCGGCTCAAAGAAGGGCGCTACACGGCCGATCCCCAAAAAATTGCCTCGAAAATACTGGAAGAATCGCTCCTCAAAGAGCTTGAGTAGCTTTTGGCAGCCTTCCGCCAGAAACGTTGTAAAAAAGCTGAAGCCGCTCTGCAGGCACTTGAACACCGCAATCGTGTTTTGGGAAACAGTGCGCCCTTCGGCATTATGGCCGTCGATTTTTCCGGGCGTGTAGAGGGTCTTAAATCGCCAGATGCGGGAGTTGCTGCCGTGCCCTCCGGCGCGGACCCGGAAGGCATGAATGTTTTCGATTTCCCGGCCTTGGCGGAAGCCGGAATCAGTGACGATTTCCGCCGCTGCATGCATCTCAACAGGTCTTTGGTCCGCGATTACGCCTGCATCGACAATAGAGGCAGCTGCCTTCAATTGCGTTTTTATATCAGCCCGGTGAGCGACGGCGGCCATTCGGTTTCAGGCGCCATCGTATTTGTGGAGAATTATACCAATATCAAGCAGGCCCAAACAGCGGCCGAACAAAGCGAGCAGCGATACCGCCTCTTATTCCAGTCGGCCCCCGTGGCCATGGTGGAGCGGGACGCCTCCGAACTCAAAAGCTTCCTTGAACAGCTTCGCCGGTCGGGAATCGAAGACCTGAAGGCCCATTTCCAAAAGAACCCTGAAGAGATCAACCGCTGCATGGAGCTGGTCAAGACGGTGGATTGCAACGATGCCTTTATCGAGTTGCTTGAAGCCGGAAGCAAAAAGGCCTTGATGGCGGATCTGCCTCAACTGGCGTTGGGTACCGGTTTCCTGCAAACGGCCGAAAAAGTTATTTTGATGCTGGTCGAAGGCCGCTTTCCGCCGGAAAGAGAGCTGACCATTCAAACGCTGCAAGGCAAACGCAAACGGGTCATGGCCCGCGTCATGGTTTTGGCCGGCCACGAGGACACCTTGTCGCGCATCGTGGTTTCTTTGGTCGATATTTCGAAACGCGTGGAGATCGAAGAGGCCCTGCGCGCCAGCGAAAAACGTTTTCGCGAGCAATCGCTGCGCGACAACCTGACCGGTCTATATAATCAACGCTACCTGTATCACAGCTACCCCAGTTGCTGCATGCCGCCAAAGCGTACCAGACCCCGGTTTCGCTGGTTTTCATGGACTTGGACAATTTCAAAAAGGTGGTAGACGCCCACGGGCACCTGAATGGCAGCCGCGTGATCCAGGAAGTGGCCGGCACCATAAAAGCCGCTCTCCAAACGCCCTGCTATGCAGTGGCCTATGCCGGCGATGAATTCGTGATCGTGATGCCGGACTTCGACGAAGACCAGGCCATCCAAAAAGCCAAGGATTTGCAGGCGCTCATCAGCGGCACGGTTTACTTGCGCGGGCAGGGTCAGGCCGTCCAAATCCAGGCCAGCTGCGGCATCTCAACTTTTCCAACGCACGCCGATGATGCCGAATCCCTGCTGATGGCCGCCGATACGGCCCTTTTCCAAATCAAGGGGACCGGCAAGGGCGCTGTCGGGCGCTATGGTGGGGGCGGGTCGTCCGTTTTTCAACCGAACCTTCATCGGCGCAGCCGTTTACATGGAAGGCTCCGAACCAGAAAACTGACGGCGTGAAAAAAAATGCCGGCCCGTTTGGGCCGGCATTTTTTTTGTGTCTGTTTGATCAGCTGTTGAGGATCTTTTTGGCAAAGGCATCATTGGCATCGGCGCAATGGACGATGCCTGTTTCCTTGGCGGTTTCACGGTTGGCGGCAAATATGTCGTTGCGCGAAATCTGCTCTAAGGAGAATTTGCGGGCGCCGGCCATCAGCTGCTGCAAACCGCAGGTGAGCTTGTCGGCCATCGTCCAAAACGCAATGGCGCCGTAAGGAATCTTCTTCATCTCATCCTTGCCGATCTTCTTCTGGATATCGAAGTAGCAGGCAAAGAGCTCATCCGGCGTAGTTCCGATTTCGCTCACTGTTTTGGGCAGGCGATCCCAGTTGCCGCAGATTTTTTCCCTGCGCTCCGGATTCAGCGCGCCTTCGATATTGGCCCCCAGGTAGCCGGGAACCATAACGGCGCGGCCCATGCAGACCATTTTGGTATATGGGGCGCCCATCGCCAGGGCCTTGAAGATGCTGTCTTCGAGCGCAAAACCGCCCGCAAAAGAAAGATCCACCACGCGCTGGCCTTTGGCAGCCAGAATGCTGGCATACTCATAAGCTTTGGCGTGCAAGAGGATGGATGGCACTCCCCAGCTTTGCATCATGTTCCAGGGGCTCATACCCGTGCCGCCTCCAGAGCCGTCGATGGTCAGCAGATCCATCTTGGCATCCGAGGCGAATTTGATGGCCATGGCCAGTTCTTCCATGCCATAGGAGCCGGTCTTGAGTGAAATGCGCTTAAATCCAAGGCTGCGCAGATATTCCACGCTCTTCATAAAATCCTCGCGCACCTGATCCACCTTGCTCAAATTGGTTCCGCCCAGGCGGCTGTGGCGGGCGAATGAGCGGATGGCACCTTTTTCAAACGCTTCGCGAACCTCGGGCAGCTCGGGATTGGGGTCCACCACATAGCCGCGTTTTTTCAGGAACAAAGCGTAATCGAGGCTTCCGACCTGAATTTCGCCGCCGATGTCCTTGGCGCCCTGCCCCCATTTCAGCTCGATGATGCACTTGTCGCCATATTTGTTGGCGACATACTCGGCCACGCCGTTGCGGGTGTCTTCCACGTTCATTTGCACGAAAATCCCGCCAAAACCGTCAAAATAGCGCAAGTAGGTATCGATGCGACGATCCAGTTCGGGCGATTTGGAGATCCGGCCGTTTTTAATTTCCGATTGGCGGTCCACCCCGACTACGTTTTCGCCGATAACGACCGGCATTCCCACCAATGCTCCACCGACTGCGAAAGAATCCCAGTACTTGGCGGCGATAAAGGTCGATCCCAGGGCGCCGGTCATCAAGGGAATGCGCGCCTTGGTTTTGACTTCACTGCCAAACTCGGTCGTCAGATCGACGTTAGGGAAAATGCAATTATCGGGATCGCTGCTCATGCCGTTCTTGATCCCATGGGCGCCGTAGGCGTATCCTTGGATGCGCAATGCATTGTAGGAAACACCCACATGTGTGGTGTTGTTGGCACCGGCCGTGACCATGCCGAAATCCCGTGGATACAGCAGCTTGCGGCCCACCAGGCTGGACATCCAGGTTTCGCATTTACCTTCGCAATCGGCGCGGCAGAGCGTGCACAGGCCCGATTCCGCCGGATTGCCGCGATTGACAGTTCCCAAAACATCATTTCTTTTGTCGAAACGCATGTGATTTTCTCCTTTTCAGCGATTCTGAAGATTCTTTTAAATCGCGCCCTGCACAAGCGACCAATCCCTGAAACTCACTCGGATCACCGGGCAGAAGACGCCCGTTGAAAAGACGCAAAAAGGCGCCTGCCCCCATCGGGCTAAAGACGCCTTTGTCTCATGTAATCGTGGGATCCGCACATCCCTGTGCGGATAGGAAGATGCCGGGTAAACTCCGGCCTGTCGTCGTTGACAGATGCTAAATAATTACTGACATGTTTAGTTTAACTGAACTTCTAAGTCAACAAAAAAGGTCTCGATCGAAATAATTCATTCACCTAAGCCATCTATCTTCATGATCCTGCTGAAACTGGAGGGCGGATCCGGTGAATCGAAAAGCGCTGCGGAACCGGCACCCGTAGAGCAAGCAGAGGCGCCGCGGGTTGAGTCATGAGGAAGGGCGACACCTCTGTCAGGGCTTATCAGGAAAGATTCATTTCATTGGACAATAAAACCGCTTCGGCCACCTGGCGCATGGATTTGCGCGAATCCATGCTTTGTTTCTGGAGCCATCGGTAAGCCGACTCCCCATTGAGCCGCATGCGCTGCATGAGGATTTCCTTGGCCCTTTCGACCAATTTGCGCGTCTCGAGCTCTTCTTGAATGACCCTGGTCTTGACCATCAATTCGGTGTTCAGAATGGCCACGGCAGCCTGATTGGCCACGGCCGTAAGCAGGTTGACCTCGGTTTTGGAAAAATTGTGCGGTTCACAGGTGAAGCAGTTGAGGACTCCGATCACTTTCTCGTCCTTGAGCCGCAAAGGAACTCCCACCATGGAAACCAGGCCCATCTGTTTGGCCATTTCCTTTTCTTTGAAACGCTGATTGCGTAAGACATTACTGATGATCAGCGGTCGCTTGGTCGTGGCCACATGGCCCACAACACCTTCATTGAGATTCAGGCTGCGGTCCTTCACATATTCCGGCGCAATGGCCTGGGTGGCTTTCAAACGAATTTTGGGAGGCGAAACGCCATCGTCGATCAACCACAGCGAGCAGATGGCCACGCCGGTCACTTTGGCGGTCACCATCACGATCAGCTTCAGCAAATCCTCCAGATAGAGATCGGATGTCATGGCCCGGCTGATATCGGTCAAGGCTTTGATATAGCCGTCGTAAACCTGTGGTTCGTTTTTTTCCATTCAATTCACGCCCATGATGTCGTCCGAGCGAAGAAGGCGCCCCGGCGGCCATCTAAGTTTTGCGCTGGAATCGGCGCGATTCTTTCACCCATTTTTCTCTTGTAGTAAAAAATTGCTAGGAATTCAAGTCTTTGATGAATTTGAAAAACGGGTCATCTTTTGCGCAGAGGTTTGCCGCCTGGGCCGCAGGCGTCCTGTTTTTTTGTAAGGCGTCATTTAAAGGCTTTGTGTTCCCATGGCCAAAGCGGGTATTATGTTTAAGCGAAAAAAGAGGTGCAACGGAGCTATTATCCACCGCATCATTTCCACTCCGCCGCGCCGAGATTTGTCCGGCGGCCGATGTGCTTAACGCGCATTCAAGGAGGCCACGCCATGCTTGATCGACGCACCGGTGACATTATAACGAAAAGCATAGGTCTGGCGTCCCGCTGGATGGACCGCGCCAACCAGATGCGCACACCCGAGGAACGCAAACAACAGGTACAATTCGGGCGTTTGTTGGGCGACGACAGGGACAAAGTGATTCTGGTCAAGCTGATCGACCAATCCCTGCGCAGTCAAAATCCGGCCCGTGCGGCCGATCAGATCCATTACCTGCTTTCCTCCCACGGCACCCCCGGCTTTTTTTCCGAGCCGCAGAAAGCATTGCTGTTCTTCTTCCGCAGCGTGGGTCGTCATCTGCCCCAATTCACCGTCCCCGAATTCATCGCCACCATGCGCGAAAACTGCGCCCACTTGATCTTGCCCGCCGAAACCCAGGCGCTCCATGACCATCTGCAGCGCCGCCGGGCCAAGGGGGCGCAGATCAATATCAATCATCTTGGCGAGGACGTTCTGGGGGAAGCCGAAGCCGGCCGCCGTCTGGAAGACTATATCGCCCTCTTGAAAGATCCGCTGGTGGAACATGTTTCCGTCAAGATTTCCACGCTCTACTCCCAAATTCAGCCGCTTGCGCTGGAACATGATCGCAGCGTGCTCGTCCAGCGCTTGGAGCATTTGTATAATGCGGCCAGTCAGCATGCTTTTGTTCGTGCCGACGGAACCTCCGCGCATAAAATGGTGCATCTGGACATGGAATCCTACCGCGAGTTGCCTCTAACCCTGGAAGCTTTCACCCACACGCTGGACCAGGAGGGGTTCAAGACTTTTTCAGCCGGTATCGTGCTGCAGGCCTACTTACCGGAGTCCTATGCCATTCAGCGCGACCTGACCGCTTGGGCACGGCGACGTTTGGCCGAAGGCGGCGCCCCGATACGCCTGCGCATCGTCAAGGGCGCCAACCTGGAAATGGAACAGGTCGAGGCGGCGCTGAACGGCTGGCCCCTGGCGCCCTTTGACAACAAGCTGGAGGTGGATGCCAATTACAAGCGCATGCTGAACTTCGGCATGCAACCGCAGTCCATTGGCGCCGTACACTTGGGGGTCGCCTCGCACAACCTGTTTGAACTGGCCTACGCTCGCTTGCTGGCCCAGGCCAATGGGGTTGAACAGCATGTGACCTTCGAAATGCTCGAGGGCATGGCTGACCACGTCAGGCGGGCCCTGGCGGAGGAGGGCATCCCCATCCTGCTTTACGCACCGGTGGCTAGAAAACATGACTTCATCCATGCCATTACCTATCTGATCCGGCGCATGGATGAAAATACCGGCCCGGAGAATTTTCTGCGCCATGCGCCGGGCCTGAATACCGGTTCGGGGGCCTGGCAGCGCCTTGCGGATGATTTCAGCGCCGCCTGCAAGCGCATGCACAACCTGCCGGAGAATTCCCATCGTACTCAAAAGCGCAACGGGCAGGCGGACTCGACCCCGGCACCGGCGCAGTGGGGTTTTCGTAACGAGCCGAACACCGACTGGTCCCTGAGCGCCAACCGGCGTTGGGCCGAAACGATACGGTCCGCATGGAAAAAAGATCCATCCCATCCGCCGATCCAGATCCACCCCGTCGTGGCCGGAGGGCCGGTCGACACGCCGGGACCGACACGGGATATCCACGATCTGAATCAGTTGCCGCAAAAGGTCTGCCTGGCCCGCTGGCGCGCGGCCCAGGCGGAGGATATCGACCGGGCGGCCGCCGTTGCGCGGCAGGACCCCGACGGATGGCGCACCTTGCCGCCCGCGCAGCGCCGCGCCGTGCTTGTCAAAGTGGCCGATGGACTGCGCCGCGCCCGCGGGGACTTGATCGGCGCAGCGGCGGCCGAAACGGGTAAAATCTTCACTGAAGCGGATCCGGAAGTATCCGAAGCCGTCGATTTTGCCGAGTTCTACCCGCTCTCACATCATGCGTTCGAAAAGCGCCCCCACCTTCGTTTGACGGGCAAGGGCGTCGGGGTGGTGGTATCCCCCTGGAACTTTCCGATCGCGATTCCCTGCGGCGGCCTCCTGGCCGCCCTGGCCGCCGGCAATACGGTCATTTTCAAACCCGCTTCGGCAGCGGTACTGGTGGGCTTCCGGTTGTGCAGGGTATTCTGGGAGGCCGGCATCAGCCGCAACACCTTGCAATTCCTGCCCTGCGAAGGCGCTGCGGCCGGACGGCACCTGATCGGTCATCCAGACGTGGATTTCGTTATTCTGACCGGAGGAACGCAGACCGCCCGAACGATCCTGAACCAGCGACCGGATCTGTTCCTGGCCGCCGAAACCGGTGGCAAAAACAGCATCATCGTCACGGCCTTGGCCGACCGCGAGCAGGCCATCCGGCATATCATCCCGTCGGCTTTCGGCCACTGCGGCCAGAAGTGTTCGGCGGCTTCATTGCTGATCTTGGAAAAGGAGGTTTTTGAGGACCTTTCCTTCCAACGCGCCCTGGTCGATGCCGCGCAGAGCCTGTCGTCGGGATCGGCCTGGGATTTCCATCACCGCATGGGCCCTCTCATTCATCCGCCGGGCGACACCCTGCTGCGCGGTTTGACACGACTGGAACCCAACGAGACATGGGCCCTGCAACCGGTGCGCGATGATCTGCATTCGAGCATGTGGACCGCGGGCATCAAATGGAACGTGCAGCCCGGCTCGTTCACCCATATGACCGAGCTGTTCGGGCCGGTCTTGGGGGTCATGCGGGCCAATAACCTGGATGAAGCCATCGCTCTGGCCAACCAAACCGGCTATGGCTTGACGGCCGGCCTGGAAAGCCTCGATCCGCGGGAGATGGAACACTGGCGCAGTAACATTCAGGCCGGAAACCTGTACATCAACCGCGAGATCACCGGTGCGATGACCTTGCGCCAGCCCTTCGGCGGGTGGCGCAAATCGGCCGTCGGACCGGCCCTCAAGGCCGGCGGCCCCGATTACGTCACGCAATGCGTGCGTTTCTCTGAAGTGGGACCTCCCGACCCGGAAACCATTCCAAGGGAGCATCCGCTGCTGGCTCTGGCTCAACGCTGGGAACGCAAGTGCCGCTGCGGTCAAATGGGTGCCCTTCAGCCGCAGATCATGCGCAGTGTCTATGCCATGCAGAGTTATCTACATCACGCCCAGACCCTTTTTGAGACGTCTGCCGACTTTTTCCACCTGCGCGGCCAGGACAACCTGTTGAGGTATCGACCGATCGCCCGGTTGGCAATATGTGTCCATCCGGACGATTCCCTGTTTGATATCGCCGCACGGGTGGCCGCCGGGCGCATCGCCGGCTGCCGCGTGGTCCTGCATCGACCGGCGGAAATAAACCCGCAGATCGATGATTTTCTGAACGGTCCGGAAGGTCGCGCACTCCTGCAGTCGGTGCACCTGGCCGGTCCGATCGAAGCAGATGACGGGCGCATGGTCTCCCAAGCCGACCGGCTGCGCTATGCCGCCCCGGAGCGGGTACCCTTGGCGGTTCATGCGGCGGCGGCCCGGTCGGGCGTTTACATCGCCCGCGATCCGGTGCTGATGGACGGACGCATTGAACTGCTGCACTACTATCTGGGTCAAAGTATTTCCCACTCCTACCACCGCTCGGGCAATCTGGGAGAGCGCGCGCTGGACCGGACATCGGTGTAAGGCTGCGTTGGAATCATGGTCGTGGCCGCATGATCGTTGATACAGGCGTCCGTTGCGCGGCTGAAGACCGCAAAACAGCGGCCGGGGGGATGGTCCACCCCGGCCGGCTATCTGCTCAGGCAGGCTGATTGAAGATCAATGTACGCTGATCTTTTTGGGTTTCTTCTCCTCCGGTTTGGGCACCCGGATGTTCAGTACACCGTCTTTGTATTCCGCCTTGACGGTCTCCGGGTCCACCTCGGTGGGCAGCATGAAAGAACGTTCGAAACGGCCGTGGGTACGTTCATGCCGATAGTAGTTTTCTTCTTTCACCTCTTGTTCTGAAGCGCGTTCACCCCTTAGAGTCAAAACTCGACCCTGCAGGTCAACCGCAATTTGATCTTTGTCTACTCCCGGCAACTCGGCCGTGACAACGATGCTGTCGTCGTTCTCGTAAATATCCACAGCCGGATTCCAGCTCCACAGGGCTTCATTGGTGGATATGTTGCGCATGGGCATGAAAAAATTGTCCACCATGCTATCCAAACGGCTGCGCATGTTGAACAGCTCTTTCATTGGATTCCATTTCATCAGTTCCATAGGTCACCTCCAAATATCGGAATTGGTGTATTGTTTGGTGGCTGCATTGAGGGCCACGCCGATTTTGGATAGAAATTAGGTACCCATGATGATATGTCAATATTATTTAATTACTTTTTTCAAATTTTTATTTAAGTAATGTAACGGTGGCCGCGAAAAACCGTCCAACCCGCTTACCATCCCCATTCCAAGTATTTGTGAATGCTGTCGGCGGCCGCACGGCCCGCACCCATGGCCAGTATCACCGTGGCCGCACCGGTGACGATGTCGCCGCCGGCCCAGATCCCCTTTTGAGTGGTCTTGCCGGTCTCCGGCTCGGTGACAATATAGCCCCGTTTGTTTAGCACCAGATCGGGCGTCGAGCGGGTCAACAATGGATTGGCGCCTGAGCCAACCGCCACGATGACCAGATCGGTCTGCAGTTCGAATTCCGATCCGGCAATCGGTTCGGGGCGGCGACGGCCGGAGGCATCCGGCTCGCCGAGAACCATTTTCAGACACTGCATGCCGGTCACGCGTCCGCGTTCATCGCCGATGTAGCGGATCGGATTGGTCAGCAGCATTAACTCGATGCCCTCTTCTTCGGCGTGGTGAATTTCGGCCGCTCGGGCGGGCATCTCCTCGCGCGAGCGGCGGTAAACGATGCGCACCTTATCGGCACCCAGCCGCATGGCCGTGCGCGCCGAATCCATGGCCACATTGCCGGCGCCCAGGACTGTCACGTTCCTGCCGCGCGGCACGGGGGTATCCACTTCGGGGAATTTATAGGCCTGCATAAGATTGGTGCGGGTCAAATACTCATTGGCGGACAAAATGCCGATCAGGTTCTCGCCCGGAATTCCCAGAAATCGCGGCAGCCCGGCGCCAACACCCAGGAAAACGGCATCATAACCTTGCGCGAACAGCTCATCGATCGACACCGTACGGCCCACCACCATATTGCAGTCCACTTCAACACCCAGGCGTCTCAAAAAATCGACTTCCTGCGCCACGATTGCTTTAGGCAAACGGAATTCGGGGATGCCGTAAACCAAAACGCCTCCGGGTTTGTGAAAAGCTTCCATGACGGTCACGCTATGGCCCTTGAGAATGAGATCGCCTGCCACTGTCAGACCTGCGGGGCCGGACCCAACCACGGCCACGCGTTTGGCGGTCGGCGCCGCTTTGGGCGGCAGCGCGCCCGTCCCGTATACCCTCTCGTAATCGGCACAAAAGCGCTCCAGGTTGCCGATGGCTACCGGGGCGCCTTTCTTGGTTAAGATGCATTTGCCTTCACATTGAATCTCCTGGGGGCAGACCCGCCCGCAGACGGCGGGCAAGGCGTTGCGCGACCAGATCAAGCGGATCGCCGCAGTCAAGTCACCTTGCGTCACCAGCCGGATAAAACCGGGAATATCCACCCCGACCGGACAACCTTCCACACATCCCGGTTTTTTGCATTGAAGGCAGCGGGCCGCCTCCTCCTGAGCCATGGCCGGGGTATATCCCGTGGGGACTTCTTCAAAATTGCGTCTGCGAACCGATGGGTCCTGCTCCGGCATCGGCATGCGGACAGATTTGGCTTTTTGTTCAGCCATGCTTTCCTCCTATGCAACCCTGCGTGCTCATCCTACCATCGCAACGCTGTTGCCAACATTTCTAACTGACTAAACGGCAGTAATCCTCGAAGCAATTCTTCTCATCCTCGCAGTAGGCCCGCAAACGCAGCATCAGCTCATCATAATCGACCAGATGGCCGTCGAATTCGGGGCCGTCCACACAAGCGAACTTGGTTTCCCCGCCCACGCTGACGCGACAGCCGCCGCACATGCCCGTGCCGTCGATCATGATCGGATTCAGGCTCACCATAGTCGGCACCCCGTGTTCCCGGGTAACCGTGCTGACCGCCTTCATCATCGGCACCGGCCCGATCGCCACCGCCTGCGCAATGGGTTCACCGGCCAGTACGGTTTTGACCACGTCCGTGACGAATCCGTGATGACCGCAGGATCCATCGTCGGTGCAGATGCGCAGGTCGTTGCTGGCAGCTCTCATCTTCTCTTCCAGAATCAGCAACTCCCGCGTGCGGGCCCCGATCACGCATATGACATGGTTTCCGGCCGCCTTGAGAGCACGCGCGATGGGATGCAAAACGGCAACGCCGGTACCACCGCCCACGCAAAGCACTTTGCCCCAATTCTCAATGTGGGTCGGCCGGCCGAGCGGGCCGATTACATCCTGATAGGCCTGGCCCTGCCTCAAATCGCGAAACAGGGCCGTGGATTTTCCAACGACCATGTAGATAACGGTGACGGTGCCCTTTTCAGGATCGGTTTCCGCCATGGTCAACGGAATCCGCTCGCCTTTCTCGCTGGCCTTGAGGATGATGAATTGCCCGGGTTGGGCTTTGCGGGCAATCAAAGGGGCTTCGATTTCGTTCAGTATAACCGTGCCCCGGGCCATTTCCTCGCGCCGTACGATATTAAACATACATCCCCCCAAAGAAAAATGTCTCATGCGAACTATTTGCATAACGCGTTTGATCGGAAAAAGGAAGGGCCGGGGCGGCGGAAGCCTAATTTTTGTGCAGCTCCCGCAATCCCATGCACGCCTGCAACAATGGTACAATGCTTGATTCAGATGCGCTTCGGTGTTATCCGCGCATATCTGTGAATGAGGGAAGGTTCTTTATGCAAATTTTCGACAGCCATTGCCATTTGGACGATCATTGCTACGACCGGGATTTGGAAAGCGTGGTGCAGCGTGCACGCCAAGCCGATGTTCAGGCCATCATGGTGGTGGGTATCGATTTGGAAAGTTCCAGAAGGGCGGTTGCCATAGCTCATGCCCATGAAGGCCTCTATGCCGCTGTGGGCCTTCATCCCCATGATGCCAAAAGTTGTGAGGAATCCCTCCTGGCCGAATTGAGTCGCCTGGCCAATGATTTCAAAGTAAAAGCCTGGGGGGAGACCGGACTCGATTTTAATCGCATGTACTCGCCACGGCGGAACCAGGAGATCTGTTTTGCCCGCCAACTGGAGATGGGCGGCACATTGAATCTGCCCATGATCTTTCATGAAAGGGACAGTCAGGGCCGGTTCCTTGAGATCCTCAAAATCCATTGGGGAACCCGGTCAAAGGGGGTGGTGCACTGCTTTTCGGGCAATGACGCGGAATTGGATGCTTACCTGGAGATGGGATTATATATCGGCATCACGGGGATTTTGACGATTCAAACGCGCGGCAAAACGCTGCGCGAAATGGCGCGGCGCATTCCGGCGGAACGGTTGTTGGTCGAAACGGATGCGCCCTACCTGACCCCCACGCCCGAACGCAACAAATTTCGCCGCAATGAACCGGCGTTTGTCCGCACGGTCCTGTTCAAACTGGCCGAAGTCAGACAGGAACCCCCGGAAACCATTGCACAGGCAACCTGGGCCAACACGCGCCGGCTTTTCGGAATATGATTTGCAGGATTCTGTTCCGGATCTACGATGATCCGTGCTGAGGAGAGTGATTCGGTGGGACTGTGGTAGGTTGGGTTGCACCCGCCATGTGCATGCCCGGGTCCCGCCTTCAACCCAACCTACGCCGATTTCGTATATTAAAAATCTTTCCCGCCCCCGGGACGAAACGGTTGCCTATTGGAATGCGCAAGGCAGATCAATCCTCATAGCGATCATCCAGGAAATCCTCGTCATAGTCCTCCTCATAGTCCTTATCCTCGTCATACCCATCAATCAAGCGAAAGCGTGTAATTTTGATTTCACGCACCCCGTGAAGATTGGACACGATACCGCTTGCTTCAATCTCTTCATCGATATAGTCGAGCAGTTTTCGGCCTTCTCGGTCCATATCCACCTGGTAAGTGTATTCGTCCCCTACGATCCGAAGCCCGATGTCGCCATCTTCAAGGTCCACTTCCTCCACGAAACCCACGATTTTGGACGCTTTGGGAGCACCTTTTTTGTCCTTGGCCATATTTCACCTTCTCATTAGGTTGATGAACTCAGCAGTCCGCGCGCTCGAAAGCAGGCAGCCGGTCTCCTCCCCTGCTGTCAGCGAAACCATGCCCAAACCGAATCGTCCGGTGGAGACAGGCGCCTGTCAGGCTGACGCGACCGGCTAAAAGATAATGCAAGGGCGATAAATGCAAAGAGGCTTGACATGATTTGTTTTTCAGGGGTGTCCGGCCGGGAAGTCAGGCCTGCGGTCATGTGCTCCCCGGTTGAAGGGATTGGATCTCAAGTCCCTTTCGGCGGGACCAATGGCGGGTCTCAAGGATTGCGTGCAACGATTTCGCGGGCCATGGCCGCTTGCGCCAGATCGGCGATGGTCACCTGCATCAGGCGCCGGTCGAAATAAACGGTGATCATGGCCGGATCGGAACAAAGTGTCCGGATCAGATCCTTTAACGCACTGTCGATCACGGCAGCGGCCGCCCAGACGGCCAGCCCGCGCAACAGCGCGTTGGATGCATTTAAGAACGGCCGCAAAAACACCGCGCCGTCCTGGGTCAATACCGGGCGTGCATGGGCAAGACGGCCGAAGCCCCACAAAACACTCTGCTGCAATCCTTCATGCTCCAAAAAATTGCCCTGCGGATCGAGATACGAGATGAGAATGGACGCATACTCTTCGGCCAAGGCCGCATGGCAGGCCATGATCTCGCCCATGGCCTGCGGCGAACCCCAACCCATGCCGCCCGATTCGTCATTGAGGTTCCACATCAAGCGCCGCATGATCACGCGCGCCGCCTCCAGTTCCTGGTCGGCCAGCCGTGCGGTCACGACCCCGATGGCCGTCACCGCATGCCAGCGCAGCCGTTCATCGCCACTGTAAAGAAGGCCGAACAGCGGATTGATCACTTGACGCGACGGCCAACCGCCCATTGCGCGCAGGGCCGCGTCAAGATCGTCCTGCCGCAGCAGTTCGGAAACCTGCCTTTTCATCCTGCGCAAGTTCATGGCCGCCCCCCTGCGGTTGGAATGGTGATCAGAGGCCTTTCCCAAGATAAACGCATATCTCAATCGTGGTGGAAGTCACCTTCCAACCCGGATGCAAACATAGGCTTCTTCCCAGCCGATGGCATCTTCCGGGCAGTACTTGATGGCCTCGTTGACGCATGCTTGCGGGTAGTCATCCAGATCGGCGACAACGATGAATCCGACATCGCTTTGGCTGAAAACTTCAGGGCAGACCTCCACGCAGCCCATGCAAAGCGTACAGGCGCCCAAATCCACAAAGGGTCGCTTCATGCCGTCACCTGGACGTTGCCGGCGCGGCCGCTGGCGCGCCCATTGAGGTGATTTTTTGATGCACGCTCGAAAAAGCGATGCAGCCGGTGCCCGCGGGGGTGGAGAAGGCCTGAAAATCTTCCATGCTCCGGTCGTTGCTCCGGTCGTTCCCGCCGGCACCCCATATTCCTTCGGCTGTCTTTGGTTTCATACAGCGTTTCCTGCAGCTGAGGATCTTTGGAAAGAAATGCCCTTTCCGCGGCGGCGCAAAAAGGGCATTCGAAATGGTTGTGAAGTTTACTCTTTTTCAAAATCGGATTTGGATGCACCGCAGACCGGGCATTCCCAGTCATCGGGCAAATCTTCGAATTTGGTGCCGGGTTCCACGCCATTGTCCGGATCGCCCTGTTCAGGGTCATATACATACCCGCAAATCGTGCAAACATAACGGTCCATCGTGTTCCTCCTCCTTGATTGATTGTTTGTTTTCAACTTCCATCCGCAACCGTGCGGAAACCGTTTTCGAAGTGCAGACCGGAAATTCACCCCGGAAGCGGATGGTAGGCATCCGTGAAGGTTTTTACCTTTAATTCGATCGCATCACGTATGGAGCGGAAAAAATCCTTCGGCTGACCGGCCGGATCGGGCACATCCCAATCCAGCCGCAACCCCGGCACTACCGGGCATTGCTCACCGCAGCCCATGGTGACGAGCACTTCCGGTGCGTGGCGGTCAATGGCCTGCTGCAGCGGCCGGGGCACGCAAAATCCCATATCAATGCCTTTCTCCTGCATCACTTCGACCATCAGCGGATCGATCTCTTGCGCCGGTTGACTGCCCGCACTGATCACATCCAGCCGGTCACCTGCATACAACCGGGCGAAAGCGGCCGCCATCTGGCTGCGGCAGGCGTTTTGACGGCATGCGAAGATAATTTTCGGCCTTTGAAGCAATCCCTCGGCCAATGCTTGAGCCGATCGGATCACATCCTCCCGGACCGTGGCGTGCGAGGTGATCTGTCCGCGGCTTTCCATGCGTCGGTAGGTCAGGCTGCCGGAAAACTGTGCGGCCACCGCATCGAAGAAGTATTTCGCCGTCAAATGGATTCCGTCAAAGAGTTGCTTGCCGGAAGTGGCCCCGACCGACAGAACGAAACCGCGCCGCGAGCGATATCCCGGATCGTTCAGCTTGAGCACATATTTGCGTGCCCAAAGCGTCTGGCAGCGATCGATCAAGGCCTTGAGCTGAGCAGTCACGCTATAGAAAAAAACCGGCGAGGCGAGCACGATGAGGTCGGCCCGGCGCAAAAGGCCGTAGATGTCGCGGTGCATGTCATCGTCAATGGGGCAGAAGCCCTTCTTTTCACAGACCGTGTATTCGGCGCAGGGTTCGATCTTGCGCCGGCATACATCCACGGAAAGCGTGTCCACGCCCATTTGAGCCAACGCATCCATGAACATGGACAGCAGCAGGTCCGTATTGCCTTTCTTGCGCGGACTGCCCTGCAGGCCTAACGCCAACATGATCGGTATTTCCTCATTCTTACACTGTTCTTCCCAGTTTAAAGGCTTGGACCTTTTTCCGGCAAATTGCGCTTTATCGCCGTGTATGGCACTTCGCGCAGGTCAACGGACCGCTTTGTTGGCCGGTTTGCTTCTGAGCCCGGTGGCACTGAATGCACAACTTGTCCATAACCTGTTTCGTTGCCAATTGCCCATCGGCGATGGCCTTGGCAATACTTCCCTTTTCCTGGGCGAAAAACGAATGGCACACGAGGCAGTCGCCCAGGACAGTTTGATGGCGACGGTGTGGAAAGGGCACATCGCCCGTCAGGCCGGCTTTCAGTTGCATCTGCTCGGCCCCCTGGTTGAGCTGGGCAAAAACGGCTCCGGCGGCCAGGATGAGCGTCGCCAGCATACCGGCGAAAATGGTCAAGCGCATCTGATTCTCCGCAATTGGTTCAGGCCGTCCGCCACCGGCCGGCCATTTCTTCTAGCATCTTTCACCTTAGGTATCAACTGCCGGCAGGTAAAAGGCGACATCGGCCGACCGGCCCTAATACGCCCCCTCCAATTCCAGATCCTCACGGGCCAATTTGGTGTGAAACAAGTGGTAAGCCCATACCTGATAGACCAATACCACCGGGATGAACAATAACACCACCGCCAGCATGATTTTCAAAGTCAATGGGCTGGAAGAGGCATTCAGGGCCGTTAGGCTGTAGTCTGCATCGAGACTGGAGACGAGCATTTGGGGAAACAGGCCCACGATACCAAAAAAAGTAGCCCCCGCAATGGCCAGCGCCGACGCAACCCACGCCTTGAAAAAGGCATTTCTGACCAGAAAGATTTTGATCCCCAGCAGACCGGCCACGGCCACAAGAATCACCCCGAACAGATAGGGCCGGGCCAGATAGTTGTCATAGAGAGCGGTGGCGGCGGCACTGTAGATCAGAAAAATCACCGCCGCCAGCACCAGCGGCACCCACAGGACATTGGCTGTTCTGACCGCCCGCGCATGCAGTCCTTCCCCGGTCCGGATGGCCAGCCACAAGGCCCCGTGCACCAGGAAAAACAGCACAAACAGGATACCGCCCAACAAGCCGTAAGGATTGAGCAGGGTCAGCAAATTGCCCTGAAACATGTATTTCTGATCCAGCGGCAGACCTTGGAAAATATTGGCGAAAGCCACTCCGAACAGCAGCGCCGGGGTGACGCTGCCGATGAAAATGCACGCATCCCACAGCCTGCGCCAGGCGGGATGCTCCACTTTGCCTCGAAATTCAAAAGAAACCCCGCGCAAGATCAGAGCGAATAAAATCAACATCAAGGGCGTATACAAGGCAGAAAACATCACCGCATAGACCAGCGGAAAGGCGGCAAAGGTCACCCCGCCAGCGGTCAGCAGCCATACCTGGTTGCCATCCCACAGCGGTCCCATGGCATTGATCATCATGCGTTTGTCCTGCTCGCTTTTGCCCATGAAGGGATAAAGCGTGCCGATACCGAAATCAAAGCCGTCGGTGATAAAAAAAACGGCCCACAACAAACCCCAAAGAAAAAACCATGTTGATTGTAATAGCATGCTGTCCCCCGTTTATTGATGTGCGCACAAAGACACGCAGACACAAAGGTTGAATGCATGTTCGGGGAAATCGGTGGTGCTCGGCCGTTCATCTCTTTACGGAGCCCGACCCCGAATTGTTCTTGGTGCTTTGCGGACTGCGTGCGGAAAGAAATCCCCTGAACTATTGCCCCATCCGCACGGTTTCGCGCTGGTCCGGCAGTGCTGTCAGCGGCCCTTTGAGGGCGTGATGGGCAATCAGGTAAAAACCCAGCAGCCCAAGAATGCCGTACACGAGAATAAAAGCGATCAAAGAGGAGATCACCTGTCCCCCGGTCACCGGTGAGGCCGCTTCCGCGGTTCGCATCAGACCGTACACAATCCAGGGTTGGCGCCCAACTTCGGCCAGCACCCAACCGGCTTGGATCGCGATGTAGGGCAAAGGGATCGCGGCCACCATGCTGATGAGATACCAGCGGTTTTCGACCAAACGGCGCCGCAGAAACCAGCCCAGCAGCGTCAACAGGGGAAACAGCGTTCCCAGGACCACCATGATCCGAAACGAGATAAACGTCAGCAGTACCGGCGGCCGGTCCTCGGGCGCGAACGCTTTCAAACCGCGCACTTCGGCATTGACATCGTGATAGCCCAGGAAGCTGAGCGCCGCGGGCAGACGGCCGAATTCGAATCGGTTGCGCTCGTTTTCTTCATCGGGAACGGCAAACAGGACGATCGGGGCCTGGCGGGTGGTTTCCCAGTGCGCTTCCATGGCGGCCAGCTTGGTGGGTTGGACCTGGGTGACATGGACCGCATGCCGATCGCCTTCGATCACCACCCAGACGGATGAGATGAGGCCCAAAACCAGTGCGATGCGAAAAGAGCGCGTAAAAAAATCGATGTGTTGCTTTTTGAGCAAATGGTACGCGCTGATACCCATCACAAAAAAACTGCTCAGAATGAAAGCCGCCGGCACGGTGTGCAAAAATTCCAGAATAGCGAACTTGTTGAACACAACGGCTCCGAAATCGTTGAGCTCGGCCCGGCCGTTGCGCAGGACATAACCGACCGGCTGCTGCATCCAGCCGTTGGCGATCAGGATCCACAAGGCCGACAGGTTTCCGGCCCCGGCCACCAGCCACATGACCGCGGCGTGGGCCTTGCGCGAGAGTTTTTTCCAACCGAAGATCCACACCCCGATCAGCGTGGACTCGAGGAAAAAAGCCACACTCGCCTCGATGGCGAGCAGTGAACCGAAAATATCCCCCACAAAAGACGAATAGCGCGACCAGTTGGTGCCGAACTGAAATTCAAGGGTGATCCCGGTCACCACGCCAAGGGCGAAGTTGATCAGGAAAAGCTTCCCCCAAAATTTGGTCATGCGCAGATAGGTTTCATCGCCGCTGCGCGCGTAGCGCGTCTCCATATAGGCCACCAGAATGGAGAGTCCGAGCGTCAGCGGCACAAACAAAAAATGAAACATCGTTGCGACGGCAAATTGCAATCGCGACAAAAAAACTGGGTCCATCGGCATCCTCCCGGAATCAGTTGTGAGCGGCACCCCTCATGCAACGGAATGACACTCGTTTGCACAATTCACCCAATTCATGATCTGGAGGTTGATCGTGAACTGCTATTTGATCCGCGGATCTTTGCCGCCGGACTGGCAATCGGGCGTGTAGCAGGTGTTGTCCAGAAATTCGCACGGCTGCTTGCAGGACGGACATCGCTCCGGCGGTTGGACCGCTTCCAATTCATACCCGCAATGGGAACACTTCCACTTGGTCATACGATCACCTCTTTTTTTTGATCAAACATTGTCCGCCGGAGGGGGCACGGAGCAGGCTGCGGCACCCTCCGGCTCCGGGCAAAAGAAAAATAGACCTGTCCCTCTATGCGGTCATCCAATGACCGTGCAGGTTGCAGTACTCCCTGGCGGTGATTTTGGCGGCATCGACCATGAACGTTGCTTCGGGCAATTGCCCCGGCTTGAGAAACTGACGGTAGGATTTCCCGTCGGCAATAATTTCGATCCATTCGATATAATGTTTTTCTTCCATGGGGTGGCCCACACTACCGACACTGACCTTGACACCACCCTCGATTTCTTGGATCACCGGCACGTGCTTTTCCTTGGCCGCATCCACCGTGTTTACTTTAAGGCAGGTCATGGGCTGGCCGCAGCATACCAGCTGTCCCGGAGCGGCATGCAGTACTTCGACGATGTTTCCGCACAAACCGCATTTATATACTTCCAAATTCTGGGTCATGTGATTTCCTCCTAATTATAAGAAGTAAGTGATGGTAACAGCCCGCCCAAAAGGGGGCTGCAAATCTACCAGTTCTCGCCCAGCAATTCGAAATGAGCCTGGGGATGGGCGCAGGCCGGGCACGCCAAGGCCGCTTCCAGGCCCTCGTGCAGGTAACCGCAATTGCGGCAGCGCCATACCACCGGTTCACTGCGCTTGAATACCTGGCCGGCGGCGATATTGGCGGCCAGCGCGCGATAGCGTTTCTCATGCTGGTTTTCGGCGACCGCAATCGCTTCCCAGACCATGGCGATGGCACCGAATCCTTCCTGCCGGGCGATTCCGGCAAAGCCGGGATACACCTCGATGTGTTCGTGGCGTTCGCCATCGGCGGCCGCTTTGAGGTTTTCCAGCGTGCTGCCGACCGAGCCGGCCGGAAAAGCCCCCACGATCTCAATGTCTCCGCCTTCGAGGAAATTGAAAAATCGTTTGGCGTGCTCCTTCTCCTGATTCGCGGTCTCCTCGAAAATGTCGGCGATCTGGACAAAACCTTCTTTGCGGGCCTTGCCTGCAAAATAGGTGTAACGGTTGCGCGCCTGCGATTCCCCTGCAAACGAAATCAAAAGATTTTTTGCGGTTTGCGTTCCTTTCAGTGATGTCACCTCGATTTCCTCCTTTTTCAGTTAGAGATGTTTCTTCATCCGTTGGCCGTTTGGACCGTTTCCCGCGGACCAGCTGAATATCAGCTGCGTATTGCGGACCAGACGGGAAAAGGGCCCAGTGACCTTTGTTATTCCGGGATATCCGGGCATTGGCACGACCCCCATCCTTTTTCCGCATGCTGCTTTTTCTCTTCCACCGCCAGGCGCCACAGTTTATAGGCCGAATCGCGCAGCACGCCGTAGAGGATACCGCATCCGGTATCCTGGCGGTCAGCATCGCCTTGATCGGCCAGACGCATCATTGCCTGCGCCAAACGAATGGTGCGCTGGATATTCTGATCGCATGGTTTGCGCATGCAAAACTCTCCGGGCGAACTTTTTAAAATGGACAGCGTCGACCCACTCCTATCAAGAGCTGTGCCAGTTTGCAGGGCCGGCGCGACATCCGATCGTAAAGCCCGTCCACCAAGCATTTGCGCGTGAAAGATGGCCTGGCAACAAACAGGTGGGGGCATCGATGTGTCTCACAATACAGCGCGGCCACTTGATACATTTGTGTCTCACACATCAGGTTTTAGTTACGGAACTACCTATTTAAAGCAGAGCTGGGAGCGCTCTGGGAACAAACGCTAGGGGAGGCATATTGCTTGCAAAACACCAAAACAGTCCAATGCTAAGAGAGTGTCCAAACCAACAGGAAGGAATCGCCATGAGCATTCTGGAACAAATAAAACGTGATCCCGGTCTGCTGAATGCCATCGACTGGGAGATGACCCCGGAAGAAGCCGTACGCCTGTACCTGGAATGGGGCAATAACTGGTCCCGGGGTAACTATGTCATCCGTTCCAAAAATGATGAGACCTGCTATTTTGCGCTCAGCACCTGGAAGGAACCGCCGGTCATTTACCTGATCCGGCGCAATTCCAACGAAGCCAAGGAGGTTGCCCGAATCGAGATGCCGCCGCATATAAAGGAGGCCTTCATCAGGGAAAACGGCCAATTAAAGGGCGTCTACGCCGTCGAGGGCGTTGTCAAAGAGTGGCTGCAAAAAGAGCTGGCCGGCGCCTGAGCCGCGGCGCCCACGCGGTCATGGTCCGGAACTTTCCGTTGGCAGGTTCAGATCTTGCTCGACCAGGCGACGCACCTCTTCTTTTTTGGAGCACGCCGGACACAGCCCCACAAACTCGAGCCGGTGCCCCAAGATGGTGTAAACGGTGGCCCCGTACAACGCATCCTCAAGACGGTTCAAGGGCGCGATCGGGGCATCATCCATGCTGCCGCAATGCAGGCAGCGGATGTGATAATGCTTTTGGGGAACGCCGTCGTAGCGCTTCTGGCTGCCGCTGATTTCCAGTGTTTGAATCTCTCCCTGGGCGGTCAGTATCTCAAGATTACGATAGACGGTCCCCAAGCTGATGCGCGGCAGGCGTTTTCGCACCTTTTCATACAACACATCGGCGGTGGGATGGGTGTTGCGCTTGCGCAGCTCGTCCAGAATCATCCGCCGCTGCCGAGTTGTGCGCAGTTTCTCCGTCCGCGCCGGGTCGTGCTGCTTCTTTTCCAGGCCGCCCATGCTCCATCTCTCTCGCGGTGCCTTGCCGGTTCAAAAAAACCCGTTTATCAGAACCGTTTCAGCCCGGCATCCGACAACGCCGTGTAAAAGCTTGGCTTTTTGGGGAGCTTCCAATTTCAGCACTGCTTGCCTTCATCAACGCTGATCGATGGGAACAAAGCTGCATTCGGCCGGCCCGCAATATTCTCCGATGTATTTGGATTCCGGTCGATACAGCATGGGTTTCGGGGCCGCCCCGGCAAAATGTTCCTCCAACACGTGGGCCGTCCAGCCGGCCACACGTGCAATGGCAAACAAGGGCGAAAAAAGATCCACGGGTATCCCCATGGAGTAGTACAGAGAGGCGCTGTAGAAATCCACGTTCACATAGATATCGGTGCCCTTGCGCTCCTTGAATGCCCGCTTTCCTTTGTCCTCCAGGATTGTGGATATTTCGTACCAGCGGGTATCACCGGCCAGTTCGCCGGCGCGCTTGGACATGGGCGCGAGGATATGAGCCCGCGGGTCGTCGGTCGTATAGACCGCATGCCCCAGCCCCATTATCTTTTTGCCTTCATCCAGAATCCGATTCAGATAGTCATCCACGCGATCGGGACTGCCGATGTCCAGTAGCATGCGCATCACTTTTACATTGGCGCCGCCGTGCAGTTCACCGGAGAGCGATCCGATGGCCGCCGAGACGGCCGCGTAGATATGAGCGCGGGTGGATGCGACTTCGCGGGCCGCAAAGGTGGAGGCGTTAAACGAATGTTCTGCGTGCAGCACCAGGGCGACATCGAAAAAGTGCACCAGTTCCGCCTGGGGCTTTTCGCCAAACAGCATGTAGAGAAAATTGGCGGCATGGTCCAGGGTCGGATCCGGCGCCACGGGCGCTGCGCCGTTGCGAATTCTTTCCCAGGCGGCCACAACGGTAGGCAGTTTTGCAATCAGGCGGATGGCCATGCGCATGGTTGCCTCCTGGGATGTATCGTTTACGTCGCTGTCATGATTGGCCAGCATGGCAACGGCCGCCTGCAAAATATCCATGGGCAGGGATTGCACCGGACGGGTTCTGAGCGCTTCAATAATTGCAGGTGGAATGCTGCGTTCGGCAACCAGGCGTTGCTTCATGGCGGCAAGTTCATCTTTGGTGGGCAGTTTTTCAAACAGCAACAAATGCACGATCTCTTCAAAGCTGGTCTTGCCGGACAAGTCCGAAACCAAAAAGCCGCGATAGATCAACTTGCCCAGATCGCCCACCACATCACTGATTTTGGTGCTGGCAACGGTTACTCCGCGTAAACCGGTATTGAGAACCGGCTTGCAATCTTCTACCATCTGGGTCTCCTTTGATGTTTACAAATGAATGGTGCTTTGCCATTTCGGGGAAGTGGATCCAACCGTTTCCAGCATCGCGATCTCCCCCGTTTTATCTAAAAACATGCCCAACCGTCAGATTTGGTGAGTCACGGCCGATTGTCTGTCAGGTCGAAGAATATCCCAAGTGAGATCGGCCTGCCGCCTCCCTCGCGCATGGGAGCAAGGCTATCCAACCCGAGTGACTTTGTTTGCGTTTACCGGCCGCGAATCATAGGGGAGACGAGGCGTCTCCCGCCTAAGTTTTGGGCGGCATGCAACGCCGCGGTTCCATCAAAACCTATCCGTGACAACGTCTACATGTTTAGCATTGCAACCCGATTGCGCAAGGGGCGGCCCGCAAATCACGCTTCCAGGAGTGATTGGTGTTTGGGAAACCAATTCATAGGGTGTAAGAAATGCCCGGTTAAAAAGTCATCTTCTCGGGCGGCCGCCGCTCGGGCACATACTCATGGTGGCTGGTCGCATCGTTCCAGGCTTTGGAGACATAAAGATTGCAGTAGCAGCTGCCGAAATCCTCGACATCGGGGGCGCGGTACACACACGGGCAGATGATATCCCGGTCCGCTTGGCGATCGCCAGATGCCAGGCGACAAGGACACGCCATGTATCCGTAACGCGCCTTGTTGCGGAGAAGTCCTTCGAGCAGCTCAAAGACGCGCTCCTTGTCTTTGTTGAAATAATAGCCCAGGGCTCCTTGACTCTTTTTCAGCTTTTCATGAAGTACGTTCACATCCATCACAATCCCAGGGCCTCCTTTATTTCATTTTCCTTATACCCGACGATTACTTTGCCCCCGATAATGATGGTTGGAAAGGAACATTTGGGGTTGAACTTTTTAACATCCTCCAAAATGGCCTTGCGTTCGTCGCCTTCAAGCAGGTCCACATCCACAAATTCGTATTGGACCGTACACTCATCGAGCAGTTTTTTGGTGGATTTACAATGACTGCATGTGCTCAGGCTGTATAGTTTCACCGAATCGCTGGTCATGAAAAGTTCCCTTCACGATAAGGACAGCGCCGCCGCCTTTGGCTGAATGGTTCGGAACATGGCATCCTGCCGCTTGCCGCTGCACATTCAGGGCAGGTTTCCGGTTCGTTTTTAATAATACAGGTGGGAAAAGAATGCAAATCTCAACAGTTTTCGAAGGCAACCCGGTGAAAGGTGTTGCGGGAACGAAGAAGCCCCTGAATTAAGCGCATGTTCGGGAAAAGGTCAGGTACTGTCCGACACGGAACCCGACCCAGAGATCAGCATCTCGCCCAAGCCGTGTGGTCGTCCGGGAGCAGCTGCCCGTGGACCTTAGCTGAAATCCTGCTCAGCGGGAATTGCTGCCAAGTTCACTTCCGGCTTGACAATCGGCAAGACATGATTGTAGCTAAATAGTAATCATTACTAATTTACCAGTGTCCATCCACTGGCCGCTTTGGCCCGCTTCCTTTCCGGTTCCGATTCCTATTCCGATTCTGATGCCGCCCCCCGTGGTCTTTCTCACACAGCCAGCATGGGATGCAATTTATGGATGGGCACCTCAAACAGGGGAGCCACTATGGAAATCCAGAAAAAGATCGACAAAGACAAACCGCTGGTACCGACCGGCGAACTGACCACTTGCGAGGCCACGCAAAAAATGATTGCCAAGGGGCGGCTGGAAGGGGTGGAAACCGCCTTCGACCGCGCCGTCAACATGAAAGCCTGTCCCATCGGGGCCGAATCGGCTTGTTGCAAGCACTGCTTCATGGGGCCTTGCCGGCTCAATGCCAAGGACCCTTACAGCAAGGTGGGTGTCTGCGGCGCCACCATCGACACGATTATGGCGCGCAACTTTGCGCGCATGATCGCCGCCGGTGGTGCGGCCCACACCGATCATGGCATGAGCATGCTGGACCTGTTCCGTGAGGTCGTCAACGGTAAGATCAAGGATTACGCCATCAAAGATATCCAAAAGCTGGAAACCGTGGCCCAATCGATCGGCATCGCAACCGAAGGGCGCTCGGTCAAAGAAATCGCCACCGATTTATACGAGCAGCTTGAAAGCACCTACACGGCCGTGGATGGTGAAATCCCGTTTGCCAAACGCGTACCCCCCAAAACATTGGAGACCTGGCGCAAAAACGGCGTCGTGCCGCGCGGCGCCATGCGCGAAATCATGGAGATCATGCATCGCAGCCACATGGGAGTGGATCAGGATTATACCAACATCACCAGGCAGTGCAGCCGCACCGCACTGGCCGACGGCTGGGGCGGTTCCATGGTGGCCACGGAGATTTCCGACATCCTGTTCGGCACCCCCTCCCCGGTGAGCATCGAAGTCAACATGGGCGTGCTCAAGGAGGATCAGGTCAATATCATCATTCACGGCCACGAGCCCAATCTATTCGAATCGATGATCGAATCGGTCAACGCGCCCACCTTGATTGAGGCCGCCAAGGCGGCCGGCGCCAGAGGGATCAATTTGGCCGGCATGTGCTGTTCGGGAGCCGAAGTGCTCGTGCGCCACGGCATCCCACACGCCGGCAACTTCATGTCCACCGAAGCGATTCTGATCACCGGCGCGGTCGACGCCATGGCCGTGGACGTTCAATGCATCAAACAGGGGCTGGTCAAAGTCGCCGAATGCTACGGCACGCACCTGATCACCACCAATCCCCGCTGCCGGATCGAAGGCGCAGTGCATGTGGAATTCAACGACCACGATCCCAAAAAGTGCACCGACGAAATCGTGATCAAAGCGATTTCCAGATTCAAGAACCGCAAAGCCAAAGTCGAGATTCCCCGCAACATCAACGTCGGCGTGCACGGTTTTTCGCATGAATACATCAACTACATGCTGGGCGGCACATTCCGCGGCTCCTACACCCCGCTCAACGACAACATCATTAACGGCCGCATCCGCGGCGTGGCCGGCGTGGTCGGATGCACCAATCCGCGCGTCAAGCAGGATTGGGTGCACGTGGAGCTGGTTAAGGAGTTGATCCAAAACGATGTGCTGGTGCTGCAAACCGGGTGTGCGCAGATCGCCCTGGCCAAAGCCGGGCTCACCACCCCGGAGGCCGCGCACCTGGCCGGCCCCGGCCTAAAGGAGGTGTGCGAAACAGTGGGCATGCCGCCGGTACTGGGTATCGGCTCGTGCGTGGACAACAGCCGCATCCTGATCGCCGCCGCGGAGATGGTCAAAACCGGTGGCTTGGGCGACAGCATCGCCGATCTCCCGGTGGCCGGCTGCGCCCCTGAATACATGAGCGAGAAAGCCATCTGCATCGGGCAGTACTTCGTGGCGTCCGGCGTTTATACAGTGTTCGGCGTCACCTTCCCCATTGTAGAAGGCACCAAGTTCCACAAGCATCTGTTCGCGGAGCTGGAAACCATGGGTTTCGGCAAGTGGGGCTTCGCAGTAGATCCCCACGATATCGCCCGGCTGATGATCGCGCACATCGATAAAAAACGCAAAGCCCTGGGCTTGGACAAAGCCCGCGAGCGCATTTTGATGGATATGAGCGATCGGCGCTCCATTGACGCCGCTTAGCCCGGCCATCCCACGGAAAACGGGGCGCCCCGAAAAAGGGGCGCCCCGCTTAATTCAATCTCAAATCTCAAATTCTCAATCTCGAATCTCAAATTTGAAATTTCAAATTTCAAATTTGAAATTATTTGAAATCATTCTTGCGGATTCAATTCGGCATGTTCTTCCAGAAAGCGGTACAATGTGGCGCGGCCGACACCCAGGGCCCGGGCTGTCCTGGCCTTATTGCCGCCGGTTTTGCGCAAGGCCTCACGAACGGCTTGGACATCCAGCTTGCGGGAGCGTTCCAGCCGGACGGGCGCCCCTTTGAACCCGCGCAGCTCGATGGGCAAATCGTGCGGCGTAATGATCCCGCTGCTGCAATGAACGACGGCGAACTGCATGGCATTTTGCAGTTCGCGCACATTGCCCGGCCAGGCGTAATCCATGAGCAGGGAGATGGCTGATTCGGCGATCACAGGCGCCGTCCGGTGGTTGCGTTCGGCCGCGTGCCGCAAAAAATGATTGGCCAGCAGCGCAATGTCGGTCGCGCGCTCGCGCAGGGCCGGAATATGAATGGGAATTACGTTCAGCCGGTAAAACAGATCTTCACGAAAAGCGTTGCGCTGCACCTCCTTGCGAAGGTCCTTGTTGGTGGCGCTGATCACCCGTACGCTGACCGAGATAGTGCGTTCACCGCCCAGTTTTTCAAGCGTTCCCTCCTGCAGGACGCGCAACAGCTTGACCTGCAGGGGTTTGGGCATTTCGGCCACTTCGTCCAAAAAGACAGTGCCGCCGTCGGCCAGCTCGAAGCGCCCCTTTTTGTCACGGATGGCGCCCGAGAAAGCCCCTTTGACATGGCCGAACAATTCGCTTTCAATCAAGCCTTCCGGCAGCGCCCCGCAATTGATCGGCACGAAAGGCGCACCCGCGCGGCGGCTTTCGTTGTGAATGGCAGCGGCCACTAGTTCTTTGCCGGTCCCCGTCTCGCCGAACAGATGGACCGGAAAATCGTATTGCGCCACATCGATGATCTGTTGATAAAGACCGCGCATCATGGAGTCGCCGCCGATGATGTTGGCGAAGCGGTTCGTTTCAGTGCTGCGGCGCTGCAGTTCGCGCAGCTCGGTCACATCGCTGAGCGCAGCCAGCACGCCTACGAAATCCCCCTGCTCATCGCGCATCATGGTGGCCCGGAACTCGATGCGGCGCACCTCCCCCTGCTTGGTGGTGATGTTCAGCGGATAGGCGAAACCCCCTATGGCATTGGGCACTCCATCGCAAAATGAACAACGCCGGCCGCAAAAAGGGGCTTCGAACACCGCATGGCAATCCCGCCCCAGCACATCCTGCCGACGGTACCCCGTGATGCGTTCGGCCTCGGCGTTGAAGAAAAAAATGCGCCGCTGGAGGTCATGGGCAATGATGCCCTCCTTGAGGTTATCCAGGATACGAACCAGATTTTCGCGGCTGGCGATGGTATGGATTAAATTGGTTTCCGACATCGGGTATCACCGCATTCGGCAGGTCGGTGGTTACATCGGCGAAAAGGTGCATCGAGGTTGAAAACCTATATGAATGCTTCCCCAAAGTCAACCGGACGGCGCATGGGTCAGCGATTCTGGCTGAATGAGATTCATAAGCTTTTCCCATGCGCCGTTCAGCACCGTGCTCATCGTAATCGTAAGCGTCCTCGTACTCGGACAGGAATCAACTGCTTTCGCGAATTCACCATTTCGGTCGGGTACGAGAACGAGTACGCGTACGACAAGGGAGACAGCTCCCTGGAAGGGTATCGCAACTGAATGCCGTACACCGAAAACTGCTGGAGTGACCCCGCAGGGGTGGATTTCAAAGGAAGATGGCCGGCGAAACCTACCGCCTGCCTTGAGCCTGTACGCTCTGCACGTAGGCTTCCAGCCGGTTCAGCCCTTCATTGATATTTTCCAGGGAATTGGCGTAGGAAAAACGCAGGTAGCCTTCACCATTGGGCCCGAAATCGATGCCCGGTGAGACGCCGAGGCGGGCCTTCTCCAGGATGTCAAAAGCCAAGGCATAGGAATCGTGCGACAGGTGCCTGGCATTGACAAAAACATAGAAGGCGCCCGTGGGTTCGACAACGATATTGAAGCCGATCTTGCGCAAGCCTTGGATCATGAAGCGCCGGCGCTGGTCGTAAATTCGGGTCATGCGCGCCACATCGGCTTGAGCCTGCGTGAGCGCCGCAATGCCGGCCCTCTGAACCGCTGCATTGGCGGAAATGAAAAAATTCTGCTGCAACTTTTGAATCGGGCGGATGAAGGCCTGGGGCGCGATCAAGTAGCCCAGGCGCAGGCCGGTCATGGCAAACAGCTTGGAAAAACCGTTGACTACGAAAGCCCGGTCGGTGAATTCCAGTATCGAATGGGCCCGGCCTTCGTAAACCAAACCATGATAGATCTCATCTGAAACAACGATTGGTCCCATTTCCGCAATGGCCTGCATGCGCTCGGCGGACAACAGGGTCCCGGTGGGATTGGCGGGTGAGTTGATAAAGACCGCCTTGGTCCGTTGGGTGAGGCAGGCGGCGATCGCTTCGGGACGGTATTGAAACCCGTCCGCTTCACTGACCGGCACCCTCACACAGCGCCCCTGGACGAATTGAATGAAATTGGGATAGCAGGCGTAATGGGGATCGGAGCAAATGACCTCGTCGCCCGCTTCCAGCAAAGCGGCGCAGGCCATGAAAATGGCCGGCGAACTGCCGGAGGTGACGACGATCCGGTCCGGGTCCACCGGCACATTGTATTTTTCCAGATAATGGGCGCTGATCGCCTCACGCAGTTCTATGATGCCCAGGCTGTGGGTATAATGGGTAAATCCATCTTTGAGCGCTTGTGTAACGGCCTCGGTCACACAGGCCGGGGCGTCGAAATCGGGCTCGCCCACTTCCAAATGAACGATATCGATGCCGCGAGCCTCCATCTCACAGGCCTTTTCCAGGACATCCATGACGATGAAGGAGGTCATCCGCTCGGCCCGACTGGCGGCGATCCCGGTCGATTTCAAATTGGAAATTTCAAACTTCAATTTGGTTTAAACAACCTTGTTCAGGGGGTACTCAATGATCCCTTCGGCTCCGGCTTTGAGCAGCCGTGGAATCAGTTCGCGCACGACGTGGGTGTTGACCACGCTCTCCACGGCAAACCACTCCGACTGGTACAGCGGCGATACGGTCGGCGCATTCAGGCTGGGCAGCAGTTCTATGACCCCTTCCAGGTTGTCCGTGGAAACGTTCATTTTAAGCCCGACCAGCTTTTCACCCCGCAAAGCGCCTTGCAGCAGCAAACCGATCTGCAAGATTTTCTCCCGTTTGGCCGGATCCTTCCAGGACTCATGATTGGCGATCAATTGGGTGTTGGTGTGCATCAGGTCATAGATGATGCGCAGGCCATGCGCCTTGATGGTGCTTCCTGTTTCGGTCACCTCCACAATGGCATCGGCCAATCCGGAGACCACTTTGGCTTCGGTGGCCCCCCAGGAAAATTCCACGGCCACATCGATGTGGCGTTCGGCAAAAAACCGCGTGGTGTAGGCGACCAGCTCGGTGGCAATTTTTTTGCCCTTCAAATCTTCCAATTTCTGGATGGCCGAATCAAAAGGCACGGCCAGGACCCAGCGCGCCGGCCGCGAACTGACCTTGGAATAAATCAGGTCATCCACGACATGCACATTGGAGCTGTTTTCGGCGATCCAGTCCTTGCCGGTCAAACCGGCATCCAGGGTCCCGTTTTCCACATAGCGCGACATCTCCTGGGCCCGGCAGATGGCGCATTCGATGGTGTCGTCGTCGATTTCCGGGAAATAGCTGCGCCCGTTGACATCGATGTTCCAGCCGGACCGCTTGAACAAGGCGATGGTGGCGTTCTGAAGGCTGCCCTTGGGAATACCCAGCTTTAAAGGTAAGGCCATTATTTATATACCTCCTTGGGATCGAAGACCGGCTCTCCGACCACCTCGACGCTTCGATCCTTGCCCATGCGCTTAAAAAAACAGCTCCGGTGACCGGTATGACATGCGGCCCCGCCGACCTGTTCAACCTTCAACACCACTGTATCGTCATCACAATCGATGCGGATTTCTTTCACCAGTTGAACGTGGCCGGAGGTCGATCCCTTGGTCCAGAGTGTTTGCCGGGTACGGCTGTAAAAAGTAGCTTTACCGGTACGCAAGGTCGTTTCCCATGCCTCGGGATTCATGAACCCGACCATGAGCACCTCACCACTGGCATTATCCTGAACCACCGCCGGGATCAACCCGTTGAGTTTGTCGAAATCAAGTTTCGCCTTCATTGCATGCTCCTGATAGCACGGTAGCCGCGGGCGTTGGGCAACCTTTGCGAGAAGTCAACCTGACTATCGATGATTGCTGGTGAAGTCAACTCTATTTTCCACAGACAACGGTTACCCCTTTTAACTCCCCGAGCATACTGCTATAGGATCTCGCTTGAGCCATTTTCCAATCCCGGATTTATGTATGCATCCACTGACCGAAACCGACCCGCACCCATGACGCCACAAACCGGGAATCCATCGTATGCGACGCTGGCGCGTTTTTTCGTGCCCTTGGCCCTTCAGTCCGCTTCGCAGGGGCTGACCTATCCGCTGGTGGCCATGGTGGCGGCGCGCGGTGATGGCGGCCCCTTGAATGTGGCGGGGCTGGCCCAGTCCAATACGGTGATGTTCTTGCTGGGTACACTGGGGTTCGGGCTGGTCACCACCGGCATGGTGTTCGGCAGGAATCGCGAGGGATTTGCGCAATTGCGCTCTCTGACGCTGTGGCTGGCGGCGTCGGCGGTGCTGATCCAGGTGCTTTTTTGTATTCCCGCGGCGGCAAAGCTGCTTTTTGAACAGTGGATCGGGCTTCCGCCTTCCATTGCGCGGCCGGCCCATCTCACCTTGCTGGCCAGTGCGCCCTTGCAGTTTTTGTTTTTCACGCGCATTCCCTACCAGGTCAGCATGTACAACGGGCTGGCGTCGGGCAGGGCCAGCATGGCCACTCTGATGCGCATCGCCATTACCGCCCTGCTGGCCCCGCTGTTTTGCTATATGGGTGCGGTGGGACCGATTTGGGCCGTGGTGTGCCTCTCGATACCCGTAGCCTTGGAGGTGCTGGCCTCGGCCCTGCTGGCCGTTCCGTTCATATCGGCGCTCGAACCTTCAGGCATGCCGCCGCCCAGCAAGAAAGAGTTGCTGGCGTTCAGTCTGCCCCTTTCGGCCAGCGGTTACCTGTTGTCCATCACGGCCATATTGCTGGGGGCCTTCATTGCGCGTGCCGCGCAGCCGGAACGCATGCTGCCGGCCTATTACCTGGCCCTGGGGCTGTCCACGCCCGCCGCCTTCGGAGCGACGCGCCTGCAGGAGGTGGTGCTCACTTTCCATTCCCATAAAGCCGGCAGGCGCACGCTTAAATTCGCGCTTGCCTGCGGAACCGTCCTGGGACTGTTGCCCCTGCTGTTTACATTGCCCGGATTGGCCGAGTTTTACTATGTGCGCCTGCAGAATCTGGCCGCGGCCGATTTGCCCATCGTGCGCCTGACCGCCGCCGGTCTGGTGCTCTTCCCGCTGTGCGTCGCGCTGCGGGCCCAGGGCGAAGGACTGGCCGGGCTGGCGCGCAAGACGACCACCGTCATCGCCGGTCAAGCCGCGTTTCTGGGCATGGTCCTGATCACCGCCGCCCTCACGCTCTGGGCCGGTGCGCCCGGCCATCTGATCGGTGCGGCCGGTTTGAGTCTGGGGAATCTGGCCTCAACGGTTGTGCTGCGCGTGCTCCTGAACAGGTTCAAAGGACGGGATCTGCCGGTGCCGACGACCAGCACTTCCTGCGGCCAGAGCCGCTAAAATTGGGTACCGTAACGGTCTAGATACGATGAACCGGCAAACATGCCGGGTTACCGTATAAAGCCCGTCTCCGGCCGCCAGCGGCGGATGCTCAGCAGGTCGGGAAAGGCTTCGGGTTTGTAGATCGATTTGTTCACCAGCATGCGCAGGCACTCCTGGATGGCTTCGGACATGGTGGGGTGGGGAAACATGGTTCTGAGCACTTCCAGGGCGTTTTTTTCCTGATCGATGAGCAGGGCGATCGACATGATCGTGTTGGAAACTTGCGGACCGGCCGCGCGCATGCCCAGAATTTTTTGGGTGGCATCATCGCTGACAATGATTTTGACAAACCCGCTGCCGGCCCGCATGGCAATTGCACGCGGCAGCAAGGCGTTGGCGTACGAGGCGACACGATAGGCGATGTTGTTCCTGCGGCATTCTTTTTCACTCAAACCCACGGCGGCGACGGCCGGATAGAAGAACATCACGGTGGACATGTTGGGAAAATGCAGGGGCAGGGTCGGCAAGTTGAACATGTGTTTGACGGCATGGCGGCTCTCCATGACCGCCATATTGACCAAGGCCGGCCGGTGGGTCACATCACCGGCGGCATAGATGGTGCCCCGCACGCGACAGTCCTGATCCGCATCCAGGTAACCGCCCGAATCGGGCGTGATACCGGCCGCGGCCAGGTTCAAGCGCCCGATGTTGGGCTCCCGGCCGATAGAGATCAATACCGTTTCCACTTCCATCACCGAGGCGTGTCCGTCATCAAAATCCAGAGTGACCTCCAGATGATTCGGTTTGGGCACAATCTCGCGCAGGTGGGTCGAGTGGAAGATTTTGACTCCCTTTAACTCCAGGTTACGGCTGACAAAGTCACTGACGTCGTCATCCTCGTAGGGAATCACCTTGGGTTGATGATCGACCAGCAAGACCTGCGTTTGGCCGAAATTGGAGAAGATTGTGGCGTACTCGCACCCGGTAACGCCGGCGCCGACGATCATCAAGCGCTTTGGAAAGTGCCTGAGCCCCAGGACGCCATCGGAGTCCAGGATACGCTCCTGATCGACCGGCACATGGGCAAAATGGCGCGGCTTGGAACCCGTGCAAAGAAGAAAATGAGCGGCGGCGATTTTCTTGCTGCCGCCGCCTGGCAGGTCCACAATCACATGACCGCTATCGATGAAGCCGGCCCAGCCTCTTAAATAGGTGACACTGCCGGGACCATTCCAGCGACCTTGCGCAAAGGTCGAAAGTTGCGATAACAACTGGTACTGCTTTTCTTTCACGGCCTGAATGACCGTCTCGCGCACGGCCTGATAATCAACCTTCAGACCGGAGCAGCGGTAGCCGCGGTCCGTTTTGGAGGCCACGGCATAATCCTTGGCCAGCTCCCACATGGTCTTGGAAGCCAGGGCGCCCCATTTAACGCCCGTACCGCCGATTTCATCACCCTCAATCAGGCAGACCTTGCGGCCGGCATCGATGGCCCGCATGGCCCCGGCGAATCCACCGGGGCCGGCGCCGACAATGCACAGGTCGAATTCATCTGCTTCAGGACCCATAAGGGCGTTCCTTTCACAATTTCGGTTGCCGGGATTTCCCTCGTCGTTGATGCGAATGCAAGATAATGCTTCTTGGGAAATCCGCGAGTCGATCGGCATTCATCCATCAGTGAGAAATGAAACCAGATCCATTTGGAAGGATTTCTCATGCACGCGCCTGAAATCGCATTTTGGACTTATCTGTGATTTTGCGGATAAATTTGCGGTTACAAGCCTTCGGTCTGTGGATAGCCGGTGATTTCGCGGATCTTCTCGTAGAGCGGCCTGAGACGCTTGTACATCTTCTTGTACACCTCTTGGTACAGCCGCTCGTACTGGTGGTGGCTCACCGGATCAGGTTCGAACAACCGGCCGGTATGGGTCATGGCCTGCACGGCCGAAGCAAAATCGGAGTACAATCCCAGGCCCACGGCGGCGTCTATGGCCGCACCCAAAGCGGCTGTTTCATACAGGTGCGGCCGGGCGGTCGGGAGGCCGAAGATATCGGCGGTCAACTGCAATGCACGGTCGCTTTGCGATCCGCCGCCGGACACCCGCAGCGATGTGATCGGGGTGCGGGTGCGCCGTTCCAGGCGCTCCCGGCCCTCGCGCAGGGCATAGGCCAGTCCCTCCAGCATGGCGCGGTACAAATGCGCGCGGGTGTGCACATCCCCAAAACCGATTACGGCCCCCTTGGCTTCCGGTCCGGGAAGTTTGAGTCCCGGACTCCAGTAGGGCTGCAGCATCAACCCCATGGCCCCGGGCGGCACCTGTTCGAGCAGCCGTTCGAACAGAACTTCGGCCGTGACCCCCTGGCGCAGTGCTTCCTGCTGCTCCAGATACCCGAACTGCTCCTTGAACCACTCCACCATCCAGTAACCCCGGTACACTTCCACTTCGACGTTGTAATGACCGGCCACGGCCGCCGGGTACGCGGGCAACAGCTTGATCGGCTCCACATAGCGCTGGTGGGTCACGTTGATCGTGGCCGTGGTCCCGTAACTCAGACAGCCGATATGGCCGGCCAGGGCTCCCGACCCGATCACTTCGCAAGCCTTGTCGGCCGCCGCGGCGATCACCGGCAGCCCCTGCGGCAGACCGGTCTGTTCGGCCGCCCGCTGGCTGATCCGACCCAGTGCTGCGCCGGGCGACACCAGATCCGGCAGCATGGCCCGGGTGACCGGCAGGCAGCGCCAATGCCAGTCCCATGAACGGGACCAGCGCAGCCGCTTGTAATCAAAAGGGATATAGCCCACCTGACAACCCACCGAATCGACAAACCGGCCGGTGAGCCGATAGGTGAGATACCCGGACAGCAGCAGGTATTTGTGGGTGCGTCCCCATACGTCGGCGTCATGCCGGGCCAGCCAATTGGCTTCGGCCTCGGACCGGATGAAGTTGATGGTCCCGTTCAAACCGGCCAGGCGGAAAATCCACCCCCACGGACCGCTCAGCGGCGGCAGACCGCGCGTCTTGCGCTGATCCAGCCAGATGATGGCCGGGCGCAAAGGGCGGCCGTCGGCCCCCACATTGACCACGGTGGCGCGCTGGGTGGTCAGCGCCATGCCGGCCAGCGATGCCATGGAAACCGCCGGGTCCTCGCGCAGCCGCCGGCAGGCTTCGCAAAGGGCCTGCCAGAACAGCTCGGGATCTTGTTCGGCCCAGCCGGGCTGAGGGGAAACATAGGGCCTGAAGGCCACCTGGGCCTTGGCGTGCAGATGGCCGTTCAGATCGAAAATCATGGCTTTGAGGCTCTGCGTTCCGTTGTCGATGGCCAGAATGCGATCGCGATGGGGCATATGAGTTCAGTGCGGGTGGTGTTTGAGAGTTAAGTGCGCTGATTTTGGAAAAGCAATGAAGCTTTAGTCAGATGAAGAATGCCTCAACTTTGTGCTTCCAGATTTCTACTTCCATCACCGAAATTTATCTTTTTCTTCCAGCGCAGTTTTTTCCGGAGGACATTCAGGATGCGTTTGAGAACGCTTTCCGGTGGAGCCAGCCATGGGAATCCGTGCGCGTGACGCCAGTAGCACAAATAGGAGTTGACTTCCTCGCGCCAGCGGCGCCGACTCCAACCCAGCACCGGCCGGCACAAACGCTCGATGCGCGCCAGCTGTGCCCGACCGCCCTCGGGCAACAACAAACCGATGCGCACCCGGCGCAACAGCAGGTCCGCCAGGTGGCGCACCGATTCATGCCCGGCCGCATAGGGCAGCTCCGCCCAGATGGTGCGGGTCCCGGGAATGCAATGTAAGTCATCCGGGTGCGCACCGGCCACAATGGCACCAGCCCGCCGTCCATAACGGCCGACCAGGCGTTCCCAAACGGACGCATCGATCCCGTTGCTCGCAGCCGGGGGAGCGGCGCCTTCAAATCCCGGACCATCCGCCGAGAGCCGCTCGAGTCCGGGCAGATATGGCTGCGCTGCTTTTAAAGCATCCAGGGCAACGCGCCGGTAGGTGGTCAGCTTTCCGCCGGCTATGGTCACCATGCCGTTGTCGGTCCAGATGTCATGTTCGCGGGACTCTTCCGAAGGTGCCAGGTCTGCATTGCTGCTGATCACCGAACGCAGCCCGGCCAGGCAGGCAGTGCATTGGCTCAGGGACAGCCCCAGCGAGGGAAAGAGCGCGCGCGCCCCCTCCAGCAGGTAATCGGCCTCTTCGGCGGTGATGGTCGGCTCCGTGACCAGATCCGGACGGTGATCCAGATCGGTGGTGCCGACCAGCACCACCCCCTCCCAGGGGAGCACGAAGACCGCCCGCTGGTCCTGGGGATGCATAAAGGAGACCGCGCATTGCACCGGCAAGACATCCCGGGGGAAAATCAGGTGGCTGCCGCGCAGCGGCCGCAGGTGCCGTTTGGCGTTGGTTTGGGGATGAAGGCGCTCGGCCCAATACCCCGTGGCGTTGATGACGGCCGGTGTGCGGATGCTCCTGACCTCCCCGGTTTCGACATCCTGCAGGGTCACTCCGCTGACCCAGCCGCGCGGGTCGCGATCCACTGAAAGCGCCGTGGTGTAGTTGAGGGCCTTACCGCCGGCCATCTGCCCTTCGGCGATCAAGCGCAACACGAGGCGGGCATCGTCCACCTGGGCATCCCAGAATTCATATCCGCCCACCAGGTTGTGGCGTTCGATAAACGGTACCTGTACCACGATCTCTTCCGGTTTCAAAAAACGATGGCGCCGCTTGGCGGCCAGCAGATCGTAGATGGAAAGCCCTGCCTCCAACATCCAGCGGCCGGGCGCGCGATCCTTGTAAATCGGCGCCACAAAGGCGATCGGGGTGACCAGGCCGGGGGCCTCGCGCAGCAACCGCTCGCGTTCCTTGACGGCGTCCCAGGTCAGCAAGAAATGGCCTTCTTTGAGGTAGCGCAATCCGCCGTGAATCAGCTTGGACGAACGGCTGGAGGTGCCCCAGGCAAAATCGTGCTGTTCGACCAGCACGACGTGCACGCCCAAGCGCGCGGTTTCATGAAAAATGCCGGCGCCGGTGACGCCGCCGCCGATGATCAGCAGATCGCAGGTATCCGGCAGGTGATTCATTTTTCCTCCAATCCCGATTTCCATAAATCGAGACTTTCCTGCATGGCGGCTTCGACCACGGCCGCAATGCCGCTGCTGTGGCTGTGGACCGCCTCCTGCAGGCGCCGGTAGTAGCGTCGCGAGGCCTCGCGTCCCACGGCCGAACGGAAATATAAGGCGGCCGCCTTGTGATACAGGGGCGTGAAATCATTGAACAGGAGAGTGTACACCGGATTGCCGCAGTGGCGTACCATGAGCAGTTGCAGCCGCCAGTCGAACGCGCTGAAGACGACCGGATCATCGGCCAGGTTCTCAACATCCGCCAGCTGTTTAAGAATCAGGGCGGGGACCCGCGCGGCCGCCGCCGCAGCGATCGTGGGCATCAAATTCTGCCGCAGTCCGAGCAGGTGGATCACAAATCCGTTTGAGATAAGATCGCTGTGCTGGGCCAGGCGGCCGAGCAGGCTCAATCCGCCGGTTTGCCAATAATCGTTTACGATGGTGGGTTTGCCGTGCGCAATGGTGATCCAGCCCTCCTGGGCCAGACGCTGGAGTGTTTCCCGCAGCGTCGGCCGGGTGATCCCCAGTTGCTGCGAAAGCATGCGCTCGTTGGGCAGATGGCTGCCGGAGGGATAGATGCCGTTCAGAATGCCGCTGATCAGATGGTTGGTCGCGAATTGAGCCGGCCGCAACGGCAGCGGTGATTTGGAGGCGACGATGTGATGGGTTGCGGTACGGGTCATCATTTTTAGCTTTATTTTTGGGGGAGTGACTGGTAAGAGGTCATACCAGATCAGCTCATTCAATGTCAACCGTTCATTGAATCGGCAATAACTTCCGGACGAACCGCCGGTGCAGCGCCAGGACAAGGGATGCTCACCCGACCCGCATCCCGCCATTCTCGCCAACAGGAGCTATCATGCGCAAGCGATCGGTCTCACCCGACTGGTTCCGGCAGGAACCGCCCCGGCACTCCTATCGCGCCGTGTTCAAGTGGGGGGCCGCGGGGCGGTTTCATCACCCCAAAAGCGGCCTGATCCGCCTTCTTCAAGCGCAATTGGGATGGACGGCGGAGACCTGGCGGCCGCGTCAAACCGGCGTGGCAGAGGTTCGTGCGGCTCGGCCGAGCCGCCTGGCACCCGAACAGATCGAACGACTGACCGCTATGGTCACCCCCGAAAACGCCGGTCAGGATGATTTCGCACGCGTGCGCTACGCCCACGGCCAGTCCGCCGAGGAGATTCTGCAACTGCGGGGGGAGTTGCCGGCCCCGGCATGCGATCTGGTGCTTCACCCGCGAAACAAGCAGGATGTACAGGACATTGTGCAGTACTGCCACGCAGAATCCATTCCGGTGACGGTCTTCAGCGGGGGGACATCGGTGACCCTGGGGGTACGACCGGCCCACGGCGGGGTCACGCTGGTGATGAGCACCCACATGCGCCGGGTGCTGGCATTTAACGAGACCAACCAGACCATCACGGTCGAGCCAGGCATGTTCGGCCCTGAATACGAGAAGTATTTGAACCAAGCCCCCGAATACTTCCAAGCGGGCCGGCGCTACACCGGAGGTCATTTTCCACAGTCTTTCGAATACTCCACAGTGGGAGGATGGATCGCGACACTGGGGGCGGGGCAGCAATCGAGCTACTACGGCGACGCATATGATCTGGTGATCAGCCAGGAATATGTCACTCCGACAGGCAGCTTCGTTACGGCCGAATTTCCGGCCGCCGCCACCGGTCCGAAGGTGAACGACATCATGAAAGGCAGTGAAGGGGCTTTCGGCGTGCTGACAGCCGCTACTCTGAAGATCTTCCGCTGGATGCCCGCCAACACGCAACGGTTTGCCTACATGCTGCCGGACTGGCCGTCGGCGATAGCGACCGCGCGAGAGATTTCCCAGGGTGAATTCGGCATGCCTTCCGTGCTGCGCATCTCCGACCCCGAGGAAACCGAAGCCGCCGTGCAGATGTACGGCCTGGGCTCGCCGGTGGCGCAGGCATTGCTGCGCCTGCGCGGGCTGCATGAGCTGAAGCGCTGCCTGTTGATCGGCCAATCGGATGGGCAAGCCGGCTTCAGCCGCCATGTGGCCCGCCGCAGCAAAAGCATTTGCCGAAAAATGGGCGGCCTGTGGCTCAGCGGCTACCCGGTGGCCCGCTGGGCCCACGGCCGCTTTCTCGACCCCTATGCGCGCGACGATCTGTTTGACATGGGCATTCTCATCGATACCCTGGAAACCACCGTGACCTGGGACCGCCTGGAGAAAGTACATAGCGGCGTGCGCAAATTCATCAAAGCCCGTCCGCGAACCCTTTGCCTGGCCCACGCGTCGCATTTCTACCTCCAGGGCACCAATCTTTACTTCATCTTCATCATGCCCATGACCGGAGTGGAAGAATACCGCCGTTTCCAAAACGGCATCATCGAACAAATCCTTTCGCACGGCGGATCGCTCAGCCATCATCACGGCACAGGCAAGCTGATGGGGCCGTGGATGGAAGCGCACCTCGGAGCCGAACAGATGGCCGTGCTGCGCGCGCTCAAGCGCCATTTCGACCCGCGCAACATCATGAATCCCGGGGGTACGTTGGGGTTGGATGGAGGGGGTGTTTTGGGGCGGACGAAATGAGCCGGCGCGGTCTGCTTGGTTTTCGTGCACGCTCGTGACCGAATGCACGGGCTACGCACGAGTCCAATCCCGTTCACCCGGAATCGCTGAAGGCAGCCAACAGCTCTTGACCCTGCCTCCTGAATTAATATAGAAATCCACTTTTACCAAAAGAAATCAGGATCAGCGCCAAGGCGCGGCCGGATGAAACAGGAGAGGGAGATATGGGCAAGACCTACAAGATTGCCGTGATTCCGGGGGATGGGACCGGCCCGGAAGTGGTGGCCGAGGGGCTTAAATCTCTGGATGCGGCGCAGGCCAAATTCGGCTTCACGCTGGAGATGACCGATTTCGATTTCGGCGGCGAGCGCTATTTGCGCACCGGCGAGATTCTGCCCGCGGGCGCCGTCGACGGGCTGCGCCGTTTCGATGCCATTTACCTTGGCGCCATCGGCCATCCGGGCGTAAAACCGGGCATCCTGGAAAAGGGCATTCTGTTGCGCCTGCGTTTCGAACTGGACCAATACATCAACCTGCGGCCGGTGCGCCTTTTCCCGGGCGTTGAGACCCCGCTCAAAAACAAAGGTCCCGAGCAGATCAACTACGCCGTGGTGCGCGAAAACACCGGCGGCATCTATACCGGCACAGGCGGCATATCGATGAAGGGCACGCCGCACGAGGTGGCCGTGCAGAGCATGGTCTACAATCGCCACCAGGTGGAACGCTGCCTGCGCTATGCGTTCGAGTATGCCCGCAAGTTCGGCAAAAAAGCCCAGGGCAAAGCGGATGTCAACACGCTGGCCCTGGTCGGCAAGACCAACGTGCTGACCTATGTGTTCGATTTGTGGGAGCGCGCCTTCCATGAAATCGGGGAAAAAGATTATCCCGATGTCAAACGCGAGTACTACCACGTGGATGCCACCTGCATGTACATGGTCAAGAGCCCGGAGTGGTTCGACGTGCTGGTGACCTCCAACATGTTCGGCGACATCATTACGGATCTAGGCGCTGAAACCCAGGGCGGCATGGGCATCGCGGCGGGCGGCAACATCAACCCGGAGGGGGTGAGCATGTTCGAGCCCATCGGCGGCTCGGCGCCCAAGTATACGGGCAAAAACATCATCAACCCGCTGGCGGCGATATGTGCCGGCGCCATGATGCTGGAAACCCTGGGTGAGATCGAAGCGGCGCGCGCCATCGAAAACGCCGTGCGCGACGTCACAGCGACGAAGGTCAAGAGCCTGTCGGCCGGCAAGATGGGCTACAGCACCAGCCAGGTCGGCGACATGGTGGCCCAACGGGTCTAGAGAATTTCGAATCGAATTTCAAATTTGAAACTGGCGGGCAACCCAGGCTGCACTGAAAATTTCAAATTTGAAATTTCAAATCTGCAATCGGCGGCCCCTCAGGCCGCTCCACTCCGCTGAAGTCGTGCATATAACATTTGTCGCGGAGAGGCTGGGGGCGCGGAGGCTAGTGGTTGGAAGGGGCGGTCGAAACAGGAAGGATCTGGTGGCTGGGCCGGTTTCTGCAGCCATGGCGTTCCGACCGGCTAACACGATGAGCGCGTTGCGGTGTTCACGGCGCAGTTATTTGGCCACCATGGCCCGCATCATGTCGCCTGCGTTTTCGGCATGGTCGGCGATGGAGCCGATAAGTTCGGCAAGCAGTACCAAATGGAAAACCGTCACAGCATCGGTCCCGAGGTGGAAAACCGCTGTTTTGATCGTGTGCTCTATTTTATCGGCCTCGTGCTCCTGCTGGCGAAGGTTGCGGATGATTTCTTTGACCCGCATGCGCTGCTGGTCGTTGTAGGTCCTGAAGTACTCACGGGCTTCGCGGACCATCAGGCTCAGTTCCTCGATCGGCTCGATCACCGCATCGACCAGCCAAAGAAATTCTTTTTCCACTTGAGCAGGGATGCCAGGTTCGGGGCGGTAAGAAATCCAGTCCAAAACATCTTCCACGGCATCCATTACGCCATCCTGCTCACGAAGATAGCGAAACAACTGGAACTTGCTGACCGGCATCAGCGTCCCGATGGGCAGATGGCCGCGAAGGCGGCGCTTGATGGCATCGGCTTCGCTTTCCAGCCGGATTACCTCTTGCCGCAACTCGTCGAACCGGTGGCACTTTTGCGAAACATAGCATTCGATCGACTGCTGGAACACCCAGGCGCATTCTTTCACTTTTTCGGCGTGCTCTTGAAGCGCTTCAAAAGGTGAGGTCACAAATATCGATCTGAACGGCAGGCGCATGGTCCCTCCTATCAAACCGCGCTGAATATGAAAAATAGAAGCATGCTCGTTCCGGCAGCCGCCGGAACGGTCAGAATCCAATATAGCATTATTTGAAAGACGATGCGGAAATTTACGGCTTCCAGTCCGCCGACATCGTTGGCGCCCTGCGCCAGGGCGACATAACAGGATGTGCCAATCTGAATACGCCGGAAGATTTCTTCCGCATGAGGAGAAACTTCGTTGATCACAAAACGATGGAGCAGCCAGCAACCGGAGAAGCCGCCTATCCCGACAAAATGCCTGCAATGAGCAGGGACGACGATGCATCCATCGACAGCCGCTGCCCTAGAGGCGTTTTGAAAAGAAATGAGAGGATCACCACAAAGCAAAGGAGGGGCGGCCTTTATAAGGGCCGCCATTTTTTCTATTGTTCTAGAAGTATTCTCTTGGCATCCGCTATGGCCTTGAGTTTACCGAAAGCGACGGGGCGCGGCAGATGGTTCAGGCCGCAGGAGGTGGTGATCAGGGTCTGCGCGGGCGAAAGCCAAGGGTATTTCGTTACTCTTTCGATGATCGTCTCGGGGTTTTCTATGTTCAGATCCTGAACGTCGGCTGCGCCGATGAACAGCTGTTTATTGCCCACCAGGCCTTCATATGCCGGGGTCAGGTCGTGTTCGATGAGCAGGGCGTCGCAGTTGATCTTGCAGATGAGGGCGGCCGGATAGCGGCCCGTATCGAAGTAGCGGTGGCCGATCTGACCGTCATAGTCTTCGCCAACGGCATAGTTGCCCTGGCAGATATGCACCTGGACAGTCGCATAGTTCAGTCCCTCCAGGGCCAGGTTGATGGCATCCACGGCGGCCTGGACTTCACGGTCGTCGGCAATCGCAAACAGCGGTTCATCGATCTGGATATGGCGGCATCCGGCCTTTTCCAGCGCAAGGAAGTTGCGGTTGATCACCTTGGCCAGATCTTGCATGAAACGGGCCATATCGCCGTAGTATTCGTCATGGGCCACCTTGGCCAGCATGTGGGGGCCGGTCATGGTCACCTTGACGTCGCTGCGCGCGTACCTGGAGACCGTGTAAAATTCTTCCACAAGTCCAAGGTCCGCCTCGCCGATCCTGCCTGTGCATACGGCCGCGGGATGAAAAACATTGGGATCCTTGATGGTGATCTTCTTGGGCCGGGTTTCTTTGGAAAAGCCGGGAATCTTTTGCCAGAAGTAATTCAACATGGCGTTGGGAGGCGCATGGCGGTTGTTGGTGCGGCGATGCATCTCGCCGCCGGTGATGATGTCGATCCCCGCGATCTCCTGATCGACGATGGCCGCCTGGGTCGCCCGAAACTGCGCATCGGACATATCGCTGGCGGCCAGGATTCCTTTTTCGACCTGCCGCTCCAATGTTTCGTACCAGCGCGGTACACTGTAGGAACCGACCACCGTGGTGGTAAAATTGTTATAATAACCCATACGGTTGCTCCTTTCCGATTGCCGGCCTGCTGCGAGCGGGCCGGTAATGTCTCAAAGTCCGTTCAAAATAAAAAAACCTCTCGCATCAGGAGAGGTTTCACGCCACTGGTTCAACTTTAACCTCATGTTTCCCTTGCGGGCTGGATGGGGCACCTTTATGGTCAGGTTGCCGGACGATCTCAGGGCCAGTTCCCTCACGTCGCTCTGCATGATATGATCTGCCAAATTAATGACCGCAGGTAAGATGTCAATCGCTAAAAGATTTGGGAGAATGACGGAAAAACCCTTCATCACGCTGGATCATATCACCGTGCGCCTGCGCGACCGGCGGCTGCTGGCCGGCACTTGCTGGCAAATCGGACGCGGCGAAAACTGGGTGATCTGGGGGCCCAACGGCGCGGGCAAAAGCACCCTGGCCCATGTGCTGACCGGGCAGGCGGCCGTAGTGCAAGGCGCCGTCAGGCGCCATTACCGCAATCATCCGGCCTGGTGCGCCGGCCGGACGCCCATCGCGCTGGTCTCCCCGGAACAGTACCACCGCCTTTATCAGCATGAACGGCTGCTCAGCGAAATGCAGCATTTCGCCGGGCGCTCGCCGGAAAGCACGCCGGCCGGCGATCTGCTGCACACCGCCGGGCCGGCGGAGCGCTCCCCGGCCGCTCAAAAGCGGCGGGAGCGGATTTTGGATCTTCTCCAGATGGCGGCGATAGGGGAGCAACCGCTGGCCGCCCTTTCCTCCGGAGAGATGCGCAAACTGCTGCTCTGCCAGGCCCTGCTTGCCGATCCTTGCCTGCTGATTCTGGATGAACCCT